>CAZTQL010000029.1:0-27586 GCA_964615665.1 uncultured Woeseiaceae bacterium | reverse complement strand
CCTGTCGCATGAAGCTTGTCACTGCCATTGTAAAACCCTTTCGTCTCGATGACGTCCGAAATGCCCTGAGTGAAGTGGGCATTCAGGGCATGACCGTTAGCGAGGTCAAGGGGTTCGGGCGCCAGCGCGGCCACACCGAGCTCTACCGCGGCGCCGAGTATGTCGTTGATTTTCTTCCGAAAGCCAAGATTGAGGTCGCAGTTGCCGACGATACGGTAGAACGTGTTGTCGATGCGATAATTGCTGCCGCCAAGACCGGCAAGGTCGGCGATGGCAAGATCTTCGTGACCAATCTAGAGCAAGTCCATCGCATTCGTACCGGCGAAACGGGTGATGGCGCTCTGTAGCTGACCCCTCGCGACCTATGCGCCCAGGCTGCCGGCCACCGCCCGAACCAGCATAAACCAGAGTGCCAGCGCCCCTGCCGCATAAAGATAGAACCGCAGCATCACGATGTTGGAAGTACATTGAACGAGGCTGTGCACGGCGCGAAATGCAAAAAACACCCATGCCGCAATGACGTAGCCTGCGTCCACGTTGTCGGTCACATGAATAAACAGGCACAGTGCATAGAACAATACCGGCAACTCAAACAGGTTCTTCAGGTTGTTGGCCGGATTGTTCACGTCTTCAGGAAGAAGCTCCGCGACTTTTTCGGGGGTCGTGTAAGCCTGCACCGGTACGCGTACTTTCTTCATGGCCGGAATTCGCTTCGCGTACATCACGAGCCACACAACTGCAGTGAGTAACATCATGCAGAGCATTGGCTGCAGTATCAGATCGTTATTCATACTTGACTAACTCTCTGTCATGCAAAACGCATTTAACTTGTTGCCGTCCAGATCGCGAAAATAACCGGCATAAAAATTGTCGAAACGAACCCCCGGCGCGCCTTCATCCGTAGCGCCAAGTTCAAGCGCTCGGGCGTAAAATGCGTCGACTTTTTCTCTCGAGTCCATCACGATCGCCACCATTACACCGTTGCCAACAGTTGCAGTGTTGCCATCGTGGGGCTTGATTATTGAGATGGCAGGCGCGGTCGGACCCGTCGTCCAGGCAATGAAAGTGTCGCTCTCCATCATGCGACGTGCGCCGATGCCGGCGAACAGTTCATCGTAGAACTTCGCCGCGTTGTCGAACTGGTTGGTCCCCAGAGTAACGTACCCAATCATATTCAATCCCCTTCTGATGATGGTCCCGAGCAGGAGCTTAACGCCTTCCGCCAAGCATCCAGCTTACCTGAGTACGGTAGCGACGCGTAAGCCGGACTGGTCGATGGCAACGCGAGGAAACGCGCAGACGCCGATAAAGGCCTCGCCTCTGTAAAACGCGTAAACAAAGACTCCGCCTTTCTACCATTGAATACGACCAGACGAAGTTCCGGGTGGCCATTGAAAAACCTGGCGAAGTCATTGGCCTTTGCAGCATCAAGCCGGATGTCAGCGTCCAGACTTCCGGGGCGCACTGAACTCCGTAGAACGTCCCAGACTGCGACACGTTGCGAAATCAGTTGCCGACGTCTCGTTTCGTAATCACCATCGATTCCGAAAAGCGCCTTCATGATCGGCCAGAACGCGTTGCGTGGATGCGCGTAATACTGCTGCTCGGCGATGGAACGTTGTCCGGGCAGACTACCGAGCACAAGAATGCGTGCGTCATCGCTCGCTATCGGCGGAAACCCGCTAGACGCGATCGTTTCGGCCAGCTTCGCGTTCGCTGCGGACCTTAGCCCCGCCATTTCAATATTCGGCGCGCGAGCATTTCCATGTCGCCGGAATGGCGCTCGCGCATTAATGGATCATCCGCCGTGATGTTCATGCCGCGCACCGTTTTACGAAGCAAGCGCCCACCGTCATCGACATCGAAGTCAATGATATTGAGACAACACGTTGACTGATCCAGCAGCCCGAAGGCTTGCAGGCCAACCCCGGTCGTCCACCCCAGTACCGCCGCATTGGTACCGCCATGGGCGAACACCGCGAGATCATGCCAAGACGAATCCGCCAGCAATGTCTCTATTGCCCGGGAGATGCGCTCGTAAAAGTCATGGTAGCGCTCGCCGCCGAGAAAGCGCGCATCCTCTTGCTCTGCCCGCCAATGCGAAAACGCAATATCCGAGTAAAGATCGTAACCGCCAGCCGGTTCGCCCATATTAGACGGTCTTATTTCCTCGAGTTCGGCAAAGACGTCGATCTCTATGGCGCGATCGCCAAGCACCGTCTCGCCGGTTTGGCGGGTACGCGGCAAACCCGAACAGATCGCCTTATCGACGTGTATACCGGCAAATAGCGCGGCCATGGCTTGCGCCTGGGCACGCCCACGCTCGTTGAGGTCCACAAGATCCGGATCTTCGACCCAGTTGCCACTATTGTCGACGTAATCGACAGCGCCGTGGCGAAACAGGTAAAGGCGCCGCCTGCTGGCGCCATCGATGGCGGTTCGGTTTCTCACGGGCAATGTACCGGCCTGCAGATCGTTGCTCATACTTCGTGATAGAGCATCGACCAGGAAATATCAAGCCGTATGGCCGCCATCGCGGCGCCGTGCATCAGGCCGGGAAGAAATCGATCGGTTTGGTGGTCGTGATCGCTTCAACGTCCTTTGCCGCAAATCTGAACAACTTGACGCGTTGCACGAGCTTGCGTTCGAGTTCGCCGTCGCCCAGTTCGCTCGAGATAATCTCGCACATCGTGACCTGACCATTTGGTGCAATGGTCAGGCGAAGTACCAGCTTGCCTTCCAGCGACGGGTCCTGGCGCAGCGCGCGATTGTAGAGTGCAAAAATAGCGCCCTTGTTTTTGTCGAACACCAGCTCAATCTCTTCGCGAGATCGCGATGCCTTGCCGCTCGATCCCTGGCGCGACGCCCCGGTGCCTCCGACCTGACCCATACCCGCGACCGGGCTGGATACCTTGGTGGTTGAACGCCCCGCAATTCCGGTGCCACCGGTATTGCGACTCATGCTTGCCGTGTTGATGCCACTCGACGCAGCGCCCGCTTTCGACGTAATCATCGAGCGCTCATTGCGTTCAGCCTCACCGACGGACGCGCTCAGCGGCCGATCATCGGCCATTTGTTCAACCAGGTCCTTATCAACCAGGTCAGCGAGATCCTCGGCAAACGGCATGAATGCCGCCTCTGCCTCAGCGCGCGCTACTTCCTGACGGTCCGGTTCCGGCTCAGGCTCAGGCTCCAATTCGGGCGCGGCTTCCGGCTCTGCCTCAACGACTTTATCCGGTTCGGCTTCTTCGAGTTCGGGCTCTTCCTCTTTAGGTGGCGGCGGCGGTGGCGGCAGCGGTTTCTCTTCCAGCAGCAACTGCGCGATTCTTGCAGGAATCTCCTCGATGTCGTACGGGTCCGGTTCCGGCACGGGAATAAATGGCCAAACGACGCCAAGCACCAGACAGATCAGGAGCGCGATGCCGAGCAGGCGATGGAACTTGCGCTCCTGCTCCCTGCCCGTGGTCCACGGCAGTTCGTACTCTCTGTAAAACGGTAAATCCAATTCTGCGACTCCTACAGTCGTCCCTGATCGCTAGCGCGACGCCTGGATGTTGTCCAGCTTGTCGGAGCTCTTTTGCAGAACCGCCAAAGAGATCCGCCCATAATCCGAGCCCGTGCAGGTCGCCATCACTTTTTTCAGCAGCCGATACGGGATGTCTTTGTCACCCATGATCGTGACTTCACGACGTTCGATTTCGTTCTCCGCTGTCCGTCTGAGCACACGATCGTTTTGCGCCAGCAACGCCTCACGCAGCGCGGGAATATCGTTGCCTTTGATTGCCATCACGTCAGCAACCTTGGCCACCGTCGTGCCCTGCACGATGATGTCCGATTCCCCAATAATTATGACCACCGTCTCACGCGCCTTTTCCTCGGCGATGGATTCCGGCAGCTGCAGGTCCTTGGTATTCGGCAGCGTTTCCACGTCCGACGAATTGACCAGCAAGAAGAACACGAGGATCGTGAAAATATCCATCAGTGACACGAGATTCAACGACCCGCCTGCCTTGTGCCGCCGATGGTGCTTGTCCATGCGTTTTGCGCGTGCAGAATTCGCCATCGTCTAGGCCCCCTCGTCCAGAACCGGCGCATCACCGATCGAGATGTCCGGGAACAACTCGGAGCGCACGATCGAATCATCCTCGACTGCCTCTGCGACTCGCACTGTGTCCATTACACGGACCAACGTTTCGTAAGGAATATCCTGCTCAAGCAGGATCGCAGCTTCCGTTTTCTTGGGATAGCGCTCCTTCAATTCGGCAAGCTTGTCGCCGAGCGCTCCGTAGTCGTAGCCGACAGCGATGCTCGGGTAGACACCGAGCAGCCCCTGGTTGCGATCACCGACTTCGATTTTGTCCTGACGCACGATGACTTCAAGTTGAAAAACCTGTTCCTGCGGATCCGCGGGCTCGTTAGAGGAGCCCGGCAGATTCAATTCAAGCACTGCCAAGCGCGAGAAAACCGCGGTAATCAGCAGGAACGGAACCAGAATCACCATCAGGTTCATGAATGCCGTGATGTTGAGATCAGCCGTCTCGACATTGCGACGACTGCCTCTGCGGCGTCGGAGCATGTTTTACGCCCCGGCCGTCTGCTGTATCTGCCGTTCGGTCACGGCATTAAGGAACTTCACGCTGGCCATTTCCAGGCTGTCGACGAGACCGTTGGTTTTCGTCTGCAGCAGCGCGTGCACCATCAGCAGCGGAATGGCAGCCATCAGTCCGAACGCTGTCGTATTCATCGCCACGGAAATCGATGCCGACAACATGTCTGCCTTGTCAGCCGGATTTGCGTTCGACACGGCGGTAAAGGCGTTGATCAAGCCGATGATCGTGCCGAGCAGCCCCAGCAACGTCGCGATGTTAGCGAGCGTCGCAATGTAATGCGTACGTTTCTCGAGCCGCGGCAGAACCTCCATAAGGCTCTCTTCCATCGCCTTTTCAATATCATCACGTCGGCGTGCCGATTTGACGCGGTAAAGCCCGTACGTCAGGACCGAACCGATGGCGGCTTTCGAGTTGGCCGTGTGTTTCGCCGCCTCCTGAAAGTTACCGGCCTTCAGGAACGGTACGATTTTGTTCCACAACGAGCGATTGCTGACGCCCGACATTGTCAGATACATCCACCGCTCGATCGCGATTGCGGTGCCGACAGCAAATACCAGCAGGATCGGGTACATAAACGGACCGCCATCCTGAAAAAAGCGCACGATAGTGCTCATTAGCCTGCTCCTCTAAAAACAGAATATTCCGCGGCACATGCCGCTCTAAAAAAAAGCATTCGCGGCTAAGAGCCGCTCCTACTCCTGTTCAATGTCGCCGCTCAGGTCCTCGTAGTAGCTGACCTGGCGGATAAATTCTTCGCGGTCGATCGGTGCCAGCACCTCATCGAGCAACGTGTTAATAGGCCGGCCCATCAAATCGCCGGGGTCCGATTTTTTCCACGGCACGATGTACATCACCTTCGGTAATTCCTGATTACCAGTAATCTCGGTCCGACCAAGTTCGATCGAGTCCATCACCCGATTGCCGGCGGTATTCCGCGTAACATCAGGCGGTGTCGGAGCCGCGTCGGCCGAAGTCTCGACCGCGGGTAACAACTCGTCATCCACTACCGTGCTGTCTTGCGCAAAACTGGCAAACGCTGCCAACAACATGGCGAGCATGAGTCCGGTGCCGAATACTTTGTGTCCGTCAGTATTCATGTCCATCAATCCGCCACGTTTGCCGTTCGTTGAGTCGCCACGATTCGGCGCCTCAAATCCGCAATCCATTTTTCTACCTGCTTGTCTTCAGCCACCAGCGCCTGGTAAGCCTCGAAGTGCGTCAATGCATCATCGAGACGCTGCAGATACAGCTCGTAGAGCACGCCGAGGTTGTAGTGTGCCAAGGCATAGTCGGGGTTGACTGTGACGGCCTTCAAATAAGTGGCCTCTGCGCCTGAGAAATCGCCATTTCTGCGCAGTAACTGCCCAAGTTGGTTCAAGGCAGCGGGGTATTCGGGGTTGAGCGCCAACGCCGCATCAAGCGAAACGCGCGCGGCCTCGTCGTTATGTCGCATCGTCTCGATGATTGCGAGGTTCACATGGGCGCCGGGATACTCAGGGTACTGCAACAGGAATTCCTTGAAACGCAGCTCCGCTTCGACGAAATCGCCGGCTGCCATTATCGCCGTCGCCTGCTCGTAGAGGGTGAGTGCCGCGGCGGGTACCAGCGCGCCGTCAGTCGCAGCGGCTTGCGTCGATGTGCCGCTATCGACCGCCGTCGATACCGCGACAAGGTTGCCCCCCGCACAGCCGCTGAGCAACACCAGTGTCAGTAATGGCACGCAGCAGCGAACTGACTCAATACAGCGTTGTAATAACATCTTCGCTGCGCTCCTTTTTCGCGTATCGGGCCGGCATCAATCCTGCCAATCGGTCAAAACTTTTTTCTACCCATTCGTCATACACGCCTTCCGGCGCACGGCTGGCGTTCGCTTTGTAAAGTTCGATCGCTTTTTCCTCGAACGGGAAGGCCTGTTCTTCGAGCAGCAGCTCGTATTGCTCGAGCGCATCGTCCTGCAGCGCGGCAGGACGATCCGAGTCCAGCAGGTCTGAACTGAACGTCTCGTAAACCTCGCCCAGTCGGAACGTCGCCGCCGTAGTCACCTCGGCAACACCGTAGTCGGCGGCGCTCGTATACGCGGATATAACGTCTTCCATCAGCACTTTCTTGATTTTCAGACTGTCGGCCAGCGGCTGCTTCAATTTCACCACCTCGAAGCGCTGCCGGACCGGGTCGGCCAGCGCCAGCGTCGCACTGGCCGCCAGATAGCGCGTTCGGGCGGAGCGTTGTTCGCCGGCTGCAGCGTCACTATCAACAAGGTCTTGTAGTCGCGCCAGGCGCTCTGCGTCGTTGCCATTGGCGGTGGCGATTTGCAGCAGTCGGTAGCGCGCTTCAATGGACTCGGCCAGGGGATCGGGAAACTGTGCGACCAGATTTTCAAGGACGCGCTGTTCAGCGCTTGATGCCGCCGTGTCTTTGTACAGATCCGCGGCCTTCCACAGCGCCTCACGACGTTCGTCCTTAGTACTTGAAACTGCTGACGCAATGCGCTCGAACTCGGCCGCAGCCAGCAACGCGTCACCCGACTCAAGATAGCTGACCGCCAGCTTGCGCGTCACGTCGGCAGCGTATTCGCTGTCCGGGTAGTCGCTGCGGAATTGTTCGAGAACTGTCGCCGCGCGCTCCCAGGCTTGCAGATTGATCAGCGCCGCAGCGGCATCGTACTCGGCCGTCGAGCGTATGGCCGAATCCGGAACCACACGTCCCAGGCGCGTAAAGTGAGTGACTGCAGTTTCCAGATCAGCCGTATCGCGGGCTTGCTCACCCTGTTTATAAATGGCTGATGCGATGCGATCTTTGATCTCTCGATCCGCAGCAACATCGTCCGCCGGCGTCAGCTCGCGGAGACGATAGTAGGCGCTCTCAGCCTCGACGAAGTTATTGAGATCAAACTGTGAATGCGCGATGACCGTCCATGCGGTGCGTGCGAGCTGCGGCTGCACCGCAGGCTGCTTGGCGACGACCGACTGACCGACGGCAATCGCGAGATCAAACTGGTCATGTGCGAACAAGTCCTCTGCGATCGTCGTCAATACCGCGCCGGATTCCGGGTGCTGCGGATACGTGTCGGCGAATTTCAGACCGCTATCGAGGTACTGTTGGTGCCACGCCACTTGCTCCGCGCCAGTCAGGACTTTTTCGTGTTCACGGTAGGAAAGAATCGCCGCATAGCCGGCCTCGGCCGATTTTTCATGATCGACGTAACCGTAGGCCGTCCGTTCGTATTCGATGGTTGCCTGCTCGAAATCGCTGCTCTCAAACAGAACCTCGGCGAGCAAGAAATTGGTATTGGCGCTATCGGCATCATCCGGAAAATAGGCAAGGTACTTGCGATACCAGTTAGCGGCTTCCTGAAAATCACTCTGCTTGCCATTGCGTTGCGCCTCAGCATGATAATACTGCGCGAGGTCGGTCAGATTTGCGCGCACGTACTGCGACACCGCCTTATTGTCCCGCAGTGAATTGCGTTCCCAAAACGCCGAGTCCATACCATAGCGTTCGACAAAGGACTTCTTGCCATTCAGCACGAGGCTCGGAAAGCCGCCCTGCTTGTAAGCTTCGATGACCTGCGCCTGCAAAAGCGGCGCTTTCGGGTGGTTCGAATCCTGTTTGACAAATGCTTCGTAGGTTTCTGCGGCATCGACATAGCGCTCTTTTTCGAGATACAGATCACCGAGGTTGCGGTAAATAATGTAACTGTAAGCCGGCGTACCGTGCCCGGCGAGGAACTCATCGATGCCTGCTGCACCTTGCAGGTATGAAAAGCTGATGCTCAGCACTCTGAACGTATCTTCAACCAGCTCGCGCTCGGCACGACGCAGGCTAGCAAGCCGCTGCTCGCCCTCACCGATATCGACGTCTTTAATTCTGCGATCGAGCAACTCGAAGAACGGCTCGAGGCTATCCTCGTGCCATGCGAGTTTAAATTGCGACCATCCCAGTTTGTACAAACCCTGCTCATAGAAACGCGATGACTCGCCATACTTGCGCACGGCCTGATAGGCCACCTCCGCATCGTTGTAGCGCTTGCGCAGGAACAGCATTTCGCCGCGCCGGAACTGAACTTCGTCGATCAGCGCCGTTTGCGGAAAGCGTCTGACGAGCTCGTCGAGGACCTGCAGAGCCTCGTCCGTTCGGCCGCCGATTTCGTAAGCGCGAGCCAGCTGATACAGAACGGTGTCATTGCGGCGATAATCAGGATAGGCCTCCAGTAACTGCTGAAAGAGCGTTACCGCGCTATCAAACTGGCTCGTATCGAGCGACTCGATATTCTCGACGAGCTGATCCGCTTCCGTCGCCTCCAACTCCAGATCGCCGAGTCGACGCATTGCCTCAGCCCGTAGCTCGGGATCATCCGTGACCAGATCAAGAAACGCGCGATAACTGTCTCGCGCGAGATCCGAGCTGCCCATGATGACCTTGCCACTGCGAACCGGCACGTGCTTTCTCTCGAGGCTCTTGATCGTGTCCTTCTTCTTGATGTCGGCTATGGCCGGCGGCGCCGCGAACACCAGCGCCAGGACGACGAACAACAGATGCTGCAATCTCACGGGGAACTCTCCCCGGCCGACGTTGCAATATCGTAGATAGCGGCGAGCGCAAAACGTGCCTGCACGGTATAGATATCCAGTCGTTGCTTTTGGGCCTGCAGCTCCTGCACGGCGACGGCTTGCAAAAATGCCCGCTGTGACGAGAGTGCATCCTCGACCCGCATCTTGGTGCTTTCGATGCGCGGCGCAAGTTCAGATACGCGGCCGCCCAGTTCGTCCAGATGCAGCGGCTCCGTTCGCAAACTCTCGTCGATTTTGCGGCGGGAACGCTGCGTGTCGACCAGCGCTTCACCCGTCTGGCGCAGAGTCCTGCGAATACGCCAGAGGCGGTCAGCAAAGTCGCGCTCCAGCTGCCATTGCAGCACGCCTTTCATCAAGCCGATCTTGTCGCGCGCCTCATTTGCCTCCGGAAAGTCGGCGGCCAACACCGGCGTTTCGGCAAGACCGGTTATTTCTCCCCACATCGCGAACTCGCTGTCGCTCGCCAGCGCCAGCCAGTCGTGGCTGGCCTCGATGTTATTCAGCGTCGAATCCAACTCCAGCTTGCGCCCTACCATACCGTCAAGATCGGCACGTTCGAGTGCACCCTCGACGACCGGCACGCGCGCCGCGTATGCCTCTTTGCGGGTCGCCAGCATGTTCGCGTAGACGTCAACGTTACGCTGCCATTCATCGAGATTGCGGTACAGGTAATTCAAGTCGCGGTAATTTTTTAGCCCTTCCTGAAATTCATGCGTTGCGAGTAAATGAAACAGGTAGCGCGATTCCAGGCCTTCCGGCAGCTGTTCGAGCCGCCAATACCAGCCACTGCTATCAAGCGAGCCATTGCCGACGAACGCATCGAGGAAATCGCCCGCCTCTATGTCGCGAATGGTCTGCTCGAGCCGCCGCGTCTCTTCATAAAACGCTTCGATCGCGTCGAGATAATGATCGGCCGCCTGGCTCACGGCATCCAGCCTTGCCATCGCGTAAGGAATGGCGAGCATCGATTCCTGCACCGCGGAGTCCAGAAGGTCGCGACCCCGCAACTCCATCCATGGCGTCAGCGCGCGGTCATATTCACCAAGCTCGGCATCAGCCCAACCGACGCCCAACAGCGCCTTGTTCGAGAACGGTCCTTGCAGACGCACGCGCTGCAGCGAAGTCTTTGCGACATTCGCCTGGCCGTCCTGCAAGAGCGCGTATCCCATGGCGAGATTCGCCTTGTCTCGCAGTGCCAACAGCTCGTCGTTGAACGGATTCATCGTGCCCAGATCACTCAGCAACTCAGCGGCATCATCAACGCGACCGCTGCGTACCAGGGCTACGCCGATATTGAACTTGGCGTAGCTTGCCCACTCCGTTTTGCCTTTCCAGTTTCTAAGTAGAGCAATCGCTGCGTCGTAACTGCCGGAATCAATCAGAATCTGCGCTTCGAGCATCAATGCTTCGCGTTGCAGATTCTCTGGCAGTTCGCTCTGAATCGCGGCAAGCGCACGCAGTGACTCATCAAGATAGCCTCGCTGGTACCAGATTTTCGCGAGGAAGAACCAGGTCCGGTCACGAATGTCGGGCGAGACGTTGCCGACCAATAACCGTTCGAAGATCTCTGCCGCCTGAAAATGCTGACCGTAGGACAGGTACATGCCGCCAAGCAGCAATTCCGCCTCGGCGTCATGGGCTACAAAGCGCTGCCGTTGCTGCGCCGCGAGTAACCGGACGATAGCGGGAAAGTAGTCTTGCTGATAAAAGTGAAACAGGACCTCGCCGTAATGGGGGTCCTTCACAATAATCGGACTCGGATCGCCGGACTCCGCCCGGGCCGACCCGCTGGCGACTATCAGGCAGACGCAGAGGCAGATCCAGTTAGACAATGAGCGACCTGGCGGCAACGGTCACTCCCAGTCCTTGATGATAAATTCCGGCTGCTGCTTGCGAACCCGGTCAGTGATTTTCAGCTCGACGTATTTGGCGCCGATACCTTTATCGATCGTCATCGTCGCGCCGCGTCGGTAGTCGCGGCCATGCGGCCCTTTACCGGTAAAAACGGCAACCAACTCGTGCTCACCGGTCTTGAGATTGGCCATGTGCAAACGATGCACGCCGCCGCGAATCAGCGCGTCCACCTCACGTACTGTGTACAGGTAGTTGCCGACTTCCTTGCCATCTATCTTGATATTCACGGCATCAAGCGCAAAGTACTCGCCGACGTCCATTGATACGAACAATGCCACCTGCGAGTTCGCTGGAAACAACAGATCCTCTTCGAGCAGAAACAGGTCTCGATTAAGATCAAGGACCTCGTTTTTCAATGCCTGCACATCCTGGTCAAGGCTGCGAGATTGCGCAGGCTGGCCGGCATCAACGGGAACGGATTCCTGCGCGATCGCAGTGGCCGCAAGTGCCAGGGTTGCGGTGGCTACAATCGATCTCGTCAGAGTTCTGATGAATGCTCTTGTCACGGCTCTACTCTCTTAGCAACGCGCGAATCTGGTCGAGGTACTTTTCCTCGTAGCCGGGCTTATAGCCATGATGTACGTGGCGAATCCTGCCTTCTCGATCAACCAGTACAGTGACCGGCATTGCCTCGACGTCATAGAGCTCGCTGACTTCCTTGCGCGAGTCGAAAAGCACCGGGAATGAAACTCCGAGCTCATCAATCATTCTCATGGCGCGCTCGGAGTCGTCGTCAATATTGACACCGAGCAGGTTGAAACCCACACGCTGATAGCGAGAATAGAGTTCGTCGAGCAGCGGCATCTCCTGGCGGCAGGGACCGCACCAGGTGGCCCAGAAATTGATCATTACGACATCGCCTCGGTACTCGGAGAGCCTGAGGTTCTCGCCGGTGGCACTCTTGAGCGCGAAATCGGGGGCCGGCTGCCCGGCGAGGTCCGATGACGCGAGGCTGAGTGATGCCAGGGCGCAAAAAATGAGTCCGGCGAATAGTCTGAATCGCTGCATTGTTCGGTTCCTTACTGTGGCTCTGGCCGACGCCATGCGCTGCACGACACAGTGCTCGGCAACCTGTGAACGGGCATGGTGACAGCCACGTTGTCGCAGGGCCGTGACAATCGTCACAAATGCCCCGCTTTCCTTAAGAATCAACATGGTAAGTGCGTCAGAACGATCTTCTCGTGGCACCTGGCCGCATTACGTCAAATAATCGCCTGCGTTGGCTGCGCCGGCGACGGCTGTCGGTTGATAATAATAGGCATATGCGGCTGAATTTAAAGCGAAAAACCGTCGCTTTTCGGCGACAGATCTATTTTCGAAGCGTTACTCGGACTCTATCGGCGCCGGCGTTTGCAGTCCGCCGGAGTAGTAGACGCTGCCGGCCCCGTCGATAACGATGCTTTCGTAGTCGGGTAACGTCCCGATGAGAGTCAATCCCTTGTCGACGCCAAGCACGAAAACCGATGTCGATAGCGCGTCGGTAATTACAGCATCAGGACCGAACACCGTCGCACTGTGCACGCCCGTGGCCGGCGCGCCGGTGCTCGGCCGGATAATGTGGTGATAACGAATACCGCTTTCGTCGAAAAAACGTTCGTAGTCGCCGGACGTCGAAATCGCCTCATCAGCGAGCGGCACCGAAATTGCTACTTGCTGCTCGTCGTCACCGCGGGGATCTCGAATTCCCACCATCCATGGACGACCACGACGATCGCCCAACAGCCGCGAGTCTCCCCCCGCCGTCACGATCGCATTCTCGATACCGACGTGACGCAGGACATCCACGCCGCGTTCGACGACATAGCCTTTCGCAATGCCGCCAAGATTGATACGAACGCCGTCCTTTAAGAACGTGACGCTGCCCGCACCTTTATTCAGCTGGACGTAGCGATAGTCGATATTCTCTCGCTCCTTGACGACAGTCTCCGCATCAGGGCGCTGACGTTCGCGGAAATCGTAGTGCTGTCCAACACTGTCATAAGTGATATCGAAAGCGCCCCGCGTTAGCACCGCAACGTCGAGTGAGCGCTGGATCAGTCCGAATAGCTCCTCGCCAACAGGCACAGGCTGTTGCGCCGCCAGTTGATTGACTCTCGAAATTTCGCTGTCGTCCAGGTACGTGCTCATCAGACGATTAATGCGCTCGGCCTCGGCGAACACCGCCTCGATCGCCCGGCGACCATCATCCTCGTCGTCGCTCCAGAGATACACGCTAACCTCGGTGCCCATCATGGACCGGGCCTCGCCCAACCACTCCGCCACTGCCGACGCGCCAGGCGCGAGCATCAGTAGTAGCGCTAGTTTTGGGAGTAACCGGGGGTTATGCTTCACAGATAGATCATTTAGAAAGGAGCGCCAAAGTGACTTCATTCCTTATTTTCCTCGGCATCATAGCCGCGATTGTGTTCTGGGCAATCGGCATTTACAACCGGCTTGTCAATGAGCGCAACCGTGTCCGCAATGGTTTTGCACAGATTGACGTGCAGCTGACTCGACGCCATGACCTGATTCCTAATCTCGTGGAGGCCGTCAAGGGATATATGAAACACGAACGAGAGACGCTCGAAGGCGTCGTCGCCGCGCGCAATGCGGCCGTTTCCAGCCTGGATAAAGCGAAAGCGGACCCCGCCAATGCCGAGGCCATCAAGCAGCTGGGCGCATCCGAAGGTGCCCTGGGCAGCGCGCTGGGTCGGCTGTTTGCACTTGCCGAAGCCTATCCTGATCTGAAGGCGAATCAGAATATGATGCAATTTCAGGAAGAACTTGCGAGCACCGAGAACAAGGTCGCATTCTCTCGACAGGCCTTCAATGACGCCGTACTAAGCTACAACAACACGGCGGAAAATTTTCCAAATAATGTGATTGCCAATACGTTCAGCTTCGACGCCGCCAGTTTCCTCGAAATTGAAGGTGAGGAAAAACGCGACGCGCCAGAAGTCTCCTTCACCTGATCGTAAGTGAATTTTTTCGACGCGCAGGACCGGGCTCGGCAGGCGACGCGGCGTCTGGTCGCCGCGTACATTATCGCGACGATACTGATCGTGCTTGGCGTCACGGCCATCGTCGGTTTTTCGCTGGCCAATTTTTCTGAGGCAGGCTACGGCATGTCACTGGGCGATGTTGCCGCCCGACAAGCACCGATTCTTATTGGCACGGCGCTGCTAACGACGCTGTTCATCTTGGGTGCCAGCCTGTTCAAGACGGCGGCGTTGTCGACCGGCGGTGGGCGCGTCGCGGCCAGCATGGGCGGCACCCTGGTGCCGGCTGATACTCAAGACCCGCTGCGCCGCCGACTACGCAACGTCGTCGAGGAGATGGCCATCGCGTCCGGAGTACCGGTACCCGAGATTTATGTACTTGAGGAAGAAAGTGGTATCAACGCGTTTGCGGCTGGCTTCACGCCCAGCGACGCCGCTGTTGCCGTAACGCGCGGCACGCTGGAGCTCCTCGATCGCGATGAGTTGCAGGGCGTGATCGCACACGAATTCAGTCACGTGCTTAATGGCGACATGCGCCTCAATATCCGGCTGATGGGTGTCCTGTTTGGCATTATGGTGCTCGGACTCATCGGTCGACTGATTGTGCGCGGCGGCTATCACACGAGCATCGTCTCGAGCCGACGCGACCGCGGTACACCGGTCGTACTGATCATCGGACTGGGCCTCGTTATTCTCGGCGGCGTCGGTGTGTTTTTCGCGCGCGTCATCAAAGCCAGTGTGTCGCGACAACGTGAGTACCTGGCTGACGCATCGGCTGTACAGTTCACGCGGCAGAGCGACGGTATTGCCAATGCCCTGAAGAAGATCGGCGGCTACAGCGCCGGCTCTATGATTCAGTCGGTGGACCCCGAAGAGGTCAGCCACATGCTATTCGGCAGCGGCGCGCGCTACTCGAGCCTGTTCGCCACACATCCGCCATTGCTCAAGCGAATCCAGGCACTGGACCCTAGCTTTCAGGAAAAGAATTATCCCGCCATCGATGCTCGACTGCATCGACACAGAGCCACACCGGATGCGGCTCGCGCCGGATTCGCCGGAGACATTACGACAGCCCTCGCCAGCGGCGGCTCGGCGGTTTTGCCGGAGTCCATTGCCGAGTCGGTCGGCCAGCCCGAAAGCGAGCATATCGAGTATGCGCAGCATCTGCGTCAATCGATTCCCGAGTCGCTGTACGCTGCGGCGCACTCCGCCGAGTTTGCCTATTTCCTGACCATCGCACTGATTCTCGACAGGACAGGAAGGCACGTAGACCGTCAGCTGTCGCTTGCCAGAGAGCAGCTGGGCGCCAATCGTGCCGAACTGTTGAAGCGCTATTATGCGGAGCTGGGAGAGACCGGCGAAGAGTATCGGCTGCCACTGCTCGGTATCGCTTTTCCGGCGCTAAAATCGCGTCCATCCCAGGAGCTCAGCTACCTGGTCTCGCTGGCCACCCGCATGATCGAAATCGATGGCGACATCGATCTTTATGAATATTGCTTTTATCGAATCCTTACGAGCAGCCTGGGCCAGGCGGTTGACCCGACCGGGCGACGGCGCGCGACACGCGCCCGGCGTGCGACGTTACAGGCCGCTGCCGTGGAACTGGTGACCGTGCTGGCGGACCACGGCAACGATTCTGACGAACGGCGCCACACCGCCTTCCGGGCTGGTCTGGCAGCACTGGGGCCCTGGGCGGAGAAATACGAATTCGACGCCGATCGGCAAAATTCTGTGGCCGCGCTGGACCGCAGTCTCGATGTGCTGCTTGGCCTGAATAACCGCGGCAAGGAGTCGCTGGTGCAGGCCATCAGCGCGACCGCGGCGCACGATGGCAAGCTAAGCATCGCCGAAGCCGAGTTGATTCGCGCCGTTTGTGCGACGCTCGACTACCCGTTGCCGCCCATTCTGGTCCATCGCCGCATCGGTTAAGACCTGATCTACGCGTCTTGATTGTCGTATCATAGAACTCCTGAGCGATTACCCTGTCGGATAAACACATGACTTACAGCCGCTATTTGACGATCGCGACTTTGCTGGCGCTGGTCTTCACCTCCACTGCATCGGCCGCATCGCGCGAAGAAAAGCGCGTTGCAGACGCGACCGATGTTCTTGATCAACTCCTGCGCATCCCGGAAAAGACCATTCCTCCGACGCTGCTGGCGCGCGCCTATGCCGTCGCAGTTGTTCCGAATGTCAGGAAGGCCGCCTTCGGGCTCGGTGTGCGCCGTGGCAAGGGCATTCTGGTCGTGCGCCAGGACGACAATTCCTGGAGCAACCCGGCGTTCGTGGCGCTGACCGGTGGCAGCATCGGCTGGCAAATTGGCGCGCAATCAACCGACATTATCCTGGTCTTCAAGTCGCGCAAGAGCGTTGATAACATCGCCAACGGCAAGCTCACTCTCGGCGCCGACGCGTCGGTGGCGGCGGGTCCGGTCGGGCGTCACACCAGCATTGCGACCGATATCATATTTGAAGCCGAAGTCTTCTCCTACTCGCGCAGCCGCGGCCTGTTCGCAGGCGTTGCGATCGAAGGCGCCGGCGTGACGATGGACCGTAAGGCGAATGCGGCTTTTTACGCATCGGCAAGCATGACGCCGGAAAAGATCTTCGTCAGCTCCCCGAATATCGCGCCGGACATCGCCAACAAATTTGTGCAGCTTCTGGCGGCGCAAACGAGCCGCTTGCCGACCAGCCCCGGCATGGACGCCGCCGGAGTGCCTCCCGAGGAAGCCGAGCCAAATGTGCGTACATTCGGCATGCCGGATCCGGGTGACGTGGAAAATAACGACACCGAATACGATCCCAATTACTAGCGCAGCAGGCCCCTGCTAACGTGACTGATTTGATTTCGATGGTACAGCGGCTCGCAGAGTCGATTGGCCCGAACCTCTACCTGCAGGCCGCGATCATCGCGGCCGTGTTCATTATTCTCGGCAAGATCGTTGACTGGATAATCTCCGGCATCCTCGGGCGCATCGTCCAGCGTTCATCCAACGATTTCGATGACGAGTTCGTGAAGCTCATGCATCGGCCGGTTTTCTTGTCCATCGTCTTGCTCGGTCTCGCCCTCGCGACGCGTCGCCTGCAACTGCCGGCAGCACCCGAGTTCATTACGGTCGGCATACTGAAAACCATCGCGATTTTTGTCTGGTACAGCACATTCGGCCGGCTGATGGGTTTAATCGCCCGCATCCTGCGCCGCAACAAGGACAACAAGCTGACCGAAACCGGCATGCTGACGCTGGTCCACAACGTCATGAAAGTTGTGCTGGTCGCATTAACCGGCTATTTCATGTTCGTGGCATGGAATATCGACGTCACGGCATGGCTCGCTTCTGCCGGTATCGTCGGTCTCGCGCTCAGCTTTGCGGCCAAGGACACTCTCTCAAACCTGTTTGCCGGCGTCTCGATCATCATGGATGCCCCGTACAAGACCGGAGATTTCATTATTCTCGAGACGGGCGAACGCGGCGTCGTCACCGATATAGGTCTCCGCAGCACGCGCATACTCACACGCGACGATATCGAGATCACGGTGCCCAACGGCGTGATTGGGAATGGCAAAATCATCAACGAAGCCGGCGGTCCGTCCCCACATCATCGGATACGCGTTGCCGTCGGCGTCGCTTACGGCAGCGATATCGACCACGTGATTGATACGCTTGAAAATGTCGCCGCCGATAACGCGGACGTCCTCGAGCGCCCGACGCCGCGCGTTCGCTTTCGTACTTTCGGCGATTCGAGCCTCGACTTCGAGCTATTGTGCTGGATTGCGATGCCGGTCGATCGGGGCCGCGTCAAGCATGAACTCAATTGCGCAGTCTACAAGGCACTACAGGCGAACAAGATCGAGATTCCATTTCCGCAGCGCGATCTGCACGTGCGTTCCATGCCGACAACGTCTGGCTAGTTACTGCCCTCTTCCGAGCGCCGCTGCAACTCTTCACGAATCGCTTCGAGGTCTGAGCCCACCGTCTCTGCGGCCTGCTCAGACTGATCAGGCTCGTCAGCTTCCGGAATTACCGCGATCGGCAGGTTACCGGCAGCCTCGTCAACTTCCTCCACCGTATCGGCCGGCGGCAGTTCACCGAACTGCGCCAGGTACTCTGCCTCCTTGCGGTTCTCTTCATCCGCAAGCGCGCGCCGACGTGCTTCAGCAGCGGCTGCCTGAGTACGCCGCAGCTCATTTCGCTTGCGCTCCGACTGTTCCTCAAGTTCGGCCCGTTGCTGAGCTTCTTCTTTTGCCTGGATACGCTCCGCCGCAGCGCGCGCGTTCAGGCACTCCGCGTCGTAGCGACTTTGCGCCCGATCCTGGGCACAACGCACCATCGCCGCCTCAAGTAGCATTGGGTTTTCGACAAATTGGGTGGATGAACGCGGGGGCGGCTGCCTGTTACAGCCGGCGACTAACACCGTGCCGATCACCAAAAACGCAAAATACCGAATCATCATCTTCCAGAGGTGCCCCTAGTCTGCTGGCGTCAGGGAAGCCGACGCGATGTACCGTTCATAATATCAAATTTGTCGTATCGCGGAGTTCGTCCAAGTTCGCACTTTTGAGTAGCGGCTCGCGCTTTTCGCGCTATAGTGACGCCGTGCTGATTGTCAGGATGGAGTTCTTTGTCAGGATCTAACCAGTTCCGGCTGCTCGGACAGCGTCGCTTCGCGCCGTTCTTTGCCACGCAATTTCTGGGCGCACTCAACGATAATATCTTTCGTAACGGTCTCGTTATCCTGATTACGTTCCAGGGCGTGCTGGTTGCAGGGATGAATCATACGCAGCTTGCGAACGTGGCGGCCGGCCTGTTCATCCTCCCCTTCTTCCTGTTCTCGGCAACCGCCGGTCAGTTCGCCGATAAGTATGAAAAGTCGATGCTCATTCGGCGGATCAAGGCGCTTGAGATTGCGCTGATGCTGCTCGCCGCCTTCGCGCTGATATCGGAGAGTTACTCACTGATATTGCTGGTTCTGTTTCTCATGGGCTGCCAATCGACGATGTTCGGGCCGGTCAAATATGCCTATCTCCCGCAACAGCTCGCCGACAGCGAACTGGTCGGTGGCAATGCACTGGTGGAGTCCGGTACCTACATCGCCATAATCCTCGGCCTGATTGCAGGCGGCATTGCCGTTGGCGCGGGTCTCGAAGCTGTTCTCGGCGTCAGTAAACAGACCATATTGGGCAGCTGCCTGATTGTGGTGGCATTGATCGGTTACCTCAGCAGCCGCCAGGTGCCCGCAACGGCGGCCGTCGACCCCGAGCTTGAGATCAACTGGAACGCGTGGAAAGAAACCTGGCGCATCGTCAGTTTTGCCCGCGAGGAGCGCAGCGTCTTCCTGTCAATACTGGGCATTTCATGGTTCTGGTTTTTCGGCTCCGCGATGACGATCCAGATTCCCGGCTATACGCTCGAGATCATCAACGGGAACGAGGCCATCACTACCGCGTTGCTGGCGGCTTTTGCGGTTGGTGTCGGCGCAGGTTCGCTACTGTGCGAGCGCATGTCGGGCCATCGAATAGAATTGGGCCTCGTGCCATTTGGCTCGATAGGTCTGACCGTTTTCGCCGTCGACCTGTATTTCGCGCAGCCCGAAGTGAACGCCATCCCTGTCGCGACCATCGCCGAATTCCTGGCACGAGACGGTAGCTGGCGCGTGCTGATGGATCTTACCCTGCTCGGCGCATTCGGTGGTTTCTACAGCGTGCCGCTGTATGCACTGATTCAAAAGCGCTCGGACCGGCAGTACCTGTCGCGCATCATCGCTGCGAACAACATTATCAATTCCATTCTGATGGTTGGGGCCGCAATTCTCTCCATTGTCGTCCTGAACGCAGGCTTCTCGATTCCGCAGTTGTTCGTGATTATCGCCGTATTGAATGCGCTGGTCGCCGTTTACATCTACTCATTACTGCCTGAGTTTCTGATCCGCTTCCTCGCGTGGCTGGTCATCAATGTTGTGTATCGCATTCGCCCGACCGGGCTTGAGAACATTCCGCGCAAGGGACCGGTCGTTATCGTCTGCAATCATGTCAGCTACATGGACCCGATAATTCTCGGCGGCTCAGTGCGTCGACCGATACGTTTCGTCATGTGGTACAAGATCTTTCAAGTGCCGTTCCTGAGGTGGTTATTCAAAACTGCAAAAGCGATTCCGATCGCGTCGGCACGCGAGGACCGGCAGCTAATGGAAGCGGCATTCGAAAAAGTCGATGCCGAGCTCGCTGCCGGCAATGTTGTCTGCATATTTCCGGAAGGCGGTATAACCCGTGATGGCGAAATCCAGCGATTTCGGCCCGGTATCGAGAAAGTTATCCAGCGACGTGCCGTTCCCGTGGTTCCGGCAGCACTCGGCAGACTGTGGGGAAGCTGGTTTAGTCGCCGTCAAAATGGCGGCGTCAGGACAATGCCCGGACGCTTGTTCGCACGCGTGCCAGTGACGTTTGGCAAGGCCATTCCACCCGGCGAGGTGACGGCCGAAAAACTCGAACTGCTCGTCAGGACCCTGCGAGGTGACGAGCGCTAGAGTCTGGCGTCTGCATCATTGCGGCAACAGCGCGGCAACGCCCTGCAATCGCAGCCGCCATTCAATCAGTAGCTCGTCCTTGTTGCCAAATAACATCGGGCCTGGCGCGCCGTCGAATCCCAGCTCGACCAGTTCGATAAAACCGGCACTCGCGGTTGGCAGATACGTGCCGTTCGCGGTGGCCCGCTCGCCATCGCTTCGGCCAACGACCAGGCGCGCGCCGTTGAGAGTTTTAGGGACAAGTGCACTGTCCAGTGGACCCAGGCCGGCGACCGATATGCTCGCCCGATGCACCCACCTCGAGGTACGAAACAGGACCCGACTGCCATTGAATGCAACGTCCTGCACATCTCCAGGCAACGCAAGCGTGCCGCTACTGATTCGACCCTCGCCCAGCACGAATTGGCTCGCCAGATTATTCTCGTCAACGAGCACCAGGTACTCGCCACGCGGCGACGCCTCCAGCCAACGGATGCCCGCAGCACCTTGCCAGAGTTGACGCAGCTTCCAATCCCCGTCCGCATCTGTTTCGAGCAGGCGCAGCGTGCCGCTCGCGTCCCCGAGATACAGCTCGCCGTCGGCCGCGAACGCGATGGCATCGTGCGGCTCATCAAGCCCAAACTCGGCGACAACTGCGCCGTCTGTGGCATTCAGCAGGTGCACGCCGTCGCCGTTCAACACGCCCAGCCTCGATGCATCCGGTGAAAATACGATGCGCACAACCGGCGTCCCATCGATATGGGCGATAAAGGGCAACGGTTGGCCAGAGTCTGTGTCCCAGAGCCGCAGCGAATTGTCGGCGGCAACACTGGCCACCCACTCACCATTGTCGCTGACGGCCAGTCGGCGTACCGGCGCCAGGTGACCGACGAAACTGACGTCGCCACTAAGCGCTTTTATATCTTCCGCTGTGGTTCCGACTGCTACGATATGTACGTGACCCGCCTCATCCCCGATCGCCATTCCCATAGCACCTGGCAAGACAGCAACCGGGTTGCCAGCTGATGGATTCCATAGCGGATCTTCCTCGACGGCGGCGATAGCGCTTTCGGTCGGTGGCTGTGAGGCTTTCCAAAAACGCAGAAGACCGTCGCGGTTACCCGTCAGCAGAACCTGCTCGTCCAGGCTGTAGGCAAGAAACCCACCGACACGCTGGTCATCCTGTAATCCGATTAGCGGCCCGACAGGACGACCGTCGCCAGTCGCGTACATTTGAAAACCGGTATTCGGCTTGCCGACCAGCACGCTGCTACCCGAGGGCGAAAAATCCAGCTGCCACTCTCCAGTAGCGAACTCCTCATGCAATAGCTGCATGGGCGAGCCGATTTTCCACAGAGCAATGCCGCTGTTGCCATAGACAATACTCAGCGTGTCGCCGCCGGCGGCGAGCTGGATGGAACTGGGCTGTGCGGGCAGATCGACCTGACCCTGCAATTCGCCAGTCTCAAAATCCCATATTCGAATCGCTCGATCATAATCGGCAGCCGCAACTCGCTTCCCTGTTGCATCGATAGCGACGAGCGACGGTACGCCGGCAACGATCACTTCAGCCCGCATCTCGCGCGAGTCCAGTGACCACATCTCCAGACGAGTCTCCTCGTCGCTACGCTGCTCAACAAACAGGTTCTTGCCATCTGCCGTGAGTTTGACGCCATCGCTGGTCGCCCGGATTGGAATCGACGCAATTCGGTCTCCCGACGCGGTATCCCACACGTTGACTTGATCCTGAGTCGCGGTAACGAGGCGCCGCGCGCCGGGATCGAGCCCGATCAGATCTTCGCTTTCGTTGACCGCAATAGCACGAACCGGCTCGGCAAACGCCAGGTCCCAGATACGCGCACTATCGCTTTGCGTCGCTCGTGCGATAGCGTATCGTCCGCCCGCGTCAAACCAGATATTGTCCGTTTCCCGTTCCACTGGCTCCGGGATGTTCAGACCGCGTTGAAAATCCTCGACGATTCCCTGCGAGTTGAGCCTCAGATTCCAGCCGACCAGCTGCCCCGCGACACCCGGACTCTCATCGCGAACGCTGATGGTCCACGTACCCTCCAGAGGCTCCCCCACCAGTTCAGTCAACTGATCCGCGGCAATGCGAATGTCGTCGTCGCTCGAGGCCCTTTCCAGGCCGGTTTCAACCTCGACCGTACGGCCGGACGGCGCAATGACCTTGATGCGAAGGTCGGAAAGTCGCGCATGACTGATGTTCAGCGTCAGTCCGGTGCGCTGCACGACACCCTTGCGATCAACAATGACGCGCCGCACCAGCGGATTGACCTCCAGCGCCGTGATTGTCCAGTCCTGACGCTTGTTAAGCGTCTGTTTTGTGTAGGACCACTGCGAGACCGTCTCACCGTCGGCAGAAGTCACGATCATGCCGACAGGGTCAAACACGGTCCTCGAACTGCGTGGTTCCGGTAAGCTCGCGAGCAATGTCGGGTAGTCGTCGGCAACCAGGCTCGCGGCACGCTGTCGCCGCAACGGCGTCGGCGCAATCAGCGATTGCACTGTCGCCAGCAGCGCGTCGTCACGACGTTCTTCGCGCATGGCAGCCAGCGCACGGCGATCCCAGAATCCCGCCTGCAACGACTCCGGGAGATCCGCAGCGCCCGGCAAAGTCCGGGACCGATCCGCAATTTCCGTGATTTCGCTTTCCGTAGTCGCGGCGAGTGCGCGCGCTGTCAGGAAGCGTCTATATAAGCCGTCCGCGGTATCTGAATGCCCTGGAAACGAACGGAAATTCGAATAGGCGTCCCTTGCCCTGTCCAGGTCATCAGTGGCCGAGGTCAGGACTTCGACATAGGGCCTCGGCAGCCACTGCGTATACCAAAAAGGTACCAGCGCAAGTAACAGCAGCAGCCCGATCGCCATCGATGGTACACGCAGACTGAACGGCAGGTTTTCGTTCGCCCAACGGGCAGTAAAGACAGACTCGTACAAACGGTTGCGCACACAGATCGCGCCCTCGCTATCGATCTTCAGCAAGCCAAGCGCAATCAATTTTCGCTGTAATGGAGAGCCGAGATCCGCGGGTACGTCGACACCCTTTCGAATCTTGCCGTATAGATTGAGTAGCTGCTCTCGACGCGCAGCATCGTTCACGATCGCCTGATGAATATGATTGAGGTGCGGCTCGTTGTTCACGGCTGCTCGTCCACCCAGCTGCTGCTCAACAATGCGATCAACTGCTGTTGCGATATCGCCTTTGATACCAGCGCGGGCAATCGCTCGCGCCGCCTTTTGCACGAGGTAAGGCTGGCCGTTGGTCCAGTAGAAAATTCGGTCAAGCGCAGCGTTCGCGTCTTCCTTGTCCAGATCCAGCTCGGTCGCAAACAGGTCCAGATCTTCGCGGGAGAAATCCTCGAGGGAGAACGGTTGCGTAATTGCAAAGGGCGATAGCTGCGCGTCCGTGATCAGGCTGTCTGCATCGCCCTCAGCCAGCAGCACGAAAACCAGCCGCGAGAAATCGGGATCCGTAATGCGCGCATTATGTGCCGCACGGATACTGGCCAGCAGCTGATCGGCAAACGGCAGGTCCTCGATGCACTGGACCTCGTCTACAAAGACCACAATCCGCTCTGGCACGAACTTCAGGATCACTTCGGAATAGAAATCAACGAGGCGCTGCCGATTGCTTAGCATCGACTTGTCCTGCCACCAGGTCTGCAGGTCGTAGCGTATGCGAAGCTGCCTCACGAGGCGGTAGGCAATGTTGTAATACCACCGCCCGGCGTCATTGCCACCATCGCGCATGCCAATGAGTGCAAGGTCCAGAATCGCAATCTTGCAGCCGTTGTTTTCCAGCCGCGCTGCAGTGGCAGCGATCAGGCTCGACTTGCCGGAATTGTCGGGCGCCAGCACGTGCGCATAGTGGCCGGCACTCACGGCGTCGAAAAGCTGATCATCGGCCTGCCTGCGCACATAGCCGGCCCGCACAGCATGCAGCGGCGCGCCGACGATAAAGAACTCTCCCGTTGAATCGAGCTGGTCGCGTTCTGTCGCTGCTGTATTTTCCGTGGAATCGTCAGCCATGGGCGGCTCCGTGCCTGTGCGCGCTCTATTCTCTGCATTTCCTGCCCGCTGCGCCACTACCGGGATGTGAACTGCAGCGCGGCGCGCGGTATTCTTCAGACTATGACAGGGTTGCAGTTACTCAAAAAAGACTTGTTTGGCGCAGTTTGGCTGCGGGCCAACGGCGATGAGAGCGTCATTCTGCGCGATACCGGCCCGGCTCGCTGGTGGACGCGGCCGCTGGCCCGTGCGCTGTTACGACGTGAAGCTCGCGCACTTGCGGTACTCGACGGCGTCGACGGCGTCCCGGCGCTCTGCAGCTATGATGCGGGCCGACTGACTCGCGGTTACATTGCCGGCGCGCCAATGCACGTGGCAAAACCCGACAGCGCCGACTACTACGTCGGCGCGGCACGCCTGCTGCGCAAAATGCACCGCCTCGGTGTCGTCCATAACGACCTCGCCAAGGAGCCCAATTTGCTGGTACGCCAGGACGGCAGCCCGGCTATCATCGATTTTCAGCTGGCCTGGCATGCGCCCCGCCGCGGCCGCCTGTTTCGCATTGCAGGCCGCGAGGACATCCGCCACCTGCTGAAGCACAAGAGAACCTATCGCCCTCAGGATCTGACGCAGCGCGAACTCGCCATACTTGCGCGTCCATCACCAGTCGCGCGCGCCTGGATGGCGTTGGTAAAACCGGTGTACCTGTTTGTTACTCGACGCCTCTTTGGCTGGTCCGACCGTGAGGGCGCCGGCGATCGCGGGCAGACCTCCTGATCGAAGCGTAGCGACTTCCGGTATACTCGCCGCCGTTATTGACTGAACCCTTCGAGGTAGCCCGTCTTGGACATCTGCCATCAACACAACCTTGTCGATCCTGCCGCCGCCGGTCGCCAACGCAACTTCGGCATCCGCGTGACTCTGCCTGTCGGCGATACGCTGCGCAAAATGCTCGGCGACGACTGGGAGAAATTTCACTGGTACGCGAGTGAGAGCGAGCGCGATGACGCTTTCGAGCGCATGGCGGTGCGGCATGGCTACTATCGCAAGACCGATACCCCGACGCAGATACTCAAGAAAGTAACGCGATAGTCATCAATAGTCAGCGTGGCGGCGTGCCAATGAAGAGGTAGAAGTTGGTACGCCCCTGTTCTGCGAATCCAGCGGCCAGGTAGATGGGTCCGATAAACGTATCGATGCCGGTGAAGATGCTGCCGTTGAACATCATCGAGTCAAAACTGATGTCCGATCGAGTTTGCCAGACGTTGCCAGCCTCGGCCGATACGCCAAAATAGACCGGCGTATCCAGAATGCCGCCCGTCGTATCGCCGACACGCCGGTAGTACACGAGTTTCGCCAGCGCAGCATGTGGTCCGTTGAGCTCACCGCGCTCCAGCCCGGAGAGGCGCAAGAACCCCCCCAGCGGGAAGAAATCCTGAATGGCACCGTCCGATTCCAGCGTGGTCGCATAGCTAAGCCCAAGCTGCAGGCTGCTTTTGCCGCGACTCCAGGTCCTGGCGATTTCGCCGGCCACCGTATCGAAGTCCGAATCTGCACCAAGACCCGGACGCGACAGCGTCCAGCGCAGATCGGCCAGAACGCCACTGCGCGGAAAGCTCGCGTTATCGAGTGAGTCGTAGCGCAGGCTGGCGAATGCGCCGCCGGTTTCGAAATCGTCGTTTGGGACGAGCGGATCGCCCACTTTGACGCGCGCTTCACCACCGCCGCGAAACACACCGAGCCGGAGTTCGCCGACGGTCCCCAGCTCCCGGCCAAAATCAAAGCCTGCTTCCGCTTCCGTGACGCGCAGACGAGCGACGGTTTCATCCTGCGAAAACGTGCCAAGATTGGACTGACCGACCTGCAAACGCGGCGCGACGAACCAGCGTGAGTCGAAGCTGAGCGGCTGATAGAACTCCGTAAATAAACGTGGATCCGTCCCCAACCTCAAATCGGTGCGCCACTCAGCGCCCAGTCGGTTGAGTCCCGCACGCGTCAATCGCGTATCAATGTTAAAAGTCGTCGAGCCCTCAAAGTCTTCTTCAAGAGCAAGCCCGAACTTCAGGAAGTTCGGGCCCCAGCTTTTCGTAGTGGCACGGTACTCAACACCGGTGCCACCGGCTTCCTCTATGAGTGTATAACCGACCTTTTCATACAGCTGCAGGCCATACAGTCGTTCGGCATTCTGCGCCAGTACGTTGGTATCGACAGGGTCGCCGGCCGCCACGTCCAAACGTGACTCGAGAACGGCAGATGCCAGCTTGTCGTCATGCACGATGCGCACGAAGGCCAGGTTCTCTGCGACCTCCGGGCGGACCGTGCGGCGCGCATGGTAGCGCGCGTAGTCCGCTTCACTGACGGCGAGCGTCGCCAGCTTGTGCAGCTGCTCACGCGCCGCTGCCTCGCCCGGTCCAATGGTCTCCTCGATCTCCGCGAAATTTGACGACCCAAACAGGCCGAGATCGGGGCGGATGAGTACGTCGCGTTCTCCCAGGCTCTCGATCTGCCGCAAAGTCTCCTTGCGGATGAGTATCGTGAATATTTGCTCCGAAATAGCGAGCGCCGAAGTCAGGCCGTCGCGACCATAGAGCGGGAATTCAACGTCAACGGCAATGATGACGTCGACGCCCATCTGCTGCATAACATCCACGGGCAGATTGCCGGTGATACCGCCATCGACCAGCAGGCGGCCATCGATCTCTACCGGGGCAAAAACCGCAGGCACCGACATACTGGCACGTATCGCGGTAGCGAGATCGCCACGTTGCATGACGTAGCTGGCGCCCTGCTCGATATCGGACGCGACGGCGCGGAACGGAATGGGCAACTGATCAAAGTCGCTGATCTGCGATACGTGCAGCGTCAACTCCCGCAGCAACAAGTCGAGCTTCTGACCCTGGATGACGCCCTGCGGCAAAACCAGGTCAGTACCGCGCAGCCCGAGTTCGAGGTCGACGGGGAATTCGGCGTCATCCTGTTTGCG
>CAZTQL010000028.1:0-27634 GCA_964615665.1 uncultured Woeseiaceae bacterium | reverse complement strand
CGAACCCCCGTTGGCGGAGTCAGAGTCCGCAGTCCTACCACTAGACGATCCCCCAGTTACAAGCGATCGTAAATCCTCGAAATACTAGCGCTTCGAGTACTGCGTGGCGCGGCGGGCTTTTCTCAGGCCGACCTTCTTGCGCTCAACCTCGCGGGCATCGCGGGTTACAAACCCGGCCTTACGCAGCGACGGACGCAGCGACTCATCGTACTCCATCAGCGCCCGGGTCAGGCCATGGCGAATAGCGCCCGCCTGCCCCGTCGTGCCACCGCCTTTAACCGTGACATTAACATTGAATTTTTCGCTCAACTGGGTCAGCTCGAGCGGCTGGCGCACGATCATCTGCGCAGTCTCGCGGCCGAAGAACGTTCCCAGCGGGCGCTTGTTCACCATGATGTCGCCACTGCCGGCGGTCAGAAACACACGCGCGGTCGATGTTTTGCGTCGTCCGGTGCCGTAAAAAATCGTATCACTCATAATATTTTCCCAACGCTTAAGCTCAAGGGCTTAAGCATTCACTTGCAAAGGTATGGGCTGCTGAGCAGCGTGCGGATGCTCGGGGCCGGCAAACACGCGCAGCTTGGCATACATCTGACGACCCAACGGGCCGCGCGGCAGCATGCCCTTGACGGCACCCTCAATAACTCGCTCCGGCGCTTCTTTCAGCAACTTCTCGAGCGAGATCGACTTCAGGTTGCCGATATAACCGGTGTGCCGGTAATAAATCTTGTCTTTCAGCTTGTTACCGGTAACGCGCACTTTCTCAGCATTGACCACGACAATGTAGTCACCCGTATCGATGTGCGGCGTATATACCGGCTTGTGTTTGCCACGAAGGCGGTGAGCGATTTCCGTCGACAGGCGACCGAGGGTCTTGCCCGTGGCATCAATCACGTACCAATCGCGGCGAACTTCTGCTGTTTTTGCAGAAAACGTCTTCATAATTCTGGTTTCCGTCAGGGAAAAATGGTGCTCTTCTTCGAGGCTTTTGTCAGTCTTGGTGCCCCGTCAGCCGCAGGCTCCCGCAAAGGAAGTGCCGCAACAGCGAAAGGCGCGAAATTTTACTCGACGCCTCACATTATTGCAATCGATCGGGCCTTTATCTTTATTGAATCTTTAATGAAAAAAGGCGCCCTGAAACAGGCGCCGTTTTTCTTTTATTATCAGGCACTTAAGAACTTACTGCACCGATTTGGCCGAAGAGACGCGACCTCAGAACGAGTATTCCAACGACAAAGCCGTGTAGGTATCGGTTTTTTCAGTCAATGCCGGCACATCGGTGTTGTGCTTGATCGTGTATGCAGCGACCAGCGCCAGGTCACCAAGCAGCTTGACAGATAAGGCTGATACTGACTCCAGGTAGGTATTGTCGCTGCCCGCCTCAGTGGTCAGATCCTGGCGAAATTCGGCCGTCTCGCTGAACAGCCACTTGTAGTAGGCGCCGCCACGCAAAATCGTCTCGTTTTCTGTGATGCCAGTGTTTAATTCCGATTGCCGCACACCGGCGCCAATTTCTACGTTGAACACGTGCTTATCGGTATTAGCAAGACGGCGGCCATAGCCGACGGTCTGCGAAAACTGGCTTTCATAGCCGCTGAAGCGATCCTTGCGCCAGTCAAGCATGCCGAACAGGAAATCGGTATCTGTCAGGTTAAGCTCACTTTTCCAGCCAAGGTCATAGGCCTCTGCTGTGGATGTTTCGTCCTCCGAAGCACTGATCACTCCGGCGGTCGCCAGATGCTGCCATTTCCCGGTTGCATAACCGACTTCAACACCGGTATTCAGCGTGGAGTTCTCCGTGTTGCCGGAGGTCGCCAGGTAACCCAGGGTTGCCTGGCCAGACCAAGGGCTCTCGGGCTCTTCCTGGGCCATCGCAGAATACGAAACCGAAACGACCATCAGGGTCGAGATCAAACGCAGAGTCATGAGTTTTCTCCTGAAGAAATTGCTGCTGCTACCAAAAATGGCTGCGGAGTATACCGTCAGAGCGCGCGGGTTCGCTATAATGAATTTGTGACAAATCGTGAACTCTCCGCAATTGACCGTCTTTTGGCCGGCGCAACCGATGCACTTCGCACGATTGCAGCCCCGGCGGGTCACGCTGCACGCCCGAATCCTGCGACATCCGTAGCGGCAGGCGAACTGAATGCCTCACAGCGGTCGCATGCGGCCGGCCTGATGCGTGTCAACCATGCCGGCGAAGTTGCCGCACAGGCGCTCTATAAAGGTCATGCGGCCATTGCCAGGGACAGTGCTGTCGAGCAGCAAATGCAGCACGCGGCCGACGAGGAGTTTGATCACCTGGCCTGGTGCGAGCAGCGCCTGAACGAACTGGGAGAGACTCCGAGTCGGCTTAGCCCGCTTTGGTACACCGGAGCCTTCGCGATTGGCGCAGCCAGCGGTATTCTCGGTGACAGGTGGAGCCTCGGCTTCATCGCAGAGACCGAACGCCAGGTGTGTGACCATCTCGACACACATCTGCAGGAACTGCCAGCGGCGGATTCAAAGAGTCGTGCAATCGTCACACAAATGCGCGACGAAGAGCGTAAACACGGCGAAGACGCCGTCGCCGCGGGCGCGGCCGAATTGCCGGGGCCGGTCAAACAACTCATGCGGGTAACGGCGAAGATCATGACACGGACCGCTTATTGGGTCTGATCATCACGTAATCTCGATAAAACACGATAAAACACGCACTTAGCTTGCCCTTGCAGGCAAACTGTATTAAAAGAGGTGCGCAACAGGGGCGAGGATTCAGCAATGCAAACAACAGCGAAAAACCTGAGCGATGTGCCGGCAATCAACCGATTCTTGAGTTACTGCCGTGTGCGCACTGTGCCGTCGAAAACCGTAATGATTCATGCCGGAGATTTGCCGGATGTTCTTTACTACATCGTGGATGGCTCGGTCGAGGTCATGATCGAGGACGAAGACGGTAACGAAATGGTCCTTGCGTACCTGAACAAGGGTCAGTTCTTTGGCGAAATGGGTCTGTTCTACGAACAGCCCACGCGCAGCGCCTGGGTACGTACGCGAACAGAATGCGAAATCGCCGAAATGACCTATCCGCGGTTCCGCCAGATTGCGAGTGAGAGCCCGGGCCTGATTTTCGAACTGGCCACGCAGCTGGCTTCACGACTTGACCGCACCAACCGTAAGCTCGGCGACCTCGCATTTGTCGACGTCACCGGACGCGTGGCCCACGCGATCATGGACCTCTGCAATGAACCCGACGCCATGACACACCCGGACGGCATGCAGATCAAGGTGAGTCGTCAGGAACTCAGCCGTTTGGTTGGCTGTTCACGAGAAATGGCCGGACGCGTTCTCAAGGTGCTCGAGGAACAAGGCCTGGTGTCAGCCAGCGGCAAGACAATTGTCGTATTTGGCGCGCGACCGAACAGAAACTTCTAGACGGCTTTCGCTATCTCCGAGCGCATGGCGGCAATAGTCGCGGCGTAGTCATCACTGCCGAATATGGCGGATCCGGCAACGAACGTGTCGGCACCGGCTGCGGCGATATCGCCAATGTTATCGACCTTCACGCCACCATCGATTTCCAGCCTGATGTCATAGCCACTGGCGTCGATGATGCGACGCGCCGCGCGCAGCTTCTGTAGCGTCGACGGAATGAAAGACTGTCCGCCAAATCCCGGGTTCACCGACATCAGCAACACCATGTCGACCTTGTCCAGAACGTACTCGAGCCAGTCCAGCGGCGTTGCAGGATTGAAGACCAGCCCCGACTTGCAGCCCTGCTCCCTGATCAAGCCAAGCGAGCGATCAACGTGGCGACTCGCCTCGGGATGAAACGTAATGTAGCTTGCACCGGCCTTCGCAAAGTCCGGGATAATGCGATCGACGGGCTCGACCATCAGATGCACGTCAATGGGCGCTTCGATGCCGAAGTTGCGCAAGGCATCGCAGATCATCGGACCGATCGTCAGGTTCGGCACGAAATGATTGTCCATTACGTCGAAGTGAACAATGTCAGCACCGGCATCCAGTACGGCTTTGACGTCGTCGCCCAGACGGGCGAAATCGGCGGAGAGTATCGAAGGGGCGATCAAGGGCGTCACGGCTGGTCCTTTCGCTTTTGAGGATTGCGAGATTACCTGAGTACTTCGGCAACGCCAATCACAAACCGCTGCCACCTATTGCGAAGTTACCGAATCGAGCGCCGAGCTTTCAGCATTTCATAGGCGCTGCGTACTTCTCGCGTACGCCGCTCGGCCTCTGCAAGTACGGCCGCATCGGGATTGCTGCCAGTAATTTTGTCCGGGTGATTGCGGTTCATCAAGCGCCGGTACGCGATCTTTATCTCATCGTTGCTCGTATCCGGTGAAACACCTAGCGCTTCATAGGCGGCGCCCACGCGCGCGGCGTCGGCACTACCGGCCGGCGATCGTTTGAAGCCTTTCTGCGCACGGATCATCGCTTCCAACTGCGCCAGCTCGACACGACCGATATCCAGCTCGTTGCAAACGGTCCAGATCAGCGTGCGCTCAGCTTTGCTCAGTGCGTCCTTTGCCAGCACTACCTCCAGCAACAAGCGTACGAATAGCGCGCGTTTGCCGGCACCTCGCGCACCATTGCCGCGCGCTTCACGCACCGTCTTCTGCAAAGGAAACCCGGGTCTCTTGCCGTCATCAAACCAGGCAATCGCACGGCGCACCGCCGCCGGGCCCAATCCGAGGCGATGCATGATCATGCGCGCCGCCCGAATCTCATCCTCGGATACGCGACCGTCGATCTTTGCGAGATGCCCCATCGTCTGAAACAGGGCGCGGACGAAGTCTTCGGAGACGCGACCAATGTCTTCGCCTTGTTTCTGAAAGTCCCGAAAGCGATCGACGAAGCCACGGTCGAACTGATGGCCGAGAAACAGGCCGAGAACGACAAACCATGGCTTCAATGTTGCCAGCCCGGCCAGCGTGCCTATGATTTTGCCCCAGTACAATCGAGATTCCCGCCATCGGGCAGCGTGAAGAATCGGTATCCTAACGGTTGTACGCGGGCATTCCCAATGCTCGGCCTTGCCTGTACGTTGTGGACAGGTGATCATTCACACCCTGTTTCCATCCAAACGAGCGCTTTTGTCAATGAACGCTGCAGACGTGTTGTTCGAATCCTCTATACCCGAATTGCCGCTACTGGGTCGCGGCAAGGTTCGCGACATATACGCCGTCGATGACGACCATTTGCTGATCGTAACTACTGATCGCCTGTCCGCGTACGACGTAGTGATGCCCGATCCTGTTCCGGGTAAGGGCAAGATCTTGACCCGCATCTCCCTGTTCTGGTTTCGCATGATGGCTGACATCATCGACAATCAGCTAACCGAACTGCGCGTGGACGACGTAGTCACAGATCCGGAACTCCGCGAGCATCTCAGCGGCCGCTCGCTGGTGGTTAAACGCTTGCAGCCCTTGCCGATCGAAGCCGTCGTGCGCGGCTACCTGATTGGCTCCGGCTGGCGCGACTATGAGTCAACCGGCCAGGTCTGTGGCATCGATCTGCCGGCTGGCCTGCGACAGGCCGAGAAGCTGCCACAGACGCTGTTTACGCCATCGAGCAAGGCAGCGGCCGGCAGTCACGATGAGAATATCAGCTTCACCCAGGTGGCCGATCTTGTCGGCGAGAAGCTCGCCTCGCGGGTACGCGACGCGGCCATTAAAGTTTATGAACGCGCGGCAGCCTACGCGCTTGAGCGCGGCATTATTATTGCCGACACCAAGTTCGAATTCGGACTCGATTCGGAAGGACGCCTGTACCTCATTGATGAAGTACTAACGCCGGATTCGTCGCGATTCTGGCCGGTCGACGGCTATGAAGTCGGCATTAGTCCGCCAAGCTTCGACAAGCAGTTTGTTCGGGATTACCTCGACACGCTCGACTGGGACAAAACCGCGCCCGGCCCCGACCTGCCGGCGGAAATCCTCAAGCGCACCGGCGACAAATATCGGGAAGCCCTAGAGCGCATGACGCAAGCCTGACCCCAATTCACCACCCAGGCGACACCGCGCCTTGCTGTCAGCGGCAAGCGCACGAGATATTTGTTGGCGAGACATAAAGCGAGCGCCAGCGAGACAGTCCGCCAATAAATATGTCGGGCGTTTGTCGCTTCTCGGTGCAAGATCGAAGCCCGCTGTGGTTGCCGGATGTATAATAGTGGGATGATCAGCAATTTAGTCAGTTACGTCGAGCGCGTCGTCTGGAGCGACGCCCTCGCTCGATACGGCCTGCCCGGCCGTATCACCTGCACGATTTTGCGATATCTGTATGCCGTTCTGCGCGATATTTTTTCCGGACAGCTGACGCTGCGGTCAATGAGTCTCGTCTACACGACGTTGTTGTCGGTGGTGCCGCTGCTGGCCTTCAGTTTTTCGGTACTGAAGGGCCTCGGCGTGCACAAAGGCCTCGAGCAGCGCCTGTATACGATCCTCGAGCCCCTTGGCGACAAGGGTGTGGAGATCACCGACAAGCTGATGACACTCGTGAACAACGTCAACGGCAGCGTGCTTGGTGGTATCGGCCTCGCCTTTTTTATCTACACGGCGATCTCGATGGTGCAGAAGGTCGAAGAGAGCTTTAACTACGTCTGGTACGTAAACAAAGCTCGCAGTTTCGCCCGCCGCTTTACCGAGTACATGCTGGTGCTGCTCGTCGGCCCGGTTCTGCTCGTCGTTGCGCTGGGCATGATCACGACATTACAGAACGAATCCATCGTACAGACCCTCATTGAGAACGACATTCTTGGTCCGGTGTTTGTTGTCAGCGGCAAACTGACACCCTATCTGCTCGTCACGGCTGTTTTCACGTTCCTCTATATGTACATGCCTAATACGCAAGTGCGCCTGCGCTCCGCGCTGGTGGGAGGCATCGCCGGCGGATTCCTGTGGGCCACGGCGGGTATTATTTTCGCCGCGGTGCTCGCCAATTCGGCGCGCACACAGGCGATCTATGCCAGCTTCGCGATCGCCATTACCACGCTCATCTGGCTGTACCTGAATTGGCTGATCCTGCTGATCGGCGCGCAGCTCGCATTTTATGTCCAGAACCCGGCTTACTTGCGGATCGGTCGCCGCGAGCCGCGCCTGTCGAATTCGATGCGCGAACGGCTGGCGCTGAATACGATGCTGAAGGTGGGCAGCGCCTTCAGGAACGTCGATGCGACTATCACCCTGGCAGAGTTGAGCAGCAAACTACGCATTCCGTCGATCACAATTGGGCCGATCGTCGGAGCGCTCGAAGACAACGGCCTCCTGGCAACCAACGAGCACGAGCAATTGACGCCGGGGCGAGAGATGTCGCGCATACTGCTGACCGATATAGTCAATGTCGTCCGCATCGATGGCGAAACCGGTTCCTACGAGGATCCGCGTTGGAGTTCGCTGATTCAGCGACTGGGCGATCAAGTCGACGCCTCTGTAGACGCCACGCTGGCGCAGCGAACGCTCTCCGACCTGCTCGACGAACTGGAACCCGCACCGCAGTAACGCTGCGCGGGCCGCCTAAGCCCCGGCGATGGTCATCTCCTCGAGCAGCAATGAGCCGCAGCGAATGCCGCCGCGCAAATCCTGGTCATCGCCAATCGCGACAATGCGCTGATAAAGCTCCAGCAGGTTGCCCGCGATCGTAACTTCGTGCACCGGATATCGAATTTCGCCATTCTCGACCCAGTGTCCAACTACGCCGCGCGAATAATCGCCGGTGACGCCATTGACGCCCTGACCGATCAGTTCCTCAACCAGTAATCCGGTGCCCATCTGCGCCGTGAGTTCGGCGAGGTCTTTGCCGCCACCTGGCACCACCAGATTCTGCGTGCCACCAGCATTGGCCGTCGTCGTGAGTCCCAGACGACGGGCCGAATAGCTGCTCAGGACGTAGTCCTGCAGCACTCCGTCGACAAAGAGATCGCGATCGTACGTAGCCACACCATCAGCATCGTAGGGCTTGCTCGCCAGGCCTTTATTGAGGTGCGGGCGTTCCTCGATGTTCACAAAGTCGGGAAAAATCTTTTGGCCTTTGGCGTCCAGCAGGAATGACGAGCGTCGGTACTGCGCGCCGCCAGACACTGCCCCCACGGCGTGGCCGATGAATCCGCGCGCAAGTTCCGGCGTAAACAATACCGGTGCACGCCGTGTCGTCAGCTTCTTCGCACCGAGTCGGTCCAGCACGCGTTTTGCCGCCGTGCGACCGACCGATGCCGCATCATCGAGGTCCTCAGGCGAGCGCGCGGCCGTGTAGAAGTAATCGCGCTGCATGACACCGTCTGACTCGGCCAGCACCACGCAGGTAATGCTGTGACTCGTGCGTGAAACGCTGCCAATAAAACCGTGCGAGTTGCCGTAGGTACGGGTGCCGCGATTCGTCGCCACGGTCGCACCCTCGGAATTACTGATGCGTTTGTCGAACTGCAAAGCCGCTGCTTCGGTCTCAATCGCAAGTTCGATCGCGTCTTGCGCCTCGATGCTCCACGAATAATCGAGTCCAAGGTCTTTTATCTCGGTACACATGAGGTCGGCATCCGCGAGCCCCGCGTACTTGTCCGCCGCTGTCACTTTCGCAAAGGTGCAGGCTTTGGCCACCGCTTCGCGTATCGCATCCGCCGAAATATCCGACGTGCTGGCACTACCTTTGCAGAAATCCTTGTACACGGTAATGCCGATGCCGCGATCGCTCGTATATTCGAGATTTTCCACATCGCCAAGGCGCGCCGTCGCAGACAATCCCTTGTCGTGACTGGCGCCGACTTCGGCCTGATCGGCCCCCAGTTTCCTGGCTTCTTCGAGCGCCAGCGTTACCAGGCCTTCGAGTTCCTTTGGTGTCATCGAAATACGATTCCCTTATGCGCGATCAGTGCGCCGCAATCTCGCATGATAAGCTTCGGGCGCGGCGGTCGAGATTAACTGCGGGAGTACTTTAGCCGGTGACTGAATTAAAACCCAGCAAAAGTGCAAGAAAGCGAGAATACATCGCCCTGCAGCAGCTGGGTGAAGAGTTGCTCACGCTCAAGAAGCCCGACCTGCTGGGCATGCAACTGGATGATGAACTGCTCGATGCCGTGCTTGAGGCGCACCGCATCAAAGCGCACGGTGCGCTGCGTCGACAAAAGCAGTACATCGGCAAGTTGATGCGTGACATCGACCCGGCACCCATCCGTGCCGCACTGGCGCGGCTGCGCCGCTAATCGACAATAATGATAGACTTTCACGATGAGTATTGACGTCGGCATCATCATGGGTTCCCGATCGGATTGGGAAACAATGCGTCGCACCAGCGATACACTCGACGAGCTTGGAGTGTCCCACGAGGTGCGTGTCGTATCGGCACATCGCACCCCTGACCTGTTGTTCGAATACGCGGAGTCGGCGGTCGAGCGTGGTCTAAAAGTCATCATCGCTGGTGCTGGTGGCGCCGCGCATTTACCCGGCATGACTGCTGCGAAAACCCGCCTGCCCGTGTTGGGCGTGCCCGTGCAATCGAAAGCACTAAACGGGTTGGACTCCCTGCTGTCCATCGCACAGATGCCCGCCGGCATTCCGGTCGGTAGCACTGCAATCGGCAACGCCGGTGCTGTAAACGCCGCGCTGCTGGCGGCTGCCATTATTGCGCTCAGCGACCCGAAGGTGGCAACAGCACTCGATACGTTCCGTCGCAATCAGACCGATACTGTCCTGGCTAACGGCGACCCGACGCAATAATCTCATGCGTATCGGCATAATCGGCGCCGGTCAGCTCGGCCAGATGCTGGGTCTAGCTGCCCGGGACCTCGGGTTGGAGGTCTGTTTCCTGGATCCATCGCCCACGCCCCCGGCCGCTTGTTGCGGTCCCGTGGTGCAGCGCCCGTTTGACGATCCCGACGCACTGGCCGACATGGCGGCAAGCTGCGACGTCATCACTTACGAATTCGAAAACGTGCCGGTCGCTGCATTACAGAAAGTCGAGAGTAGCGTTTCGGTCCACCCGCCAGCGGATGCTCTGCGGCACGCCCAGGATCGCCTTGACGAAAAACGACTCTTCGAGGAGCTCGACGTGCCATTGCCGGGCTACCGCGCCGTCGATACGCGCGCAGACCTGGTCGCGGCCGCCACAGAGCTCGGGCTACCTTTGATCGTCAAGACGCGACGGCTTGGTTATGACGGCAAAGGCCAGTTCGTTGTTCGAACCAGTGATGATATCGATGCCGCCTGGCGTTCGCTCCGTGGTGAGGCGCTCATCGCTGAACAATGGGTGCCTTTCGATTTTGAGGTCTCATCTATCGGGGTGCGTGACGCACGCGGCAACGTTCGCATTTATCCGTTAACCCGGAATGTGCACCGGAACGGCATCCTGCATACGTCGCGATCACCGGTCGATGCGCCGGAACTCGCCGAACTCGCAGCAGCTGCCATGCACAAACTGCTCGACCATCTGAATTACGTCGGCGTGCTGGCGCTGGAGCTGTTTGTGATCGGGAATCGGCTGTTGGCCAACGAATTCGCGCCGCGCGTCCACAATTCGGGCCACTGGACGATCGAGGGCGCCGTTACGTCCCAGTTTGAAAACCACCTCCGGGCCATTGCCGGCCTGCCGCTGGGTTCGACCGAAAGCTGCGGGCACGCAGGCATGCTCAATCTGATCGGCGAGATTCCCGCCGCCGCCCGTGAGCTCGACGAGGGCACGCTACACGATTACGGCAAACAGCCGCGGCCGGGTCGCAAGCTCGGGCATATCACCGTGACCGCCGAGCACGCCGAGCAGTGCGATGCGCTTCTGGACATAATTGATCAAACTGTGACGCAGTCGACGCCGGCATCCGGCACCGGACCGTAGCGGTCGGGTGCGAAAAGCGGGTAAAATAGTCGATATGTCGTATTTGGAACATTTCAGTCTCTCCGCTCAGCCTTTTCGGCTAACGCCTGACCCGGACTTCATTTACTGGAGCAAGCAGCACGCTCGCGCCAAGGCGTACATGGAATCCACGATCTGGCTGGCCGACGGTTTCGTCGTTATCACCGGTGAAATTGGCTCCGGGAAAACCACCTTGCTGCAGTCATTCTTGTCGGAACTGGAGGATGACGTTGTCTACGCCGTTGTCTCGCAGACCCAGTTGACGGCGACGCAGTTCCTGCAGGCCGTACTCACCGAGTTTGGCTTCAAGCCGTTCAACAAGCGCAAGGTCGAGCTGCTCGACATGCTCAACATGTTCCTGATCGAGCAATACTCAAACGACAAGAAAATCGTCCTCATTGTCGATGAGGCACAGAATCTGAGCTCCAAGGTGCTGGAAGAAATTCGCCTGCTTTCCGGGATAGAAACGCATAAGGAAAAGGTGCTGCGCATCATCCTTGCCGGACAGCCCGAACTGCGCGAGACGCTGGAATCAGCAGGCCTTAAACAGCTGGTACAGCGCGTCCGCTTGCGGTTTCACCTGGCCGCACTGGATCTCCGTGAAATGCAGGAATACATCGAGCACCGTTTGTCGGTAGCGGGCCGCGAAAACAATGACCTGTTCGCTGACGAGACCTTCCGCACCATCCACCGATATACGGGTGGCGTCCCGCGACTCATTAACACGCTGTGTGACACCGCATTACTTTGTGCGTTCGCCGACGAGAAACCGGTCGTTTGCGAATCTGACCTGCAATCAGCGCTTGAAGAACTCGACTGGCATGAGCACGAGAGTAGCACCGGCCGGCATCAGCAGTTATTGGAAATACAGCAGCAAAGGGAGTCGGCTGGCGCTGTTACGCGCGTCGAGATCTTCACGAACGGTGAACTGGTCGCGGAGCACAGTTTCCCGCTGGGGCGCGTCATCGTCGGCCGCTCGCCTGACAACGAAGTCTATATCAAGAGCAAATTCGTCAGTCGCCACCACGCGCAGCTCATCAGCGACGATCGCGGCTGCGTCATCGAAGACCTCAACAGCACGAACGGCGTATTTCTCGGCGAAAAACAGGTCAAGAGGTATCGTCTTCGTCACGGCGACGTCGTTACACTCGGCGTCCATGAGCTCGTGTACCACGATATCCGGCTTGAGCAGACGGACACACACGAAGAAATCGACGAAGAGGAAGTTGACGAAGAGGAACTGGACGAGCAGCCGCCCGAAGACCAGGACTCCGCGGTCAACGAACAGTAAATCGAGCCAAAGCCGTCGCCTAGTCTTGCCTCGAGCCCGGACGTTTGTCCGATACCCGGGAGTCGCGACGCTTCAGCAAGACGACAAGACCGCCGACCAGGCATAGCAGGCCCACCACAAAGCAAATCGTCGGCCAATACCAGTGATTGATCACCATCGACGCGCCGAGCGAGATCGCCCCGACGATCAGGTAGAAGTACGGCAGGCTCTCATAGATTGGTTTCGCGACCCACATAATCTCGTTATTGCGACGATTGAGTCACTTCATTGTCCATAGACTCGGCGCGGTGTCCAGTGCCAAGCCAATGATTGTCCGGCTGTATCAGGCCGTACCGCCGACGGTGAGCTCGTCAATTTTCAGGGTCGGCTGCCCTACGCCCACCGGTACTGACTGCCCTTCCTTCCCGCAAACGCCGACACCGGTATCAAGTTCCAGGTTGTCGCCGACCATCGATATTTTGTGCAGAGCTTCGGGGCCATCGCCGATCAGCATGGCGCCTTTAACCGGTGTCGTGACCTTACCGTTCTCGATCAGGTAGGCCTCGTTGGCCGAGAACACAAACTTGCCTGAGGTGATGTCGACCTGACCGCCTGAGAAGCTTGGTGCATAGATGCCCTTGTTCACCGAGGCGATGATCTCGTCATGGGCGTGCTTGCCCGCCAGCATGTACGTGTTCGTCATGCGTGGCATCGGCACGTGTGCATACGATTCCCGCCGACCATTACCGGTCGGCTTCATGCCCATCAGTCGGGCGTTGAGTTTGTCCTGCATGTAACCGGTCAATATGCCGTTCTCGACCAGCACCGTGTTCTGTCCCGGCGTACCCTCATCGTCGACAGATAGCGACCCACGTCGTTCCTTGATCGTGCCATCATCGACGATCGTGCAATGCTCGGAGGCAACTCTCTGCCCCAGTTTGCCACTGAACGCGGATACCCCTTTACGATTGAAATCCCCTTCCAGCCCATGACCGACGGCCTCATGCAACAACACGCCGGGCCAACCCGGGCCCAGCACAACTGGCATGCTGCCAGCGGGTGCAGGCTCCGCCTGAAGCTGCACGGCTGCAAGACGCACCGCTTCGCGCGCAAACTCCATCGGCCGGTCACTACCCAGTAAATAATGTAGGTCCGCCCTGGCGCCACCACCCGAGAAGCCCTGCTCTCGCTGCCCGTTCTCCTCGAGAATCACCGAAACGTTCAGCCGCACCAGCGGCCTCACGTCGGCGGCCATCGTGCCGTCGGATGCGGCAACAAGCATTAACTCCTGGCTGCTGGACAAACTTACGATGACCTGCTCGACACGCTCATCGAGCTCACGTGTGGCCGTATCGATCTCCTGCAACATCGCCGTCTTCTCTGCATCATCGACGCTGGTCGTCGGATCGAGAAACGGATACAACGGCGTGGCCTCACTGCGATGCCACGCCTGCAGGCGCTTGTCCTTACCCTGGCGTGCGATCGCGCGCGCGGCACCGGCGGCCTGCTCAAGCGCCGGCATTATCAGCTCATCCGAGTAGGCAAAACCGGTCTTCTCGCCACTCGTGGCGCGCACACCCACGCCCTGGTCGAGGTTGAAACTACCTTCGCGAATGATGCCGTCTTCCAGCATCCAGCTTTCCTGGCGGCTGACCTGAAAGTACAGATCGGCATAGTCGACGCCGCCGCGCATCACCGCTCCCAGCGCACTGCTGAGCTGCCGTTCACCGAGCCCGGCCGGCTCCAGTAGACGCGCCATGACCGTATCAATTGGATTGTTGTCGTTCCCATAGCTCATGGGTGTATTGCTCCTTAGTCTTGTTACAGCGGCCCCCGTCAGAGACGACGGTTGCTCAGCGCTGGAAACTCTGCCCGCAGTTTCGCCGGCAGCTGCGGATCGATGTCGGCGGCCACAACGCAATTACCGGCAGGTTGCTCGGCGATCACCCGTCCCCAGGGATCGCAGATCATTGAGTGCCCGAACGTCGAGCGGTTATCAGGATGCTGGCCATACTGCCCGGCCGCGATGACATAGGCCAGATTCTCGATCGCGCGCGCGCACAGCAAGGTCTTCCAGTGCGCTTTGCCCGTGGTGACGGTGAAGGCCGCCGGCACCGTAAACACCGTGGCGCCCGCGTCCACCAGCTGTCGAAACATCTCCGGAAAACGCAGGTCGTAGCAAATCGTGAGACCGACCCGTCCGCAGGGCGTCGCAACTGATACAACGGCGTCGCCTGGATACATCGAGTGTGACTCGCGATAGGATTCCTGCTTCTCCACGAGATCCACGTCGAACAGGTGAATTTTCCGGTATAGCGCTTTGCAATCACCGGTCGGATCGAAGACCGGACAGGCACCGTAAACGCGCCCGGCGGCCGTTTCAGGCGACACGAGCGGCAGGCTGCCGCCGATGATCCACACCGAGTAACGCGACGCGGCATCCGATAAACAATTCTGGATCGGCCCGTCGCCTGACTCTTCGGCATGCGCGGCCTTGTCGGTAGCGCGCTCCGGCATTAGCGCAAAGTTCTCTGGCAGCACAACCAGCTCGCAGCCGTCGCCCGCAGCTTCGCTAATCAGGCGCTCGGCAAGTTTGAGATTGGTCGGTATATCCGAGCCGCTGTTCATTTGAAGTGCTGCTACGCGCATGGAATCCCGTATCAGTTGCTTTGGGTCTGGGTCTGGGTCTGAGGATCGTCGGCATCGGCGAGGCATCCGGCCATCGCGCCACGATTCGCAAAAATGGAGGCATCCGCGCCATCGATAGCCGGCTCATCCCAAGAGCCACCAATCGAGTAATACACCTGGCCAACTTCCTGCAACGGCTTCTTGAAGATCTGCGAGAAAATCAACAGAGCGGCAGCGACCTGCGGCCCCGCCACGACGGCGCCGACGATAGGCAGCGTATTACCGACATTGGCGCTGACAATAGCCGCCTGATCGTAGTCGCGATTTGCAAGATCCGAGCGGCCCACAATGCCGATGTCGGCAGCCGGACCTTCAAGTGACAGGTCACAGGTGTAGGTCTGGCCGTCCTCAATACGAAACGTGCCGGCGATCTTGTCGAAGCCGAATCCCTTGTTGAACACGTCGCGAAAATCGAGTGACAAGCGCCGCGGCAATGCGACGATGCTCATCAATCCGAACACGCGCCCGGCCCCCGGCTCGACCTCCTCCAGCTGGCCGTCGCCGAAGCGCACCTGCACCTCGCCATCGAGCACATCGAGAAATTCCGCGCGCGGCCCGCCGGACCAGTTCACGTCAAACAACGCGTTCATCGAATCGCTGACAATACCCGGTTCAAGATCCAGACGCGCCATCGTGCGCACGACGTCACGGCTGGTCATTGAACCCGAGATAGTCGTACGACTGCCCAGGTCGTTGGCATCGTCAACAAGCCAGCTGCCCACAGCCGCAACCTCGAAGGTCTCGTCCTTGCTCGTGATCGACGTCGCTTCCAGGCCACCCTCTACCCGTTCCACACGTGCGTCCAACGCACCGAAGTAACGGTCGCCGAGGGCAAAGTCATTGGCCGTCACCGTTATCGGCGGGAGCTCGCGCGGATCGAGCGTAGATGGCTCGCCGGTCGAGTCGTCGTCACCGGGCAACCGCATGCGCTCCATTTCAATGACCATCGCACGCTCCGAATCGAAATCGTAAGGCACAAAAATCGAACCCACCATGTCGTCGCCGTCGATTTGCACCAGCCAGTCTCGTGCGCTCCGATCGACGCGCACCTGGTGCCCCTCAAGATGCTGGCCAACAGCATAGAGATCAGCAATGCCAAGCTCGATCGAGCGAATGCGGTCCGCCGCGCCGACATTATTGTCATCGCTGCGCGAGAGGTTCAGCCAGTCGTCGAGCCGCACGGTATCGGTAGTGCCGCGAATATGCAGTCCGCGCACATCGGCAGGCCGCAGCACATCGCGCCCCAACGTTACGACGCCACGGTCAAAATCCAACGCGCCGTCATCCTTGTTAAACGCGAGCTGCCAGGCCAGCGGCGTCTCGGCAAATCCGGCACTCTCGATTACGTCACCGCCGGGCATGAAACGGATATCGCCGCTGATTTGCAGCGTCGACTCTGCCGACTTACTGACGGGCTCCGGCAGATCGAGGGCCAGCCCATAAAGATCACTGGCGATTTGGATCGTCAAAGGCGTCGGTTGCTCTTCATTGTCTCTTGGAAACAGAATCCGCGCTTCGTAATTCGTCGCACCGCTGATCAAGCCCTCCAGCGGCACGCCGAGTTCATTGATGATGGCGTTCGCCGACGCCGAGCCACGTGTGGTCGCGACCACGCTGTATGGAGCCTCTTCTGCACGCGCCAGATTGATGCTGATCGGCGCGCCGAGAAACTGCGCACCCAACGACTGGCTGGAAATTGCATTGCGTCCAATCGTCACTTCGCCGATCAGATCCGAAATTGGTGGATCGAAGCCCTCGATCGCGAGCGTGCCGTTGTTGCTCCTGATCACACTGGTGAAATCAAATGCGGCAGTGTCTTTCAGCGGCACGGTCAGATTCAGAGATAACGAGGCCTCTCCGGAAACAGAGATTCGCTCCAGCTGACCACCAAACATCTCATTGATCGGGCTCTCCGCAGTAAACTGACGAATCGTTGCGAGCGTGCCCGTGGAAAAAGCGTCGATGGTCAGGACAGGATCACGCAGATCAACGATCTCGACATTAGCGTCAACCGCGAGATTGCCGGAGTTCGAGAATCGATTGCGTTCCGAGTACAGTCGCATCCCGTCAAGCACAACTTCCATACTTGCATCTCTCGCCGCCGGCCAGCGCGCCTGGTATTTGAAAGTCAGGTTGCGCACCGACGCTTCGACACGAAATCGGCCTTCATCGTTGTCGAACGGAAACTTGTCGAGCGGACCACTAAGCACGGTCGCACCCCTTGGTATCGATCCCTTAACGAGCGCCGCCCGGAACCAGTCGTACAACGCCGGTTTGATTACCTTCTGTGGGATGTAGCGCGTGACCGCTGAGATATCGGTGATGCTCCAGTTGCTGGCAAGATCGATCACCGGTGCCGAACCGTCGCTGGCAAGCGTCAACTGCACGTTGCTCTGGCTTTCGAAGACCTCGTTGCGGATCCGAATGCTGTCGGACAGCACGGTAGTGCGCTCGTCGCTATGACGCCAGATTACGGTGCCGTTCGCGGCATCAACGACGACCGGCTCTGGCAAGTACTCGGGAAGCGCAACTGTCAGGTCACTGGAGCGTATTTCCAGATGCCCGCCCAGGCGGTTGGCGCGCAGCAGCCCGGTGAATCCGCGCACGCCGGGACGCTCTGCTTTCGCCGCCATCCCAACACCCTCGAGCGCGGCGGCAATATCAAAACGCGGCTGCTCGGTGTCGATATCGGATATCGTCGCTACAAGATCGCGCACTACTCCGTCTAGCTTGAGGTCCAGCAATTCCTGCTGCTGTTCCGCGGCCAGCCATGGCCCGAACAACAGAATGTCGGCCAGGTTCAAATAAGATGCTCGCACATCCATCATCACTACTTTGTCATCGGCATCGGTACTCGCTTCTACGCGCACCGACGCTTCGGGCCAGGTGTTTTCGGCGGTCACCAGTTGCAGCTCTTCGGCCGCGGCAAGCCAGCCATCCGCGGTCGCGTTGAATTCGAATCGTCCACTGACGTCGAAGCTCTGCGCGTCGCTCAGAGCCACATCGGCGAATTCGACACTGGCGCTCGCATTACGGATACGACCGGCCGCGTAGTCTATAGCCAGCTCCAGATCGCCGGTGCCCGATTGCAGACGCTTACCCTGAATGCTTTGCAAGGCCGTCCAGCCGGCAAGATCCACCGTGTCGGCCTCCACCGTCACATTCCAGTGACCTTTGTCGGCCGCCGGCACCTCCAGTAGTTGTGTGGCCGAGACCCGCAACTGCCGGCCCAGGTCGGTAGGCAAACGCACCGTAGCATCGAACGCTATGCGCTTGCCGTCGACGCTCAGTACAGTGCGCGGCACCGTAAAAAGACGTGCCTCCGCATCGCCGACTCGCTGCACACCAAGGTTGATATTCTCACCAACGACCTGCAGGTCTGGCGGCAGGCGGCTCTCTCCCGTGGATGATTTGAACAGCTCGTCGATGACGCTGCCCTGCGCTTCCCAGCGACCATCTTCGCGCTCTCGCACATCGATTCGGGTATCGCGGATGACGACCAGATCGATGACAGGCGTACCATCGGTCAGCAACCGTGTCAGCGCGACACCAACGCGCACTTCGTTGGCCGCAACCAACGGCGTGTCACTGTCAGGTCGCGTAAGCTCAGTGTTGTAGAACTTGAGCTCCGGGCCACTGAGGCCCCAGCGCGCATCCATGCCGGTAAACTCGACCTGCATGCCGACTGCCGCACTTGCCCAGTTCTTGATTTCCGCCTGGTACTCCGGCAACCGCGGCAGGAACAGCCGAAACAGGCCGACAGCAATAGCGAGCGCAATCAGGACGCCGGCCGCCGTGTAGACGACAAACCTGATCAAGCGCTGCAGGAACTGCTTCATCGGTATTGACGGCCCCTCACATCAAAATGACGTCGAATTGATCCTGCAGATACAGGGACTCAGTCTGCAATCGAATCGATTTGCCCGTCAATTCGCCAAGTTCTGCGAGGCTGCGCGCCTGTTCGTCGAGCAGCAGTTCGATGACATCCTGGTGTGCAAGGACCATGACCTCGTCAAACTCGAATTGCCGTGACTGGCGAATGATTTCACGGAAAACCTCAAAACAAACAGTCTCGGCCGTCATGACGAAACCACGACCACTGCAGCTCGGGCAATCCTCGCAAAGCACATGCTGCAGACTCTCCCGCGTACGCTTGCGGGTCATCTCGACCAGTCCTAACGGCGACACAGGAGTGAGCTGGTGTCGCGCGTGGTCCTTTGAGAGGGCACGATCAAGTGCCTGCAATACATTTTCGCGGTGGTCGGCCTCCTCCATATCGATAAAATCGATGATGATTATGCCGCCGAGGTTTCTCAGGCGCAGCTGCCTCGCGATTGCGACGGCGGCTTCGAGATTGGTGCGGTAAATCGTCTCTTCAAGGTTACGATGCCCGACGTAACCGCCGGTGTTGATATCGATCGTCGTCATCGCCTCGGTTTGATCGAAAATCAGGTAGCCGCCGGACTTGAGTGGAATACTGCGATCCAGCGAGCGTCGAATTTCGTCCTCGATACCGTGCAGATCGAAAATCGGCCGGCGCCGCTTGTAGAGCTCGATGTTCACGTCGATGTCGGGCAAGTAGGTCGAGGAAAAATTGCGCATCGAGGTGAAATCCTCTTCCGAATCAACGAGGATACTTTCGATGTCGCTGGTGACCATGTCCCGCAACACGCGCAGCGGCAATGACAAGTCCTCGTGAATCAGCGACTTAACGGATGCCGTAAGGCATCGCTCCCTGACGACTTCCCACAGCTTGAGCGTGTACTTCAAGTCGCCAATCAGGGCATCGCTGTCCATGCCTTCGGCGACGGTTCTGACAATGGCGCCGCAGGACAGGTCGTGCTCGGCGAGCATCTTTTCCACCGTGCTGCGCAGGCGCTCGCGCTCGTCCTCATCTTCGATACGTGCTGACACGCCGACCGTGTCGCTGCAAGGCAGGAGAACCAGGTGGCGTGACGGCAACGTGATAAAAGTCGTCAGCCGGGCACCCTTGTTACCGAGAGGGTCTTTGACAACCTGCACCATGATCTCGTCACCTTCACGCACGAGTTCCCGGATCGATGGCACCTCATCGCTACTATTTTCCGACCCGCTCGCGGCAATATCCGACGCATGCAGAAACGCCGTGCGCTGCAGGCCGATATCGATAAACGCCGCCTGCATACCTGGCAATACGCGTATTACGCGGCCCTTGTAAATATTGCTGATCAATCCGCGCCGCACCAGGCGTTCGATATAAACCTCTTGCAGCACGCCATTTTCGAGCAATGCCGCGCGCACCTCATTCGGCGTGACGTTAATTAGTATTTCTTCTTTTAAGGACTCGTCAGTCATCTGAATGGTGCTTTATCCATAAGTCGAAACCGGCTTGCCGCAGCAACTCGGTCGTCTCGAAAACGGGCAAGCCGACGACGCCCGAATAACTGCCGGAGACGTTTTCTACAAACATGCCGCCAAGCCCCTGGATGCCGTAAGCGCCTGCTTTGTCGCCGGGTTCCCCACTGTGCCAGTATGCAAGGGCCTCGTCCCGGCTGATTTCACGAAAACTGACCTCGGTGCGGCTCAGCGTCGACCGCACTCCCTGCGGGCCGCGCAGCGCGACGCCCGTCAGCACACTGTGGCTGCGCCCGGAAAGACGCATCAGCATGTCGAGGGCGTCTGCCCGATCGACCGGCTTGCCGAGCGCTGTTCCGTCGAGAACGACAGCCGTATCCGCCCCGATGACAAAATCACCGGGCCCGGTTGCCGGCGCATTGGCTTTCGCCTCAGCGAGGCGCAGAACCATCTGTTCCGGAGTTTCTCCCGGCAACACACGTTCGTCGACCGCAATTTTTTGGACCACGAATTGCAGCCCGAGTGCGCTAAGAATTTCCCGTCGGCGAGGCGATGATGAGGCGAGCAACAGCGTCGGTTGAGCTGACATGGCGCGTTCAGGCCCGATGGTACGGATGGCCGGTCTGTAGTGACCAGGCACGATACAGCGACTCGACGACCAGCACCCGTGCCAGCCCATGTGGCAACGTGAGGTCAGACAGTGACCAGGTGAAATTCGCTCGCTGCCGGCAGGCATCCGAGACCCCATCCGGTCCTCCGACAATGAAACACAGGTCGCGACCGCCAGCCTGCCAATCCGCCAGTGTCGCGGCCAACGCATGACTCCTGAGCTGCTTGCCACGCTCATCGAGCAGGACAACGTGCTCATCGGCGCCGAGTTTTCCCAGTATTTTTTCGCCCTCCGATTCTTTCGCCTGCTGCGATTTGTTGTTCTTGCTACGTCGCACCGTGGCGATGGTGTCGAGACGGAACCGCCACTCACGCGGCAAGCGCTCAGCATAACGGCCGAAAGCCTCGTCAACCCACGACGGTTGGCGGTCACCAACGGCTAGGAGTCGAATATGCATCGGCTACCGGTCGGTTGCCGTCGCATCGCCCGCAGGGGCGATCGACCAAAGCTTCTCCAGATTATAGAACTCACGCACTTTGGGTAGCATGACGTGCACCAGCGCATCCTGAAGATCGAGCAGCACCCATTCGCCGCCCTCCTCTCCTTCGACGCCGATAGGCCGATGCCCCGCATCCCTGGCTTTATCAGTGACGTTATCAACCATAGCTTTGACATGTCGATTCGATGTGCCGCTGGCAACGATCATGAAGTCAGTGACCGTCGTCATGTTACGAACGTCGAGTTTGACAATGTCCTGACCCTTGATGTCGTCGAGGGCATCGATGATCAGATCACTGAGTTTTTCACTGTTCATGCGTGGTTCTCACAGATTTTCAAATTAGACTCCTAAGATCGTCAGTTCAGGAATAACAGGCGGACTCGCCGATCGCCTGGCAAACGGCATCCGGCATTAGAAATCGCGGATCACGCCCGGCCGCTACCAGGTCGCGTATCTCGGTCGAAGAAATTTCGAGCTGGGTCACCGCGTGGATATGGATGCGGCCGCAAAGCGTTTCATGTAAGTCATTCACCCGGTGCGTGCCGCGTTCGTTGAGCAGCTCGCCGAGCGGTCCGATATCCGGCGCCTTCCAGCCCGGACGGTGGGCAACCACAATGTGGGCCACATCGAGTATTTCGTCCCAGCGGTGCCAGGTTTGTAGTCCAAGAAAAGCATCCATCCCCAATATCAGACCCAAAGAACGCCGCGGAAATTCCTCACGCAGTGTCAGCAAGGTGTCAATGCTGTAGGACGGGCCGGGGCGCGTCAGTTCACGATCATCGGCGACAAAGCCTTCCTGACCGTCAATGGCGAGCGCGACCATCCGCAGGCGCTCGGCCGCACTGGCAAACGTCTGGCCGCGATGCGGTGGATCGCTGCACGGAATGAACCGCACTTCGTCCAGGCGCAGCGCCTGCAGCAGTTCGAAGGCGCTTCGCAAGTGGCCGTAGTGAATCGGGTCGAAGGTGCCGCCAAAAACGCCAACCGGCCTCATACGCGTGCCATACCGATCACGATATCGGTTGCCATTTGCCACGGGTCGCCAGCACGCTGGCCTTTAGCCGCGGCGTCAGCGCGGCCACTGACTTTGAGCATGCGATGAAAATCACCGGGTTGATGGCGTCCCATGCACTGACGCACGAGACCCTGGCGATTTCGCCATACGCCGTTCTTCTGCATTGCTCCGCCGAGATCGCCGCCATGGCGAACCAGGTCATCCAGTGTCGATAAGGTGCGAAGCTCACGCGTCAGCGCCCACATGACGATAACTGGTGACACACCTTCCGCGCGCAAGCCGCCCAGTATTTTGACCGCGCGCCTGGCATCACCCGCAAGCGCAGCGTCCGCCAGCGTATAAACGTCATAGCGACTGCTATCGACAACCGCGTTGCTCACATCCTCGGCCGTAACGGCCCCCTCGCCAAGCACCAGTCGCAGCTTTTCAATTTCCTGATTGGCGGCGAGCAAATTGCCTTCGACGCGGTCGGCGATCAGCGCAACCGCATCACGATCCGGCTTAAGGCCTGCGCGCTGCATGCGGTTCGCGATCCAGCCCGGTAACTCGCGCAGACCGATAGGCCAAATCGTCAGTGTGACGCCCGTTTTATCGATGGCCTTGGCCCACTTGGAGGCCGCAGTGCCTCGATCCAGTTTTGGCGTGGTCACGATGAACAGGGTATCCGGACCGGATTGCCCGACGAGGTCGACGATCGCTTCACCGCCGGCGCGGCCGGGTTTCCCGGTGGGCAGACGCAGTTCGACGATGCGCTGCTCGGCGAACAACGACAGGTTACCCGTCGACGCCGTTAGCTGCGGCCAGTCGAAGCCGGTCGTCGCAACGTGTAGCTCCCGCAAACTGAAGCCACGCTCACGCGCGGCCGCACGAATGGCATCCAGCGCCTCAGCCACCAGCAAATGCTCGTCGCCGCTAACGAGGTAACACGGTGCCAGGGATTTCTTGAGATGGGCTGAGAGCTGGTTTGCCTGGATCTTCAAGCAAGCTGCTCCATGCTGATCGACTCGCCCTCGAGCAGGACCGGGATGCCATCATCGATCGGGTAGACGCGCTTGCCATCATCGGTGATCAAGGCCTCGGCCAGCGGCTCGGCGAGCTGCTCGCCCTCGCGATTCTTGAGCTCGCCCTGCTGGATCGCGGCGTTTATTTGTTCGAGAGTGTCTTTTTTCAGTATTGACAAGCCCTTATGACTGACCGGGCAGCGCAATATGGTTAATAATCGCTTATCCATAGCGCGTTATTGTACCGATTATGATCCTGAATGCCGCTCAATTTCGCTGCAATACGGCCACCAGCTCATCGTTCGAGACCGCTTTGGCGGCCTCGATGGCGGCATCAATGTCCTCTGCCAACGGCCGGAACTGCTCGTCGGTCAGGCGGCATCGCATCATCAACTTGGCCGCGAGCACCAGCTCACCGTGCTGCAACAGTTCGTGCAGGTAGTGCTGTGCGAAAAATAGCGCGGCGGTCTGGTTTTCCCAGCCCAGCATGCGCTCGAGGAACCAGGCCCACGCATCGGCAGGATCCGGGTCATTCACTATCCGGTCGAAGATATGATCGAACCCACCGCTCCGGTTGTCTCGACTGATAAAACCATAGGCATGGTTAAGAACGCGCGTTCGATCACGCACAAGCTCGGTCTCAGCAACATCGGCCGTTTTCTCTAGGGGATCCGGAATGGTAATTTTGTCGAAGAGCTCGTGAGGCGCGATCAAACTACCCGTCAGAGAGAAGAACGAAAACGAGTACAGCAACCACACAGCCATAGCCAACGTGGCAGGCAACGTTGCCGCCTCGACTGACAACCACGACAGCAGCAACAGGTAAACGGTCGAGATCCAAAGCGTGCGGCCGGCGCGCCGCAGCAGGTGCACATGCGTGACGGGATTCAGACTTTGCAAAGGTGACTGTGTAATCGCGAGCACGGCGATTGCTGCTGGAAAGAACAAGCTGGCGAACAGCACCGGCACTATCGCCCACGCCAGCCCGAACGCTTTGGCTACCGAGACCGTTACCCAAATCAGAAGTACGGCGACCGGTGCAGGAAACAGCGTCCAGGAATTTCCGAACCAGTTGAAGAACCCCATGTCCGGCGTTGCCGGCGTTGCACGGCGGGCGCGAGCCTCCAGCACGATCATCTGAAATCGAATAATGGCCGGTATTACCAACACCAGCAGCCATAGTCCGAACAACCCCGCCCAATTCGCCACTAACAGCAATAACCAAAACACGAGCATCGGTACAAATACGCTGGATTCGGTAACCGGGTACAAGACGGCACGCAGAATATCAGTGGCCCTCATGCTCCTCCTGCTCGGTGCCCGGTACCGGGTCGTACCCGGAACCACCGCCCCAGGGATGACAACGCCCGATGCGCTTGATGGCAAGCCAGCCGCCCTTCAGTCCGCCGTGCCGGCGCAGCGCCTCGATGGCGTAGGCGGAACAGGTCGGTTGATAGCGGCAATTGCCGCCCAGCCATGGCGAAATTGCGTAGCGATAAATCTGCACGAGCCCGATGAACGGCCACGCCAAAATACGGCTGACGGAAGACGTCATCAGGCTGCCTGCAGCGCCTCGGCCGCAAAGCCTCGAATGGCATTAAGCATCGAGGACAAGCCGTTGCTGCGGGTTGGGCTCAGGTGGCTTTCGAGCTGCAGCGCCTGTACGAAGTCGGGTGGCGTATCCAGAATCTCTTGCGGACGTCGGCCCGAATAGACTCGCAGCAGCAGCGCGATGAGCCCGGAGACGATCGCAGCATCACTGATGGCCTGAAACTCGAGGCGCCCGCCTTTTTTGTCAGCGACGAACCAGACCTGCGACTGACAGCCACGTATGCGGTTTTCCTCCGTACGCAATGCGTCCGGAAATTCCGGCAGGCGCCGACCCAGATCAATGAGGTACTGGTAGCGATCCATCCAGTCATCGAAAAGACTGAATTCGTCGATAACCTCCTGCTGCGCGGCTTGTACTTCGTTTTGTTCCTCAATGCTCATCGATTAGCCGCTGCGTCGCCAGGTCGTACCGTCACGCGCGTCCTGTATCGTGATGCCAGCGGCCGTGAGCTGCTCGCGAATCGCATCGGCTTTCTCAAAGTCGCGCTCCGACTTCGCAACATTGCGCTGCTTGATGAGCGTGTCAATGTCCTCTGCCGACAGGCTGCCGTCCGCGTCGCCGGCAAACCAGGTCTCCGGATCGACGGTCATAATGCCCATCAGGTCGCCGGCTGCATACAGTTCTGCCGCCAACGCTTCCATCTCCGCGGGATCGTTGGTCTTGTTGAGCGCGCGTGCCAGTGCGAATAGCTCGGCCAGCGCTTTCGGTGTGTTGAGATCATCTTCCAGCGCAGCGATCAGCGGCTCGGGAACGGCGGCGGACGCCCTGACATCATCAGGTACCGCAATTCCCCGGACTGCGCCGTACAAACGATCCAGCATGCGACGGGCCGACACGATGGTTTCTGCCGACCACTCCAGCGGCTGGCGATAATGCGCGCTCAACAAAGCAAGGCGTATGACCTCTCCAGGAATGCTCTCAATCAGATTGTGTACCAGCAGCACGTTACCCAGTGACTTCGACATCTTGGTCTGGTCGATGCTCAAAAACCCGTTGTGCAGCCAATAGCGAGCGAACGGTGCGCCGTCGTGCGCGCACGCACTCTGCGCACATTCGTTCTCGTGGTGAGGAAACACCAGGTCTTGCCCACCAGCGTGAATATCTATCGTGTTACCGAGGTGCTGCTCTGCCATCGCCGAGCACTCGATATGCCAACCGGGCCGCCCCCTGCCCCACGGCGAGTCCCAGCCCGGCAACTCCGGCGTGGAAGGTTTCCACAGGACGAAGTCCTGCGCCGCTTTCTTGTAGGGCGCCACCTCGACGCGCGAGCCGGCGATCATCTCGCGCAGGTCGCGTTTCGACAGTTCGCCATAGCGATCATGAGACGCCACATCGAACAGCACGTGACCTTCCGCTTCATAGGCGAAACCGTTCTCGATCAGCCGGGCAATCATTTCGATCATTGCATCGATATGCTGCGTCGCACGCGGCTCGATGTCGGGCGGCAAAACGCCCAACGCCGCCATGTCTTCGTTGTAGGCCGTAATGTAGCGGGCCGTAATCTCGTCAATGGGTTTGCCGGATTCGATGGCCGCCGCATTGATCTTGTCATCGACGTCCGTGATATTACGGGCAAACGTCAGCGAGTAGCTTCGCCGCAGGACGCGTGCCAGCAGATCAAACACCACAGCAGGCCGCGCGTTACCAATATGCGCATAGTTGTAAACCGTGGGTCCACACAGGTACATCGTCACCTCACCCTCCTTCAAGGGCTCGAACGGGACTTTCTTTCCCCGGAGTGTGTCGTGTAGCTGAATCGTCATGATGTCTCTGTGTTATGGGCCGAAGCCGCAATGATAGCAATATTGCTGACGGCGGCTACGATCGGTATTCTTCCGCACCGCATCAGAATTGCTTGAGGACTTCTTATGTCTGTCGCGCCCGTAAAATTTCAAGCCCGTCAAACCATCGAGCAGGTCGAGGAAAGTAATGACCTCGCGCCTAAATTCGATGACCGTGGGCTGATCACTGTAGTCACGACTGACGCGGACAGCGGCGAGGTGCTGATGCAGGGCTACATGAACGCAGAAGCGCTGCAACGCACCATCACAACCGGCGAAGCGCACTATTACAGCCGCAGCCGCCAGGTGTTATGGCACAAGGGCGCGACCAGCGGGCTGGTGCAGGCCGTTCGTGAACTCCTGATTGACGACGACCAGGACTGCATCTGGCTGCGGGTCGATGTGGCTGGTGGTGCCAGCTGCCACGTCGGCTACCGGAGCTGCTTCTATCGAAAGGTGCCCGTGGGCGCCGACTTCAAGTCGAAGCAGGCCGAAGGCCACGTCGAGCTCGAATGGACGGAAACCGAAAAGGTCTTTGATCCGCAAGACGTCTACGGCGACGCCCCCAATCCCACCATTCTGTAATCCCCCCACTATCCAACGCCGTCACAGCGGCGGCGATCACGGGGAACATCTCGCTTGCTCCGCGCTGACGCGAAGTCGCTTCACGAGATTTCCCCGCACTCACCGCCGTCCTGTCATGCTAGGCAAGTGGACGAGATGTTTGTTGGCGAGACATAAAGCGAGCGCAGCGAGACAGTCCGCCAACAAACATGTCGGCCGATTGCCGAACGTGATCACCGTCATGGCGATAAGTGGTGATGGGTTGCCGAGCGTGATCGTCGGCGTAACGGCGTTGTATGGTTGGGGGGGGGGTTAGAATTTACCTTCGGAGTCGTGGCGGCGTTTCTGGCGCCGTCGTTGTGCGGCAGCCTTCGGTGCCCGGTAAGCAATGGCGCGCGCCTGAAAAGCGTATTCAATCGTACCG
>CAZTQL010000027.1:0-28931 GCA_964615665.1 uncultured Woeseiaceae bacterium | reverse complement strand
AGTGCACGATTTCTTTTCATCGGGTGAATCCAGGCAATCGAGGAGCTTCTGATCATAATCTTCTTTTCCGTTTTGGCTTGATTAGCGGCTTAACTTCGCATAGTTTACGCGCTCTGGAAGTGAGGAAATAGCAATGACATTCGTTGTCACAGAAGCCTGCATCAAGTGCAAACTGACCGATTGCGTCGAGGTTTGTCCCGTGGACTGTTTCCACGAGGGCCCGAACTTCCTGGTGATCGATCCTGACGAGTGTATTGATTGCACGCTGTGCGAGCCCGAATGTCCCGTAGAGGCCATCTATTCCGAGGACGAGCTACCGGCGGAACAGGCGCAGTTCCTGGAAATCAACGCCGAGCTTTCGCTGGACTGGCCGGTCATCACCGAGATGAAAGACGCGCCCGCCGACGCTGATGAGTGGCGTGAAGTGAAGGACAAGCTGCAATACCTCGAGCGCTAGTCCCCCTGTCGTGGTTACGTCTCCCTGACGAACCTGATTAGCACCTCTGCAATCTCCGGTCCCTTGTCTTCCTGCAGGAAGTGACCCGCATTCAATATCCTGACGTGCTCGCGACCCTGTGCGCCCGGCACGGTCTCCTGCCACGGTATCTCTCCGCCACGCGTGATCGGGTCACGGTTACTGAACGTGGTCAGGAACGGTTTCTGCCAGTCCTTAAACACCTCCCATGCAGCGCGGTTGGCGTCACTGGCCGGGTCATCCGGACGTGTCGGCACCAGCATCGGGAACGCACGAGCGCCGGCTTTGTATTTCGCCGACGGGAAGGGCGCGTCGTAGGCCGCGACGACGTCATCCGGCAGGTCGGTGATCGTGGCCTTTTGAAGGATCTTGCCAATCGGAAACCACGGGCTGTAGCGTGCGAAAGTACGCCAGATATTAAAGGCTTTCGGCATCTCCTGGTCACCGGTGGGCAAACCGCCATTGCCCAGCGCAATGCGCGCGAAGCGCTGCTCGTTTTCTGCTGCGACACGCAGGCCGATCAGCGAGCCCCAGTCCTGACAAAAGAGCGTAATGTTGTTCAGGTCCAGCGCCTCGACGAATGACTTCATCCATGTGACGTGGCCCGCATAACTGTAATCGCTCTTGCGCGTTGGCTTGTCGGACTTGCCGAAGCCGATCAGGTCGGGAGCAATAACCCGCAGGCCCGCCTCGCTGAGCGGCGGGATCATGTGCCGGTAGAGGTAGGACCAGCTGGGTTCGCCGTGTAACAGCAATACGACGTCGCCGTCGCGCGGCCCCTCGTCAACGTAATGCATGCGCAGGCCGTCGATGTCGACGTAATGCGCCGCGAAATCAAATCCAGGTAGGTTTTCGAAACGTGATTCCGGTGTGCGGACGCTGTTCATAAGGTTCCCTTGCTAGGGTGTCATCGCGGACTCGATGCGTTGACGCGCATTTTTCATCGCTTCTTCCATCGTGGGATGGTGCTCTTCGTAGTGCTTCTCGAGCCAGTCCTCGCCGTAGTCATTCTTCGGGTCACGCACGATCATGTGTTCGTGGTTCGCGTCCTGGCGGTTGTATTCGATCAGTAGTCTCGGGCCATGCACGCGATAATAAAATCTGCCATCGGGATCAACTGCACCCTGCCAGGAAAACCACAGCTTGTCCCAACCGATATTCGCAATAACGTCAAAATGGGCTTCTGCCGTGTCGAAATCCGCATTACGCAAATACTCCGCAACCAGCACTTGCAGCAGCTTCATTTGTTGAGCGCTGAAGTCACCAGTGGAGATACCCTCGTAATTTGACAAGCTGGCTTTCCGCCCAGGACCTTCGAACACGTCACTGGCGACTGCCGGGTTGATCAATGCCGTTTTTTGCTGCGCTGGCGTCAGTGCCCGCATCATCTCAACGCCGCGGTCGCCCTCATGCGGCAGCACTGACCAACCGGCATGATGCCCACTTTGCACGACCATCGGCGCGCTGCCGAGAAAGGTCGGCGTGAAGCCAACGCGGCCATCCGCCACGGTGAAATTCATTGCGGCGTGGTGGCCGGCGATCTTCCAACCCCACTGCTTGTCGCCCGGATTGCCGAAAATCGCGACAGCGTAGTTGCCTGACTTTCGCGTTTCGATGAATACCCTGCGCGACGCGTTTTCCTCTGTTGCCGGCGCTTCACTCAGCTCCTCGACCTCGATTTCATACAGCAGGTCCTCGAGGTACATGACGCCGGTCATCTTTGCGTAGCCCTGGGTCGAGAGCGCGGCGCGCAGCATGTCGTGCACCGCCATGCGCTGCGGATCAGTCATATTGAGCAGCAGCGTCCCGCCGGGTTCGACCATGATGATGGGCAGGTTGGACCAGGTGGTGCGGCCGGCATCGCCAAGCGAAAACAGCGTTGCCTTACGTTGTTCGGCGTCAAGCAGGTCGATAAATGAACGTGCCGCCTGGGCCATCTGGGCGGCACTCTTGCTGGAGCCCGGTAGCGAGTCATCGGCTACTACCGTCGTCGCAAGCGACAACGCGACTATTAATGCAGCAAAAAGGATGCGCATTTTGTTGACGATTGGCATAGCATTCCCTTGGCAATGAAAATAAGCATAACAATCGAGAGTACCGCTTAATTGAGTAGCAGACGAGCCAGGATTGTTCGCTGGATCACGAGTTGGTACATCCAGCGCACTGATGTGCAGACGGCCGACGTCCATAAGATTCGAAGGCGGCTGGATTTCATCGGCCGTTTGCTGCTCCGGGCGTTCGGTGTTCGAGTCGAACGAACGACCGTTGCCGGGCTCTATGCCGAGTGGCTGCGGCCGAAGCGCGCGCCTGACGACAAAGTCTTGCTGTACTTGCATGGCGGCGCATACGTCATCGGTAGCTGCCGATCGCATGGCCAGATGGTGAGTCACATCGCGCGCGCGGCCGGAATCAATGCGCTGGTTCCGGAATACCGGCTGGCGCCGGAGCACAAATTCCCGGCGGCAATCGAGGACTGTGTCGCCGTCTATCGAGAACTGCTTACGTCCGGCATACGGCCCGAGAACATCGTGATCGCCGGTGACTCGGCCGGGGGCGGCCTGACGGTCGCGACGCTATTGTCGCTGCGAGATGGCGGCGACCCGCTGCCGGCCGCAGCGGTGCTGTTATCGCCGTATCTCGATGTGACCGCCAGTGGCGAATCAGCCACGACGCGCGCCGATCAGGACCCGTGGTTCCACGCCAGCGACATGAAAGTGGTCGTAAGCAACTATTGTGGTGCTGACGAGCTCAAGAACCCGCTCGTATCGCCGGTGTTCGCAGAGGTTGAGGGGTTGCCACCGGTGCTAATCCAGGTCGGCGATGACGAGATCCTGCTGAGCGACTCGACGCGCTTCGCGGACAAGATCCGGGCAGCGGGCGGTACGGTCGACATCGAAATATGGCCCGAGATGTGGCACGTGTTTCAGCTGTTCGTTGGCAAGATGCCGGAGGCGCGTCGGGCGATTAACAAGATCGGCGACTATGTGCGCCGCCTCTATTCTGCAGTGGAACCCTCAAAAACCTGACTGTTTTTGCGCGTCGTCGTACATCTTCGTCAGGAACGTTCGAATCGCCGGTTCCGCCTCTGCACGGCTCATCAGCTTTTGTTGCTCGAGTACTAATGCCATGTCCTTTATGGATCGCTTGCCGTCGATCAGCGACATGATGAAAGTGTAGATCTGAGTGGTCATCGCCTGTGTTCGAAATGACTGGCTTAGGGGTACTGGCTCCTTGCCCGTCACGATCCACTCCGGCAACGCCTGATAGCGATCGGGTTTTTGAGCATTTTTCTCTTTGCTGGCCGAAAACGAAAGAACGTTTTCCTGTCGTCCATGCCGGCTTGCCGGCGAGCACATGTACGGAATCGTCTGCTGCGCCATAAATGGCTCTGAAAAGCCCTGCTGCGCAACGATGGCCACAGTTTCTTCCGCGCTGTAGCGACGAGAGCGATCAGGGCTGGAGAAAGCCAGCGAGCCGAAGTTCAGCCAGCGACCGTTATCGGCAAGCAGGCCATTGATGCGTGCGGCCAGTATCGGCAGGTCTTCAGTGATGATGTCGATGAGCCATGGAGTGACAACTGTGTCGAACGACCCGGACGGAAAGGGTGGGCGCAGCGCATCACCCAGCACGAGGTGAAATCCGTCGCGTACGGGCTCCGGTGCCGACAGTGTTCGCAACACGGCATCGTCTTCCAGTCCCAGCGGCGCGATCGGAAATTCGTACAGTTCAAGCGTTTCGCCAGCGGTGACTTGCTGTGCTACCAGCATCAGCAGTGGGTTGAAATCCATGGCCACGGTCGACTCGCAATCCAGTTGCTGGTGCAGGTCATAAGCGAGGCGGCCGGCGCCGGCGCCGAGCACCAGGACGTTACCGAGCGCGGTCTTACCCTGTAGCACGTTCTGAATTTGCTCAAGTGACGCACGGTTCTCTTCGTCACCCCACGACCAGTCACGGTGGATGTTGGCGTAGTAGGTGTTGAGCCCCTGGTCAGTCGGCAAGCGTGTGCGCAGTGCCAGGTAGGTTTGGTAATTGCCGGTCAACGACGCGACGTCGAGAGGTTGCAGCAGTTCTTGCAGCATTTGCTGGTGTTGCACGAGCGCGCGCTCGTAGCGCTCTACGCGTTCGCGCGTCTGCGCGAGTAACTTCTCGTTGCCGAGGTCTTTCTTGAGGCTATCAATCTCATTGCTGATCTTCTGCAGCGAAAATTGCATTCGGCCGCGCCATTCGCCTAACGCAGCCTGCGGTTCTGCGAACAGCCATGGCATGCCGTCGAGCATCGGAAAGTCGACTTTGCAGGCGCTGCAATGCAGCGCGTCATCTCTCGATTGCAACGGAGTTTTGTCGCAACGCGGGCAAGCGAGGCGGGCGGCCAGATCAGTCATGGTCGAATTATGCACAATTCGCGTGCATGGCGCGTTGCAGCGCCGTTGAATCGTGCTGCGGTCAGGCCGGGTTGGCGATGATGCCATTCACTACAGGCATAAATGCCGTCAGGCTTTCCTGCAACGCCGCGTTGCCAAGGCCATTGTTCGGGAACAGCGTGCCGAAATTGCCTTGCTCGCCGTGCAGTGCCATGTAATTAAGCAGTACGGCGTTCACGAGCAGATTGACGTTATTGGCAGCGGGAGTTGCGGCACGTTGTACCGAACCACCGGCATCCATATAGCCGATTTGCTGGTGCCGAGCCTGCTCGTCGGCGCTGCCGCCGATGAGCACGGGTCTTCGCGTCGGGTTGTAGACCAGGAAGAATGAGCCCGCCGTAGAGGAGTTGTCGCTGGACCATTCGCCCTTACCGCGACCTTCTTCCGAGTTGTCGATAGCGCCGTTCGAGGACAAAGAACCATCGCTGAACACATACATCATGAGTGGCACTCTCTTGCGTGCGGCGTATTCGAGGCAGGCGCCCATGCAGCGACCGGCGCGGAAGTCTTTTACCTCGCCTTCGGCACGGCGACCACCGTGATAATCGTAGCCGCCCATTTCGATACAGCCCGCGCCGGCAAAGCCGTTCATAACCAGTTTCATAACAGCGGCGGTCTTCTGAAACTCGCGCGCGCTGCGATCGTTTGCCGTGAACTCTTCGGTCGTGAAAATACCGCTGCCGTCGGGCGCGACAATTTCCGGATCGAGCGCGGGATCAATGGGCACGCCGCCGAATCGATCGGCGATATCAGCCGCTTTCAGATAGCCGCAGCGCACCATTTCCTTGATAACCGCGTCGCTGGTTATTTGCGTGTTGACGGCAGCCATCTTGCTGTCGCTGAGGCGATAAATCGACTCCATTACCGCGGTTGCATCGTCTTTGCTCAGTATGCCGACGAGATCACCGGTATCGACGAGGTTCACGACATCGCTGGGACGGTCAACCTTGGTCGGTCGCAGCTCCGGATTGTAAAGCGCCGCGGGCAGAATTGAGTTGCCGCCGGAGTCCGTGTTCTCGGACCCCGCCAGCGTCAGTATCGAGCCGTCGGCACCGGCTCTTGCAATGCCGTACATCGGGTTGTGTGGGTTATTGCTGGTGTCGTTATCGGAACGCGCCGGGATCACCGCACCGTTGATGTTTGCTTCGCGACCCGGCGTCAGGCTCTGCATGATGCCCCGGCGAAACGCGCTGTCGAGATGAAAGCCGAGGCCCAGATCGAAGTTGGCATACGGCTCGCCCGAGTCCGGATCGTTGAGTCCCGGGATCATGTCGCCGGGCAGGCCCATTTTCTCGTAGCCCGCTGTGCTCACGAAGTCGCTCTGACCGCCTTCTTTGCCCACGAGGACATTTGAACCCGCGATGTTCGCGCCACCGGCCAGGTCAAAGCAGATAAAGGGAATCTTGCCCGCGCCATCGGTCGCAATGCGACACGGATCCAGCAGCTGCGAACTCAGGTCACCGGACAGCTCAGCGAGTGCGTCACGCGGATTGGCGAACAGGCTCAACACGCCGCCGCCCAGGGTGTAGGCGCCGCCGGTCATGAAGCCCTGCGCCACGAACTGGCGTCGTGTCAGCGGGCGTGGATGATCGCCATGCAGCTGCGGCGCGTCCCAATCTCGTTTGTTGTGTTTTCTCGTCATTACAAGTGTTCCCTTAAAATCCTTTTCATCACTGCACCAGCGTTGCGGCGCTGCCCAGCATTGCAGCGCAAACGCCCTTGCCGATGGCGCGCGTGTCGCTCGGTCCGGCCAACAGCCGATCAATCAAATTATCCGGACGGCCGTCAGCTGCCTGGAACGCCGCCAGCTCGTTATACAGTTCGGCATACGTCGGCTGCGTCGCGATCGTCGGTCCCGACGGTGTCTGGCCGGTAGCGCGCAGTATCAGCGGGTCGATAAAGTCGCTGCGGTTCGCCACGCTGAATGCCTGTCCGGCGGTCTGATCAAAGTTGAAGTCCGGCCAATAAGTCGCCGCGTCCGGATTGGGATTGGTAGCGGTACCGATGGCGGCATCGCAGTACTGGATTGCGAGTTGTGCGATCGCAACCTGGTGTGACGACAGGAAGGTGGTCACATTCGCAACTGCTGGCAACGATTGCCTGAGTTCCCGGAAGGTCTCGTCCACCGGGAACGATCCGTCCGGATAGTCGATCATGCGGTCGACGCCGGTGATTGCCGAGAACGTTGCGTCGATCTCATCAAACGTACGTACGCCGATATGTGCTGCGGGATCGAGGTCGGTCGGTGTAATCACCAGCACTGGATCTTCGTCACGATCAAACGAGTTGTTGGCAAGTGCATCGAAGGTCAGGAAGAACTCGTCGTTCTCCGGTCCTTTCTCCAGCGGTATCACAGCGCCCAGCGCCGATAACGGTTGTCCAAGCTCGCCGAATTCCGCGGCGCTCAGCAGGTCCGCGAGTGTCGCATACGATTGTCCAACCGGCGCTTCGCGACCGTTCATTGCAATGCGCAGCCCCTCGATCGGAATGCCTTCCGGTGCAGAGCCGTCCAGCGTGATGAAGTGCGGCTTGTCGAAGAGATACGCGAAATTGTCGAACTGCTGCACTTCGAACAGGATGAACGACGAATCGGGCGCAGCACTTATGCGCTCCGATATATCGAACAGCAGGAAGAATTTCTCGCCGACACCGACATCGAAATTCTGCGTAACCTGCTCGAGCGTCAACGCGCGTCGATGCACGGCAGCCAGGCGGAACGTGCCCTCCCAGACGCCATCGCTTGAGGCCTCGTTACCGAGAACCAGCGCAAAGGTGTCCTGCCAGTCAATCAGCGTGCCGCCCGGCGTCGGGTCGGTATTTGATACCAGTGCGCCATTCACGTAAATGCGGCGGCCATCGATCGGGCTGTAGGTCGCTACGACATGCTGCAGAGTCGCTTGCAGCACTTCGTCCGCCGACGGCGTGGAGAGAGCGGGATCACCATTCAGATTGGTTTCCGTTGTGCGCAGCAGGAAATCATAGTCGTACAGGTTTTGTTGCAAAGTGAAATTACGTGTCGTCTGTCCGGCAGAATAACTAACGATTCTGGACGTCTCCTGCGTAACATTGGCGGGAACAACCCACGCCTCAATTGTGAACTCGCCGGACTCCTGCAGAATATCATTGAGCTTCTTGCTGGCGGTCGTGGAGCCCTGTGCTTTACCCGGGCCCTGGGCGACGTTGTTGCCGATGGTGATGCCCCAGCCCCCGAACCAGCCGACGTCGCCGGAGAAGTTGAGGTCGATCGCCGGATCAACGGCACTGGTGTCGTAAGCCACCAGGCCGTTACCGGTTTTGAACTCCCATAACGCGACCTGCGCGTCTTCGTAACGGTTGCCGCCGGATGCCAGCGTACCGTCTTCAATAAGTTTTACCGCCTTGCTGTACACGAGATCGGTGTTGACAGTGGTCGGCTCGATACCTTCCGCAAACGCGGTGATCGCTGCCAGCATCTCAGCGGACGCCGTAACACAGTCGCCATTGTCCCAGCAGTTATGCGACTCGCCGAAGGGTACGGGGCTGACCTTCACGACAAAGCGAGAGTCGGCCGGCGTGTCGAGATTGATCTTGGACTTCGCGGCTTCATACGCGCTGTCGATATCCGGGTCCGCGAAGTATGGTTGCTGTGCGCTCGGTGACTGCGAGCTGTGACAGCTTGAGCAGTACGGCTCGAGAATCGGTTCGTGAATCAACTGCTGAAAGGCATTGGAATCTTCTGGGAAATTTCTGCTTTCCGCAGGATCCGCCGAATCGGGCGCCGCAAGTACAATTTCGCGTCCGCCACCCGAGGTCTCGCCGACCCAGTTTTCGATCCAGGTGGTCATGATCGAACCGCAAACACCCGGGTCATCGACCCAGCAATTGTGGCCGAGGGGCGGTTCGCTGACTCGCTCCACGGCGCGCGATAGCGACGGTTGTTCCCGGTCAGTGATCGTCAGCGCGGCGTCATAGGCGTCATTGACGTTATCGCTGCGGACAAACATCGGTGTCTGGCCGACCACCTCGTTATGGCAGCTGCCGCAGCGGTCGCTGCCACGGGCATTCGTCCAGTATTCCTGCTGGAATTTCAGGACGTCGCTGTCGCGGGCCACCTCGCCGCTATAGGCAGCGTCGCCGACGTCGCCGGCGTTTTGTGACGGCGGATTCTCCGTCGTCTGCGCGCCGCCACCACAAGCGCTCAATAGCAAGCTCGATGACAGGATCATCAGCGGTGCACGCAGCATCAGTCGCAAAGTTTGTTTCATCATCGCGTTCCCCTAGTCGCCCATGCAGTGCACGGCGGCATCCGCGAATACTTGTTTCATCTGGTAGCCGGTCCCACGGAACGTTGTAACGATCTCATCAACTTTGTCGCGGTCGGTCAGGTCTTCGGGGTCACGCAGGCAGACGGCGCGGAACGCTTTCTTGACCTGGCAGGCTGCAAAGGCGTAGCTGTTGCCGAGTTCTTCGCCCAGCGACTGCGCGCCGGAGCCACTGCCTGTAAGCGCACCATCAAATCCAAGATAAGCATTTTGACCTTTACGCCAGTAATTATCCCATTTGTCATCCGGGGTTCTGAATCCTTGCGGGAAGTTCAGGTCATTGTTGAAGTACTTCGGCTGCACATTCGGCGCCGTGTACTCGAGCGCGCCTGTGTCCTCGTCAAAATTATAGTAAGCGAACGCCTGTGCCATTGGATCCATGCCGGTGTGACAACCGATACAGTTGTTAAGGTACAAGCGACTGTCGCCTCCTGGACTGCGACTGACATCCTGACGGATACGATCCGGCGGGAGTTTCGGGTCATGCAGTTGTTCCATGTCGTTACAGAAGTGGTTCAGCATCGTGAATCGGAACATGGCGCGGTTGGTGCCAGCGATGAAAAAGGCTTCGGATGCGGCGCGTGACGTCATCACTCCCGCAGCGGCTTCCGGCGGGATGCCCTGGATGTCTGATTGGGAAGCAGGTTCAAGCTTGTCGCGGAGGTTGATGTTATTCGCTTCGAGTTGCTCGTAATGAGCGTTGCTCGATGCCGAAGGGGCGGCTGATACGACACCGTCCTCACCGACATAAGTAATGTTGTGCGAGAGCAGCGTATTGAACGGTACGCCATCACGGATCATGCCGATGACCGTTGCAATGTAATCGTTCAGCGGCACGAAAATCGACTGGTCACGATTAGTCCATGGCGCTGCGAAATTCTTCAGTGTGACGTTATAAAAATTCTTGTCGTCCATCGCGATGAAGGCGGCCGAGTTCGCATTTCCTGGCAGCGTTGGGTTGATGGCGTCAGCCATGTCATTCAGAACGTCTTCCGTCGGCGGTACACCAGCCAATCGATCATGCAAACGCCTGGCCTGCTCGAGATAGCCTGCGTAGGCTGGCACCGTCAGCGTCACGCCAAGCAGAAGCACGACCCGAAGCATGACAATGAGTCGTGTTATTGGTCTGGTGTTCTTACCGTCTTGCATATTTGTTTTGCTCACTACTCGTGCGATTGATGGAAGGTGTATCTCGGCCGGTTGCTCCAGTTGGCTTTGGAAGCGTGCCTCACTTTGGCGTGTGCCACCGTGAAGACATTCACAGTCCTTGGAGCACGCTGGAAAACACGCGATCTGCAATCAACAAAGCAATTGCTGTGCCAGTCTGTTGCGCGGCCCACACTATTGTTTATAAGTTGTTATCTAACAATGTGTTATGCGGGTTCTTGAGGCACGGAGTCGGGCGGCAATATGTCAAGCGTTTGTCGGTACTAACGCACACTTATTGTGAAGCGCGGGCTTAAGGTACTGATTTGGTAAAGCAACACAACTGTCGCTGATCAGAGACAGGAAAGGTGCTTTGCGACACAAGTGCCCGCAAACGGCGGCGTTTGCTGTCGTGCTTTTGAGACATTACATCGCGGTATGCGCGTCTCCTATAATTGCCGCACTTTGCGCTACTTTATTGATGGCGCTTTCTACGAATTGGTCGCTGTTTGTGACTGCGTTAACGGTATACCGCAGGTGCGGCGTCGTAGGCTGGCTGGATGATTCGAGGTATTAGCAATGTTTTTGAACGCCCGACAACGGATTAGAGGGCTCAACGCGTCGATGACCCGGCTACTCGTGGTGTTGTTCGCCGCGGCATTGGCGGCGTGCAGCAGCGGCGACGGCGTCAGTATCGGTACTGGCCAGGACCCGGATCCGGTGATCATTGATTTCCCGATCGCCTATATCAAAGCGCCGATACCCACTGATGACAACGGCACATTTCAGCAGCGTGACCTGCGCGAGCAGATCACTTTCGACTTCGGTGCCGATCTCTATTTTCGGGATCGTGCGGCACCCAGTGCTGAGGCCATCAATATTACCGCGGAGGTTTCGCAAGGCCTCGCGGCCATTCGCGACGTCGAAATCGATTTCGACGGCAGCCGATTGTTGTTTGCGATGCGCGTACCGTTTGATCCAAATGTCGATGAAGAGGACCTGCCGACCTGGAATATCTGGCAGTACACGTTCGAGACCACCGAGCTCAAGCGCGTAATACCGACAGACCTGACCGCGGAAATCGGCCACGACATCATGCCGAAGTATTTGCCGGATGGTCGCATCGTTTTTTCTTCGACTCGGCAAACACAGTCACAGGCCGTGCTGCTGGACGAAAACAAGGGCGGATTTCCGGCGCAGGACGAGGACGACAATGAGCATGCCTTCAACCTGCACGTCATGGATGCCGATGGCAACAACGTCAGGCAGATAAGCTTCAATCAAAGCCACGACCTCGATCCATCGGTTCTGGCAAACGGACAAGTTGTCTTCAGCCGTTGGGACCACAATGGCGGTAATAATGCCGTCAACCTGTACCGTATGAACCCCGACGGCTCCAGCCCGGAATTGCTCTACGGGCAGCAGAGTCACGACACCGGTACCAGCGGCTCCACTATTCAGTTCATGCAACCGCGACAGGTTGAGGACGGCCGAATAATGGTGCTGACGCGGCCTTTCACGAACACCGAGGGTGGCGGTGAACTGGTGCTGATTGACACGCCGCAGTACGTGGAAAACACGCAGCCAACCAAAGACAATATCGGCGTCCTGACAGGGCCGGCACAGCAAGATGCCACCATCAATGACGTATCGACCGTGCCGGGGGCACCGTCGGTAGGTGGCCGATATTATTCAGTGTTTCCGATTCAGGATGGAACCGAACGTCTGATGGTCAGCTGGAGTCAGTGCCGTCTGGTCGAAACTCTCCCCGATGACAGTGATCCGGCAACAGAGGACATTGCAATCGTGCCGTGCACGCAGGGGCGGCTGGCGAACGTGGTCGACAGCAATCCGGCCGTTGGAGAGTCAGTAGTTGCGCCGCCGTTATACGGTATCTGGATTTACGATCCGCGTGACGATACCCAGCTGCCGATCGTCGTGGGCGAGGAGGGCTTCATGTTTACCGAAGTGGTTTCGGCCGACCCGCGACTGGAGCCGTCGGTAGTGTTCGATGGTATGAACAACTCTCTATTGGATGCGACGCTTGCCGCGAATGGCGAGGCGCTCCTGAATATTCGCAGTGTTTATGATTTTGACGGAGCCCCAATACTTGATATCGCTGCGCTGGCGGATCCGGCGCAAACATTGGCCGAGGACCGACCGGCGCGTTTCTTGCGCATCGAGAAGGCCGTCTCGCAGCCGGACGATGACGTGCGCGACATTGACAACACGGCCTTTGGTGTCACGACGGCTTTCGGAATGAAAGAAATCGTCGGCTACGCGATGATCGAGCCGGATGGTTCAGTCATGGTCAAGGTGCCTGCCAATACGGCGCTGATGCTTAGCGTCCTCGACGACCAGGGCTATCGGATCAGCTTCACGCAGCGGCACAACAGCTGGATTTCGTTAGCGGCGGGGCAGGAGCTCAAGTGCAACGGTTGTCATGATGCCGACAGCGGACTGTCGCATGGCCGTAGTGACGCTTTTCCGAGCGCTTACGCGGGTGCACAGACGGCGAGTGTGCCATGGTTCCCGGCAGCGGATTCGCAGTGGTCCGTCAACGAAGTCGGTGAAACCATGGCCGAGACGCGCGCAAAAACGACCTGTGCCGATGGCAGTTGTTCGTCGATTGAGCCATCAATGAATGTCATTTACCGTGATGTTTGGGCAGCAGATCCAGTCATTGCTGCAAACAACGTTGATATTGACTGGCTCTATACCGACCTCACGACGGCATCGCCGACGTCTGTTGCCTGTCAGCAGGACTGGCAGGCGCCGTGCCGCAGCGTCATCAATTACGAAACCATCATTCATCCGCTGTGGAGCCAGCCACGGCTGGTGTTCGATACCGACGACAATCCGGTCATCGACCCGGATACCGGTGAACAGGAGAACAACAACTGCCTGAATTGCCACACGCCGGTTGACCCGGCGAACGCGATGGCGCGTGTGCCGGCTGGTCAGCTGGAATTGCAGGACGGTTCCTCGCCGGATGAGCCTGATCATTTCCACGCCTATCGCGAGTTGTTACTTACTGATAATCTTCAGGTTATAGAGGGCGACGCGCTGGTCAACGCCACGCGTGTCATCGGTCAGGATGCCGAAGGTAACGACATTACCGAAGATATTCTGACCGACGCGCCCGCAAGAGCCGGATCTGCGGCATTATCGAGCGATTTCTTTGACCCGTTTAATGATCCTACGGATCTTCACTACAACATTTTATCCGAGGCGGAACGACGCCTTATCGCGGAATGGTTGGATGTCGGCGCCCAATACTACAACAATCCCTTTGACGCCCCCGCCAATTAAATCCGTTTGGTACGCATGCCTGGCGGCCGTCATATTTCAGAGTTTTCTGGTGGTGCCGGTGTTTGCCGCCGAGGACTATCGAACCGTTGTCGTTGCCGATCCGTATCTCGAAATGCGCACCGGGCCCGGTCGCGGCTATCCGGTTTTTCACGTGGTTGAGCGCAGCGAGTTGGTCGACATTCTTAAACGACGTACAGACTGGTACCTCGTTCGCGATGTTGGAGGCAAAGAGGGTTGGGTCGACCGCGAGCAACTGCAGCAAACACTAAAACCCGATGGCGAGCAGGTCAGTTTCAAGCGTGCCACGATCGAGGATTTTACCAATGCGAAATGGGAAACAGGCTTACTTGCAGGCGACTTTGGTGGCGCGAACATTATTTCATTGTATGGCGGATATTCGCTGAACTCGAACCTATCGGTCGAGCTGTGGGGGTCGCAGATTCTGGGCAACTTCTCGAATGGCTGGATGGGCAGTGTTAATGTCGTGCACGAAGCCTGGCCCGAGTGGCGAGTGTCGCCGTTCTTCACATTGGGCGCCGGCATTATTAACACCGAGCCGAAGTCGACAATCGTTCGCAGTGAGGATCGTACGGACCAGATTGGACACGTGGGTGCAGGATTCCGCGTGTATGTGGCGCGCCGCTTTTTGCTGCGGGCTGAATACAAGAGCTACGTGGTGTTCACTAGCCGAGACGAAAATGAGGAAGTAGAGGAATGGAAAGTCGGTTTCGCGTTCTTTTTCTGATTGCTGCAATGATCGGCCTGTCTGGCTGTGCAGCGACCAAGAATCTTTTCGGTTTCGGTAATGAATCCGCACCGCCGCCGTCGGCCGAGGGACCCGGGCAGGTCATCGATCCGGAAGTCGAGCGCCGCGAGGTCAAGGAGCCGGCTATCGACCGGGAAGACTTCGAGGTTGGTGCCTTTGTCGGTGTCATGAGCATCGAGGACTTTGGGTCGGACGTGGTCTACGGGGTACGCCTCGCTTATCACATCACCGAGGGTTTCTTTTTGGAGGCCACCGTAGGGGATACTGAGGCCGGTCTGACGAGTTTTGAAGAGTTATCCGGTGGTGCTCGCCTGATTACTGACTCGCAGCGCACGCTCACTTATTACAACCTCAATCTGGGTTACAACATCCTGCCCGGCGAGGTGTTTCTGGGTGAAGGCCGCGCCTACAACACCAATCTTTATTTGATCGCCGGTCTGGGATCCACGCGATTTGCCGGCGATGATCGATTCACCGTCAACGTGGGTGCTGGCTATCGCTTCTTGCTAAATGATGCCGTCGCTCTGCACCTCGATTTTCGCGATCACCTCTTCGATATTGATCTGCTTGGCGAGGAGAAGACCGCCCATAACCTCGAGGCCCATCTGGGCTTCACCGTGTTCTTCTGAGGAAGGGATCACGGTTTGTACGCGTTCTTACGCGATAAGGTGATGTGATGAGAAGTAATGTCTGCACAATCGGCCGGGTTCTTGTGGCGCTGCTGCTGCTCGGAGCAGTATCCGGTTGCAGCGGTATTGAGCCCTGGGTAAAGCCCTACGAACGTGATCGGCTTGCCGATCCGATCATGGCGCTGGATGGTGATCCTGTGTCTTCGTCGTACCTGCAGCACGTGTACGAATCGCGCGAAGGTGCCCGCGGCGGCGAGGGTGCTGCTGGCGGCGGATGCGGCTGTAATTAGGGCTGACCGATTGTGACTCGCCTACTCATATTTTTTCTTGCGGCACTCCTTCTGTATGCGCCCGTGCATGCCGGTGTGTTGCCGGATGATCGCGCCGATATTCTGTATCACCTTTACGACGGTGGTGGTGTCGAAATCGATGGTCCTTCTGTGCTGGTTCGTAAGAAGGCCGGTAAGAATCTCTCGGTTGTTGGCAACTACTACGTGGATATGGTCAGTTCTGCGTCGATTGACGTGGTGACCACGGCAAGCCCCTACACGGAGGAGCGCAAGCAGTGGTCGCTCGGCGCAGATTATCTGCGCGGCGATACGACGATGCGCGTTGGCTATACGAACAGCTCAGAGTCGGACTACGATGCCGATACCTACAATTTTTCCGTCAGCCAGGACATGTTCGGTGCGCTGACGACGCTCACGCTCAGTTATGCGTTGGGGAACGACACCGTCGGAAAATCCGGCGACGCTTCGTTTAAAAGGGATCTCGACAAGCAGATTTATGGCGTCGGGCTAACCCAGATATTGACAAAAAGCCTGATCGCGACAGTGAATTTCGAAACGATGACCGATGAGGGTTACCTGAATAATCCTTACCGCAGCGTTCGGTATTTGAATACGTCGGACATTCTGGGGAGAGGTTATTCATTCGAGGAAGAGTTGTATCCCAATACGCGCACGAGTAACGCGCTTGGCATACGCGCGCGCTACTTCCTGCCATACCGAGCGGCTATTGAAAGCGAATACCGCTTTTTCACGGACACCTGGGATATTGAAAGTCATACGGCATCGCTGACCTATGTGCATCCGTGGCGTGACTACACGTTTGAAGCAAAATTCAGGTATCACGACCAGACCGGAGCGCACTTCTACCAGGATCTTTTCCTAGAGTCCGAAGCCACCAATTTCAGGGGGCGTGACAAGGAACTTAGCCCGCTGACGAGCTACACGTTTCGGCTGAAAGCCTCGTACGCATTCCTTAATGAAAACGAGAGTTGGGGCTTTCTTAAAAAGGGCTCAGTGACGGCGTCGATCGACATGCTGCGCGTGGACTACGATGATTTCTCTGATTTGACCGCGCTCGCGCCGATCGGCGCAGAGCCGCTTTACAGCCTCGACGCCAATATCTTCCAGCTGTACTTTTCCTTCTGGTACTGAGCGCCGCCGCGACGTCGCAAAGTCCGTCCCGCATAGTGGTACGATTAGCCGCCAAATAGCGGAGATAATCGCTTGTGACCCTGATGATTCTATTGGTGCTGGCGCTACTCATCGTGGCGGGTATCGCTTTGTACAACCGGCTGATTCGTGCACGTAACCGGGTCGATACCGCGTGGAGTGATATCGATGTGCAGCTACAGCGTCGCCACGATCTGATTCCGCGTCTCGTCACGGCGGTTGATCAGTACGCGAAATACGAACGGGCGACGCTCGAGGCCGTGACTGAGTTGCGCACCGAAGCGATGCAGATTGCCGACATTCGCGCCCGCGGCAAAGCTGAAGAAAAACTGAGTGCCGGTATCGACCGAATTATCGCCCTGGCCGAAAACTACCCGGACCTCAAAGCGAACGAGAACTTCCTGAACCTGCAGAATGAGTTAGTTGAAACCGAAAATTATCTGCAATTTGCGCGCCGCTATTACAACGCGTCGGTCCGTGACTACAATACGATGACGGAAACCGTGCCGAGCAACGTGATCGCCGGCTGGTTTAGTTTCTCGCCGCGGGAGTTTTTCCAGAAAACGTCGGATGACGCGGCCAACGTGCCGTTGGTCAAGCTTGGTTCTGTCGAATGAGATGGTTAGCGGCATTATTGTTGATATTGCCATTGTCAGGTGTGGCCGGCGAGCGAATCCTGAGCTTCGACAGCGAAATCCACGTGATGACCAGCGGCATGATCGAGGTCACCGAAACTATCCGGGTTCGTGCGGAGGGCAACCGCATCAAGCGCGGCATTTATCGCGACTTTCCGACCGAATATGAGGACAAGCTGGGCAACCAGTACACGGTAGCTTTTGAGCCGCTGGCGGTCTTGAGAAATGACCGCCCCGAGGCGTTCCACTCACAAGCGGTGCGCGACGGTGTAAGAACCTATTTTGGCAGCGCCAGCCGTTACATAGAAAAGGGCGAGCACACGTACACGTTTCGCTACCGCGCCAGCCGCATGCTGGGCTTCTTTGAAGAGCATGACGAGCTGTACTGGAATGTCACCGGTTTCGATTGGTATTTCCCGATCGACAAAGCGAGCGCCACCGTTGTTCTGGAGTTCGACGCACCGTTGTCGGGTATCACGCACGAAGCCTACACCGGACCATTTGGCGGGCAGGGACGTGATTATAAATCGCGCCTGGAGTCGTCGCGACGCGTGAGCTTCGAGGCCACGCAGCCGCTGTCGCCCGTTAACGGGCTGACCATTGTGGTGGGTTGGCCGAAGGGCTTCGTGAACGAGCCGACGACAACGGATCGTATTGGCTGGCTGCTTAAAGACAACAAGAATTTGCTGGTGGCACTGCTGGGGTTCGTGCTGTTGCTCGCGTATTACATTCCGGTTTGGCGAGCCCGTGGCAAGGACCCGGAGGAGGGCGTCATTGTTACGCGGTATGAACCGCCGGCCGGTTATTCCCCGGCGTCGCTGCGCTACATCCGGCAAATGTACTACGACGACAAGGTCATGACGGCGGCCGTCGTCAATCTGGCCGTCAAGGGTTACCTGGAGATTGAGCAGCGAGGCGATTCGCATTGGCTCAAGAAAACGGGTGCGTCAAACCCGGCATTCGCAATGGCGGCCGGAGAGCAGGAACTCTATGAGGCGCTGTTCAAAGATGGCAGCAGCGTTGAACTTGATAACAAAAATCACGAGGTGCTTGGGGCGGCGCGTGGTGAGCACCGAAAGTCGCTGAAAACGGATTACAAAAAAACGTATTTCCGCACAAATGGCAAACTGAATGTGCCGGCTATTCTCATCGTCATTGCCAGCGCGGTAATCGCGCTCAATGTTGGCAGGGGTCCAACGGTGTTGGTTATCGCCACGATTGCGCTGTCGGTTCTTACCATTGGTTTCTTTGCTGTGATCATGCGCCGACCAACGATGCGCGGCCGCGAGCTGCTTGATGAAATGCTCGGCTTCAAGGATTTTCTCGAGACCGCCGAGAAAGACGAACTCAATCTGCGCAATCCGCCGGCAAAGACGCCGCAGCTTTTTGAAGCGATGCTGCCATTCGCTCTTGCGCTGGGAGTGGATCAGCAGTGGTCGGAGCGGTTTGCGTCGGTTCTCGCCGCCATTCGAGACAAGAACGGCAGGGAATACCAGCCATCCTGGTACAGCGGCTCGTGGCATAGCTCGAACCTGACGAAAACGACCAGCCAGCTCTCCAGCAGTCTGCATACCGCAATAAGTTCGTCGGTGTCGGCTCCGGGTTCGTCCTCGGGTGGTGGCGGAGGCGGCTCGTCCGGCGGTGGTGGCGGTGGTGGCGGCGGTGGCGGCTGGTAATGCGCGCAGCTAGCGTCCAATGCCTGTGTTTTGTGCTGCTGGCGGGTTGTAGCGCGGCGCCCGCGGAAAAATTAGTCGCTGAGGTCGCCGATCGTGTGTTTCTGAACGGCGCGATATACACGGTCGATGCCGAGCGGAGCTGGGCCGAAGCTGTTGCCATCAAAGATGGGCGCATAATTTTCGTCGGTGAGAATGCCGGTGCAGCGCATCATATCGGCGACGAGACTATGGTCACCGAACTTCGGCAGCAGATGATGCTGCCAGGCTTTCACGATTCACACATCCACATCATGATCGGCAAGATGGCGGATCTCGAATGCAGTTTGCTGCGGCTGGAATCTGTGGAGGCCGTCGCGGCACAACTCGAGCAATGCACTGCGCTCGCCGGCATTGGCGAGGAGGGCTGGATTCTTGGCGGCGGTTGGAGCGAATGGCTGTGGCCGGACGCGAACCCGCAAAAGGACCTACTTGATCAGCTGTTCCCGGATCAGCCGGTGTATCTTGAATCCAGTTTTGGTCATGCTGCCTGGGCCAACAGCAGGGCGCTGGCCATCGCCCGTATTGATGCCGCGACGGAAGATCCTCCGGCGGGTGTGATCGAGCGCAATCCGGCGACCGGCGAACCCAGTGGGACGCTCCGCGAATCCGCGATGCTGCTGGTGAAAGACAAAGTGCCCAGCATGACGATCGACCAGCTGGCGGACCGCGTGCGCGCCGGCATGGCGCTGGCTCACTCGGTCGGCATCACGGCGGTGATCGAACCGGGCCTGGATGACGACTTGCTGCAACCCATCCTGCACCTGGCCGACAACGGCGAACTCGATATGCGCGTGCGTGCCTCGTTGTCACCGATCAATTGGCAGCCCGGTGTTTTCGATGAGGGAGTGTTTGAATTTCTCGAGGGCCGGGAGCAGTGGCGCCGCGAGAATCTCAATGTCGATTCGGTGAAGATCTACATGGACGGTGTTATCGAGTACGGCACCAGCCCACTGCTGGAGCCGTACGCCGACGCAGCTTATGGCTCCGGTGAATTCTTCTACTCGCAGGAAGCGGTTGATCGGTATCTCACTCGCTTCGATGCAATGGGCCTGCAGGTGCATGTTCATGCCATTGGCGATGCTGCAATTCGGCGCGCGCTCAATGGCTTCGAGGCCATGCGAAAAGCGAATGGCATGTCGGACAATCGCCACCAGATCGTGCATTTACAGCTAATCCATGAAGATGACCGCCCGCGCTTTGGCGAACTCGATGTTGCGGCGGTTTTTCAGCCGCTGTGGGCGTATCCTGATCCGGCTGCGCTGGAACTGGATATTCCGATGCTCGGCAAGGAGCGCACCTGGCAAATGTACCCGATTGCCAGCCTGCAACAGGCCGGCGCACGAATCGTCGGCGGCAGTGACTATTTTGTGACGGACCTGAATCCGCTGCACGCCATCGAAACGGCGGTCACACGACAGGACCCTTACAGTAACGATGGCCCGATCCTGAATGAAAACGAGCGCGTTGATCTGAAGACCATGATTGACGCGTACACGATTAACGGTGCGTACCAGATGGGGCTGGAGAAAGAGCAGGGTTCCATCGAGATTGGTAAACGCGCCGATCTGTTGGTTGTCGATCGCAATTTGTTCGAACTTGAGCCTGCCGAAATCAACGAAGCAAAGGTAACCATGACTCTATTTGACGGCAGGACCGTGTACGAATGAACCAGACCGCCTATCGCCGGCAATCCGGCAATTCGATACCGAACGTAATTTTCGGCCTGTTGATTGCCAATGGCCTTGTATTCGTGTTGCAGCAGACAAATGCCGAGTTTCTGTACGTCAATTTCGCGTTGTGGCCGGCGACCGACCCGCGGTCTCCGTTCATGCTGTGGCAAATTCTCACGTACGGATTCCTGCACGGCAGCACCTCGCATATCTTCTTCAATATGTTCGCGCTCTGGATGTTTGGCCGGGAAATCGAGCTTCACATGGGCTCGCGGCGGTTCCTGACTTACTACCTTGTGTGCGTTGCCGGCGCGGGTGCTGTGCAACTCCTCGTGGCGGCGCTGCAGGGCGGGCTGTATCCGACCGTGGGTGCTTCCGGCGGTGTATTCGGCATCCTGCTCGCCTACGGATTGACCTTTCCGAACCGTATCGTCGTGCCGCTCTTCCCGCCGATTCCGATGCGTGCGATCACGTTCGTCATTCTGTTTGGATTACTCGAGCTGTACCTCGGGTTCAGCGGTGGCGCGCCAGGCGTTGCTAACTTTGCGCACCTCGGCGGGATGCTATTCGGCTTCCTGATGTTGCGTTACTGGCGCAGGCAGCGCCGTTGACCAGTTTGGTCGCATTGGTTGTGGCCACATCGATCCTTGTGATGATTCCGGGACCGAACGTGGCGCTGATTGTCGCCAACAGCCTGAGTTACGGGTTTCGTATGGGCGCGGTCACAGTGCTGGGTACAACGGCCGGCGTCGCACTGCAGCTGGCACTCGTTATCGCCGGTCTTGCCGCCGTAATCGATATCACTGCCGAGGCGCTGACGTGGATCCGCTGGGCTGGTGTTGGCTACCTCGTTTGGCTTGGCGTTCGCAGCTGGCAGGCGCCCGACGATGAAGTGGCTTTTGTCGCTGTGGCGCCGCGGCTGTTCACGCAGGGCTTTTTTCTGGCGGTACTGAATCCGAAAACGCTGCTCTTCATCGCTGCGTTCATCCCACAGTTCGTTCCAGGCGGGGCAACGGTCGCCGATCTGACGCTGGTTGGGTTGGTCTTCCTGTTGGTCGTATTGCTCGGTGACGTGTTGTGGGCGATGTTCGCCAGTTCGGCGGCGCGCTTGCTTGGCAGCGGTCTACGCTGGCGCAACCGGCTGACCGGGGCATTTCTGGTGATCGCCGGTGTGGGATTGGCACTGGCGCATCGCTGACATAAATGCGCTTATTTTGAGCGTTGATTGCAACTTTTTAGACCGCCGAGGCATCTATAATTTAGTGGACTTCAAGGGGGAGAGATAATGACCATCCGACGCAGGGAATTTTTGGGCCACATGGCTGCCGGCAGCGCCGTGCTGACCATGCCGACTTTTTTATCCGGTTGCGGCGTGCAAAGCGCGACTGCCATCAGCCAGGCAACTCCAGAGAACCCGTTTATGACCTGGTTTGGTGTCGATCAGGCCACCGCCGCACGAGTCATGTCGGAGCTTACCGCCAGCGGTGCAGACGCGGCGGACCTCTATTTTCAGCACACACGCAGTAATTCCCTGACGCTCGAAGACGGTATCGTCAGCAAAGCGAACTCCGGCATTCAGCAAGGCGTGGGTTTACGCGTTGTCATCGGCGAGCAGACCGGTTATGCCTTTACAGAGGACCTGACGTTACCGTCGATGCTCGCTGCCGCGCGTACGGCATCGGCGATAGCCTCCGGTAGCCGCGTCGAGGCGCCGCAGTCTTTCAATCCGCTGGCAACGGGCAATCTATACACGACCAGCGTGCCGTGGAGCGACGTCGGCATTGACCAGAAGCTACCGATTCTGAAGTTTGTCGAAGCGAAGGCCAAGTCAATGGATCCCGCCATTGAGAAGGTCGCTGTCTACTGGGCCGATGCGGACGAACGCGTCATGATTGCCACGCTCGACGGCAAACTGGTGACCGACCACCGTCCGATGACTCGGTTGACCGTCGTGGTGACAGCGAAGAAAGACGGCGAGTCACAGACCGGTTACTCGAACATCGCGGCACGTCAGGAATTTGCCTGGTATGGCGAGGAGCGCCTGACCAAGATGGTCAGGGAGGCCGTCGATCGCACGATGATCCAGTTTGAAGCGCGCCGGCCGCCGGCGGGCGAGATGCCGGTGATTCTTGCGGCCGGCGCAAGTGGCATTTTGCTGCACGAGGCCATCGGCCACGGCATGGAAGCGGATTTCAATCGGAAAGGCACGAGTATCTACTCCGATATGATGGGCAAGAAGGTCGCGGAGCCGTTCGTCACCGTCGTCGATCAGGCGACGATTCCGAATGAACGCGGCGCGCTGAACTACGATGACGAGGGCAACCGGGCCGGGCGCACTGTCATGGTGGAAAACGGCATCCTGAAGTCCTACCTGCACGACGAGATCAGCGCCAAACAGTATGACCTGAGTCCCACTGGTTCCGGACGACGCCAGTCCTACAAGTACGCGCCCATGCCGCGAATGAGCTGCACTTTCATGGAAGACGGACCGCACACGAAGGACGAGATCGTGGCGGCTATCGATCATGGCATCATCTGCGAGACCTACACTAACGGCCAGGTGCAAATCGGCGCGGGCGACTACACGTTCTATGTGAAGAATGGCTGGCTCGTCGAAAAGGGCAAGATCACGGCGCCCATCAAGGATGTGAACATTATCGGCAACGGACCCGAGTCGCTGAAGCGCATCACGATGGTTGCTAACGATGCGCGTCTGGATACCGGCGGCTGGACCTGCGGTAAGAACGGTCAAAGCGTCCCGGTGTCACAGGGCATACCAACGGTGCTCGTCTCCAAGATGACGGTAGGAGGCGAAAATGTCAGCTGATCTGCAAAACCGCGCGGTGCAAGGGGTCGAGCTTGCGAAGAGTGCCGGGGCCGATGACGCCTGGGTAACGGTCAGCCAGGGTCGCGATGTCGAGTTCGAGCATCGGGACGGCGCGTTGGAGAAGGTCAAGGATACGACGTCCCGCAGCCTCAACGTGCAGATCTACGCGGATGGCCGCTATTCGAGTCACCGGACGACGGATCTCAAGGCCGATCGCCTGAAGAGTTTTGTCGCCGAAGCCGTGGCCATCACGCGCGCGCTTGAGCCCGATGAGCATCGACTGATAACGCCGGAAGCACTGTTTGCCAACCGGCCGACCGATGATCTGGACCTGGTTGATAAGGCCGTGGCTGACATTAATCGCGAGCGGCGACTCGACTGGTGCCGAACGCTGGACGAGGTAGCGACCGGGCACGAGCGTGTCATTTCCGCGACAGCGGGTGTCTACGATGGATCGCAGATGTCGGTCTCGGCAAGCAGTAACGGATTCCTCGGTTCTCAGGAATCGACGTATTGCTGGTATGGCTCCGAAGTCACTTTGAAAGACGAAGGCGAGCGACGCGCCTCTGATAGCTATTACGTTGGTAGTGCGCATGTCAGCATGTTGCCAGACGCAGCCGAAGTCGCGGGCATGGCGCTCGAGCGGGCGTTATCGCGGCTGGGCACCGAGAAGGGGCCGACGTTGAAAGCGCCGATGCTGGTCAATGCACAGGCGGCGGGTTCCCTGATCGGTCGGCTGTTGCGCCCGGCGAGCGCACGCAGCGTGCATCAGGGCCAGTCTTTTTGGGCTGACCTGGTCGGCGAACAGGCGTTTAGCAAAGCACTGACGATCGTCGATGACCCGCTGATTCCGCGTGGCCTGGGCTCGCGACATTACGACGGTGAGGGCATTTCCGCACGACGTCTGCCAATTGTGGAAAACGGTATTGTAAGTAACCTGTACATCGATACTTATTACGGCCGCAAGGCAGGTATGCAGCCAACAACCGGTTCTGCGTCGAATCGCGTCATCGGCCTCGGCGAGTATTCGCTTGAGTTATTGCTGAGCAAAGTTGGCAACGGCGTCTACGTTACGTCGTGGCTCGGCGGAAATGCTGACAGCACAACCGGGGACTTTTCACTCGGTTTGCGTGGGCACATGATCGAGAATGGCCAGATCGGCCGACCCGTGGGTGAGATGAACGTGACCGGCAACCTGCGCGACCTGTTCAGCCGATTGGAGCTGGTCGGCAACGACGTTTATCCGTATTCGACGACACTGTCGCCGTCACTGGTGTTCGCGGACGTCGATTTTTCAGGAGCTTGATCGGAAGCCGCGCCTGATATTCAGGCGGTGGCGCCGCCGTCGATGGGGATCGCAGCGCCCGTGATATGCGAGGCAATGTCGCTGGCCAGGAAAAGGGTCAGCGCTGCGACCTCTTCGGGCGTCGCTACCCGGCCATTCGGGCTGTCGGCTGCTGCAGATTCGAGGTATTCGTCAAGATCGATTCCCTGCTCATCGGCGTCGGCGGCGAGCATCGGGGTATCGACGTCGCCCGGGCAAACAGCGTTGACGCGTAGGCCATCTCGCGCGTGATCCTTCGCCATGGCTTTCGTCAGTAACACGATGCCGCCCTTGCTGGCGCAATAGGCGGCCGCGCGCTCACCGCCGGTCACCCCCCAGTCGGAGGCGATATTGACGATGCTGCCCTCGGCCTGCAGCAGGTAGGGCAGCGCCGCGCGGCTCAGAAAGAACGGCACGTCGAGATTGATCGCCATCGTGTAGCGCCACTCGGCATCAGTTGTTTGCCCGACATCCGCGCGCACGAAAACACCCGCATTGTTCACCAGGCAATCGAGCTGCCCGAACTCGTCGATGGTGTCGGCGACCAGCTCGCTGCAGTCGTCCGACTCCTGCAATTCGCCTGACCAGATGATGATTTTCTCCGATACGTCGGCCACTTCTTCGAGACGGCCCTCGTCGCGACCGGCGGCCATCACGTCCCAACCGGCTTCCGCGAAGGCAATGGCGATGGCTGCGCCAATGCCGGAACTTGCGCCGGTAACCAGAACAACGCTCATGTGATTTTCCCTGACCGCGTTAACGTGCTATCCAGTGTATATCATGAGATCAGAGGATTCGTTACAAAGCCTTGGCTGGCGCCCGTTCTTCCAGTCCCAGCTGGCCCTTGACTGTGAATTTCTGCCAGCGCGTGTGCTGAGTGTGCATCGCGGCCGAATCGAAGTCGCGTATGTTGGCGGCCACGATGTAATCACGCTTTCGGGAAAGAGCGCCGCACTCGACATCACGGTCGGCGACTGGGTGCTCATCGATACGAACGGGCCGCGAGTGTGCTCTCGCCTTGAACGTTTTGGTGTTTTTCAGAGGAAGGCCGCCGGAACGGCAGGCGACACACAGCTTATAGCAGCGAACGTCGACACTCTGTTCATCGTTACCTCAGCGAATCGTGATTTCAACATTGCTCGCCTGGAACGCTACCTCGCGATCGCGCACGATGCAGCGGCATTTCCGGTCATTGTGATTACCAAGGCAGATACGGTCGAGTCAGTCGAGCAATTTGTCATTGCTGCCGCCAAGCTGTCGCCGGGGATGCTCGTAGAGGCGACGGATGCGAGAGACACGGCAGCGGTTGAGGTGCTGCGACCCTGGTGCGAGCGTGGGCAGACGGTTGCGCTGCTCGGCTCGTCTGGAGTCGGCAAGTCGACGCTGATCAACACACTGGCGCGCGCCGGGCAAGAGACCAGAACCGTGCGGGAAGACGACCAACGTGGCCGCCACACGACAACGAGCCGCACGATGCATCGATTGCCTCGCGGCGGCTGGCTGATCGACACGCCCGGAATGCGGGAGCTGCAGCTCGTCGAAATTGGCGACGCACTCGACGAGGTATTTGGCGACATCGCGACGTTTGCGCCTCAGTGTCGTTTCGCCGACTGTTCACACGAGGAGGAACCCGGCTGCGCGGTGCGGGCGGCGATCGAAAATGGCATGCTCGAACCTGATCGCTTGCGCCGATACCGAAAACTGCAGTCTGAGGACAGACGAAATTCGGAGACAGTTGCCGAGCGTCGTTCGCGAGACAAAGTTTTTGGCAAAATGGTCAAGTCAGTTCAATCCGGGAAACAAGACGAGAAAAAGGGTAAACACTAGATGGCAGTGATTGACCTCAATGCTGACTTGGGCGAGGGCGATTCGTATGACGAAGCGCTGTTGCGGATCGTGTCGAGCTGCAATATCGCCTGCGGCGGCCATGCGGGCGACGCGGAGACGATGGCATTGACCGTTGGTGCGGCGATCAGCAATGGCGTCTGTGTCGGTGCGCACCCCGGTTATCCGGATCGAGACGGTTTTGGGCGGGTCAGTGGTTTTCTCAGCGGTACGGCACTGTACGAGTCGCTCACCGAGCAGGTAACGGCGCTCGCCAGTATTGCGGCAGAGCTCGGTGCACCGTTGACGCATGTCAAACCGCATGGGGCGCTCTATAACGATGCGCTGGCCGATCGCGAGTTGGCTGATATCGTCGCGCGCGTAACTGCCGAAGCACTCGGTTCTCCGGCCTTTGTGGGCATGGCAAACACAGAGCTCGAATTTTCGGCACGTCGCCACTCGCTCAGATTTATCGCCGAAGCGTTTGCAGATCGGGCCTATGAGTCGGATGGCACGCTGGTCTCGCGCTCGTCTCCGGGCGCCGTGCACCAGGTGCTTTACGTTATAACGACGCAGGCCATGCGGTTGGCAACCGACGGCCAGGTGACGGCTAGCAACGGCGATATCATTGACGTCCGGGCGGACACGCTGTGCATCCACGGTGACACGCCGGGTGCGGCCGAAGCCGCGCGCGCGGTACGTGACGTCCTTACCAATCATGGAGTGGAGATTCATGCTGTTGCGCTGCGTTGATGATCAGCTTTCGTTTGACGTCGAAAGCCCGTCCGGCGCACAGGCTGCTGCTGAGCAACTGAGGGCCAGCGGTGAATGGCTGGAGGTCGTTCCGGGTATCGACTCTGTGGTCGTGCGGTTCGATATCGCGCAAGTCGACGCGGCTGGCGCGCAGCGCCGAGTTCAGGAGCAGCTCGCCGGCGGTGTTCGGCCGTTACCGGACTCACACGAGCTACTCGAAATTCCGGTGGTCTATGGTGGCGAATACGGACGGGACCTCGATGATCTCTGCCTGACACTTCGCTTGTCGACCGATGAGTTTATTGCGTTGCATTCGGGGCGCGACTACCGCGTTGAAATGCTGGGTTTCACGCCGGGTTTTGCTTTCGTCGGTGGACTCGACGAACGCCTGCACGTGCCGCGTCGCGCGCAACCGCGACAGCGGGTCGCGCCGGGCTCCATCGGTATTGCCGACGCCTACACTGGCATGTATGCGCTCGCTAGTCCGGGCGGCTGGACGCTGGTCGGGCGCACACCGCATGAACTGTTCGATCCGCAGGCCGCGGAACCGTTTCCAGTGCGAGCCGGCACGCGGATTCGTTTCAGGCCAGTCGATGCAGCGGAGTTCGAATCTTGAGCGTCACGGTACTGAAGCCAGGTTTGCAGACAACATTGCAGTCGCGACCGCGCATTGGCCTGCGGCATTACGGAGTACCGGCGAGCGGCGCCGCAGATCCGCTGTCTATGGCGCTCGCGAATCGACTCGTCGAAAATTCGTGGGATGCCGCAGCGCTGGAGGTGGCGCTACTGGGACCAACACTACGCATGAACACCGATTGCGCGTTCGCCGTCACTGGGGCGAGTTTCGATGTGACGTTGAACAAGGAGGCAATACCGCTGCAGGAAACTGTCTTTGCCGAGGAGGGCGACGTGCTTACCGTCGGCGGCAGTGCCAAAGGGGCACGATGCTACATCGCATTTTCCGGTGGCGTGGAGGCGACAGAGGTACTCGGGTCGTCATCCACCTATTTGGCCGGGGAGCTGGGCGGATTGCAGGGCAGGGCATTGAAGCAAGGGGATGAGCTTCGCCTGTCGCCTACGCGTGTCCCCAGGCTTTGCACACCGGTCGAGTTCCGGATGCCGATGTCGACGAGTTGGGCGCTGCGTGTCTGTGAGTCATTCGAGACAACCCGACTGACGGGTCAGAGCAGGGAGCGGCTCTTCGACACCAACTGGACCGTCGGCCGCCGCGCGGATCGCATGGGCCTGAAGCTCGACGGCGTACGTCTCGATATCTCGTCAGACGGACGCATGCCGAGCGCGGCGGTGTTTCCCGGTACCGTACAGTGTCCCGAAAACGGTGCGCCCTTCATCCTGTCGGTCGATGCCGGCACCGTTGGTGGGTATCCGCGGGTTGCCCAGGTAGTGCGTGCGGATCGTCACGTGCTTGGACAGCTTAAGCCTGGCGATCATGTGCGCCTGCTGCACCGCGAAGCGCCTGAAGCAACCGTGGATCTGCGCGCCAAACTCAGCTATTGGCGAGGCTGGCTCCCGGACATCGAACAGATCGTGTGATCCGATCCGGAAGCAAAGGTGGAAAAGTGGTGGGCCCGGAAGGACTCGAACCTTCGACCAAGGGATTCACTGTACCCACTCATTTCTGAATGGAGCGGACTATCTCATCACCCTCGACC
>CAZTQL010000026.1:0-29237 GCA_964615665.1 uncultured Woeseiaceae bacterium | reverse complement strand
GTGGTTCGCGCTGGCTGCCAAGCTGGGCGACTATGAGGCCAAGACCAAAGTGGAATTCCTGGCGTCGAGAATGACGCCTGACCAGGTTGTTGAAGCAGACGGTTACGTCAACGTCTGGTTGGAGAGCCACGAGAGTCTTCTAGCCAGCCAATAGATCCTTAAGACCATAGGATCCTTAAGATCTAAGAAGCAGCGTCCGGCTGAAGTTCGGGCGCTGCTTTTTTAAATGCCGGCAATTCGTTGCAACGCGCGGCGATTGCCGTGAGCTTCGGAAACTCATCAAGCACCACGTTAAAACGACGCGCATTATAAACCTGCGGTACCAGCAGGACATCTGCCAGCGTCGGCGCGTCACCGAAAACAAAGTTGCTGTCGCGGGTCAGCGTTTCGGCGGCGCGAAATCCTTCGTGTATCCAGTTTGTGTACCAGTCGCCGGTCGGGTCTGCTCCATACTTGTCTTTGATGTAAGTCATGACGCGCAAGTTCATCAGCGGATGAACGTCACAGGCAATAATATTGCAGAAAGCTCGCACCTGGCTGCGCAGCGGATGCTGTTTCGGCAGCAGCATCACCGCAGGGTAAGTTTCCTCGAGATACTCGAGAATCGCCATCGATTGACCAATGGCTACTTCGCCGTCTTCGAGAAACGGCACCCGCATTTGCGGGTTGATTGCCCGGTAATGGTCTTGTCTTTGCTCTGAGACCCCGGGCGCCAGAGAAATTGGCACGGTTTGGTACTCGAGGCGCTTGAGGTTCAGTGCGATACGAACCCGGTAGGCCGCCGACGAACGCCAGTAGCTGTAAAGTTTGATTGTCACTCAGCCACGATACTTTTCAACGACCTGGTCGATCGAGCCGAAGATTGATTGCCCGGATGCATCGGTCATCGAGATCCGAATACGATCGTCAAATTGCATGAAGGGTGTCGCAGGCTTGCCGTTCGTGATGGTCTCAATCGTGCGGACCTCGGCGATGCAGGAGTAGCCGACACCGCCTTCTTTGACGTGCTTACCCGGGCCACCATCAAGTTTGTTGGAGACGGTTCCCGAGCCGATGATCGCGCCGGCAGACAGCGGCCGGGTCTTTGCCGCGTGCGCGACGAGCTGGCCAAAGTCGAACGTCATGTCAACGCCGGCGTCCGGACGCCCGAAGAGTTCGCTATTCAGTTCCGATAACAGCGGCAGATGCAGCTTGGCATCACGCCAGGCATCCCCGAGTTCATCGGGAGTTACCGCCACGGGCGAGAACGCGCTCGACGGTTTTGATTGAAAGAAACCGAAGCCCTTGGCCAGTTCAGCGGGGATCAGGTTTCTCAATGAGACGTCATTGACGAGCATCACCAGCTGAATATGCTGCGCCGCGTCGACGGCCGACACGCCCATCGGCACGTCGTCCGTGACGACTGTAATTTCGGCCTCGAAATCGATGCCCCAGGCCTCATCGGCCATCGGGATATTGTCGCGGGGCCCGAGAAACGAGTCCGAGCCGCCCTGGTACATCAGCGGGTCCGTCCAGAACGACTCCGGCATCTCGGCGCCGCGAGCTTTACGAACGAGTTCAACGTGATTGACGTACGCTGACCCGTCCGCCCATTGGTAAGCGCGGGGCAACGGTGACGCGCAAGCGGTCTCGTCAAAGGACTCGCCCTCGCCGGCATCCGCCCGATCGGCCAGATGCTGCAGGGCGGGGCGCGCAGTGCTCCAGTTGTCTAATGCCGCCTGCAGTGTCGCCGCGACCTCATCGGCAGGAAGGAAACGTGTCAGGTCTTTCGATACGACAACGAGCCAGCCATCGCGTCCGCCTTTTAGTGAAGCGAGTTTCATGATTGGTCACCCCGGAATTCAAGCTCGTGCAACCAGGCGGCATGCCGCGGCGCTTTCTTGGTCTGGCTCCATTCTTCCAGCATGGCGGGAGCGACGCGCTTGAGTTCAGTCATTTGCTCTTCGGTCTGGGTATTTGCGACCAGTTCGAGACGATGCCCGTTGGGGTCAAAAAAATAAATGGACTGGAAGATGCCGTGATTGGTGGGTCCGATGACATCGACGCCCTCGGTTTCTATATGCGTCTTGGCCTCGAGCAGTGCGTGGTAATTCTCTACTTCGAACGCGATGTGCTGCACCCACCTGGGCGTATTGTGATCGCGATCCATGTCGGGCTGCGTTGGCAGCTCGAAGAACGCCAGCACGTTCCCCATACCGCAGTCGAGGAACACGTGCATATAGGGGTCGGGCTCCTTGGTTGACGGTACCTGGTCTTCGGCAAACGCGACGGTGAACTCCATGTTGAGAACGCGCTGATAAAACTCGACCGTCTCCTTGGCGTCCTTACAACGATACGCGACGTGATGAATACGCTTGAGACTCATGGTGTGCTCCTGTCAGGCGTTATCGTTGACAACGCCGCGTGCGATCTGATCGCGCTCGATAGACTCGAACAACGCTTTGAAATTGCCTTCGCCGAAACCATCGTCTTTCTTGCGTTGAATGAACTCGAAGAAAGTCGGCCCTACCATGTTCGCCGAAAAGATCTGCAGCAGCAACCGGGGTTCGTCGCCCTTGGTGGTGCCATCCACCAGGATGCCGCGAGCTTTCAGCTCGTCCAGCGGCTCGCCGTGGCCGGGAAGACGTTCCTCGAGCATTTCGTAGTAGGCCTCTGGCGGTGCGGTCATGAACTCAACGCCTTTCGCGGCCAAACGGTCCCAGCACTCAAAGAGATTGTCACAGCCTAACGCGATGTGCTGAATACCTTCGCCATTGAACGCCATCAGGTATTCCTCGATCTGGCCGGTACCCTGCGATGCTTCTTCGTTCAACGGGATGCGAATACGGCCATCGGGAGCGGACATGGCCTTGGAAAACAGGCCCGTGTGTTTGCCTTTGATATCGAAGTAGCGAATCTCGCGAAAATTAAACAGTCGCTCGTAGAAGTCGGCCCAGAACTGCATTCGTCCGCGATACACGTTGTGCGTCAGATGATCGATTTCGGTGAAGCCACAACCCATCGGATGGCGTTCGATACCGTCGATAAACTCGAAGTCGATGTCGTAGATCGTCGAGCCCTGCTGGTAACGGTCAATCAGGTACAGGGGTGCGCCGCCGATGCCCTTGATGGCTGGCAATCGTAGCTCCATCGGTCCGGTTGGAATCTCGAAAGGTTGCGCGCCGAGTTCTAGCGCTCGCGAATAAGCGCGGTGCGAATCTCTGACGCGAAACGCCATCCCGCACGCGGATGGGCCGTGTTCCTGCGCGAAATAATCGGCGTAACTTTTCGGCTCGCGATTAATGATGAAATTGATGTCGCCCTGGCGGAATAGCGAAGCATCTTTGGAGCGGTGGCGTGCGACTTCTGTGAACCCCAGCAGTTCGAAAGCAGCTTCAAGTAAGCCGGGTTCGGGGGACGCAAACTCAACGAACTCAAAGCCGTCGAGGCCCATCGGGTTGTCGAAAAGGTCAGTCATCAGGAAATTCTCCGGCACCAGCGGTTGTAATGTAGTTTTCGACATTGTACGCGGGATTTTGAAGACGCGGGTCTCATGGAGTGCCAGGTCATCTTCCCGCGCAATCTCTCTCCTAGCCGGCCGTCAACAACGTAATCGAGATTCCGGGTACGGAGACGTCGCGCCCTGCAATTGAAACCGCATCCTTCCCGCCACTGGAAAACGCGACTCGCCACTGCGTCGTATGTACCGACAGCGGCAAACGCAACACGGTCTCGTCCTCCTCACGGTTGATCAAAACCGCAACGGCAACGTCAGCCGCAGCACCTTTTTCTTCGATCAGGACAGAGAAGGCCCGACTATCCGCCCATTCCTCACTCTGCTTGATTTTGCCGTCGCGATTTATCCAGCGGTTCTGGATCGTGCTGTCGTCGCGTTCCAGGATACCGTGAACGTATTCGGTCAACCGCAGTAGCGGCGTCTCGCGTCGCAACCACACGAGCTCTCGCACGACGTCTTCGAACTCAGGATCGGATTCCGACCAATCGAGCCAGCCGGTCTCATTGTCCTGCGCGTACGCGTTGTTATTACCCGCCTGTGAATTGCCGAGCTCATCGCCAGCCAGCAGCATTGGCGCGCCCTGCGAGAACAACAGGGTTGCGAGCAAGTTGATGCGCTGACGGCGTCGAATTGCGTTGATCTCGGGGTCGTCGGTGACGCCCTCAACGCCATAGTTGGCACTCAGGTTGTGGGAATGTCCGTCGCGATTGTCCTCGCCATTGGCAGCGTTATGGCGATGTTCATAGCTGACGACATCCATCAGCGTGAAGCCATCGTGACTGGTGACGAAGTTGACGCTCGCAAACGGTGGACGATGACTGTCAGCAAACAGGTCTGCGGATCCGTGCAAGCGCTGTGCAAGATCGCCACTGCTACCCGCGTCGCCGCGCCAGAAAGCACGCGTCGCGTCGCGGAAGCGATCGTTCCACTCGCCCCAGCGCGGCGGGAAATTACCGAGCTGATAACCGCCCGGACCCGGATCCCAGGGCTCCGCGATCAGTTTGGCCTGACGCAAGCTGGGCAAATTGCTGATGTCGGCAAGAAACGGGTGTGTCGGCGAAAAGCCATCGTCTCGACGCCCGAGAATTGAAGCGAGGTCGAAGCGAAAGCCGTCGACGCCCATGGTGCCCGCCCAGTATTCGAGACTGTCCAGCACCAGTTGGCGAACCCACACATGATCGGTGTTGACCGTGTTACCGCAACCGGTGTCGTTGACATAGGCACCGTGGTCATCGGGCTCTGTTCGATAGTAGGTGCGATTGTCGAGGCCCCGAAAACACAAGGTCGGGCCACGATGATCGGCCTCGCCCGTGTGGTTGTAGGCGACGTCCATGATGACTTCAAGGCCGGCATCGTGCAGCGTCCGCACCATGTCGCGAAACTCGGCAGCGGCGTTGCCACGGGAGTATCGCTGCATAGGCGCGAAGAAACCAACGGTGTTGTAACCCCAGAAGTTATGCAGGTCGCGCTTCGACAGGTGGTGCTCATCGATGAACGTCTGCACCGGCATCAGCTCGATCGCCGTGACACCAAGTGATTTCAGGTGTGCAACGACGTCTTTGTGGCGGAGTCCGTCAAATGTGCCGCGCGCGGACTCATCAAGTGCTGGGTGGCGCATCGTAAAGCCACGCACGTTGCACTCGTAAAATATCGTCTCGCCCCACGGAATACGCGGGCCACCGGGCAGCGCTTCTGCGACAGAGTGCACGACACTTTTCGGCACGTACGGGGCGCTGTCAGCGGAGTTGATACGCTGTTCGCCATCTTTTTTGATGTAGTCGAACACCGCAGGATGCCAGCGGAATTCGCCAGCGATTTCACGGGCGTAAGGATCAAGCAGCAGCTTAGCCGCGTTGCAGCGCAGGCCGTCGGCTGGATCGAAAGGCCCATGTACGCGGTAGCCATATTGCCGACCTGGCGCGCAGCCGGGCACATAGCCGTGCCAGACACCGTTGGTACGCTCCGGCAGGCACAGAATTTGTTCCTGATTGCCAGCACCATCGAACAGGCAGAGCTCGACTTTTTCAGCAACCGCCGAGTAAACGGCGAAGTTGGTGCCATGCTCATCCGGAGTCGCCCCCAGAATTTCCGGATTGCCGGGGTGTATCACTTCTTGGGCAACTCAATCGGCTCGAGGCGCCAGATATCGTTGTTGTATTCGCGCATCGTACGATCGGTTGAGAACCGCCCTGAAGAAGCGGTATTCAGAATGCTGATGCGTGTCCAGCGTTCCACATCGACATACATCTCGGCGGCTTGAGTTTGCGCATCGATAAAGCTGCGGAAGTCAGCGGCCGTCATCCAGGGGTCGGACGGCTCACGGATCGCTTGCAGCACTGAGTCAAAAACGCCGCGCTCGAATCGATTGAAGTGGCCGCTCTCAATCAGGTCAACGACATTTTTGAAGTCCGGGTCTGCATCAATGATCGCTTGTGGGTTGTAGCGGCCCTTGAGTTCGCTGATTTCATCGACGGTCAGACCGAAAAGGAAGAAATTGTCCTCGCCGACGGCTTCGCGTATTTCGACATTGGCGCCGTCCAGCGTGCCGATGGTCACGGCGCCGTTCATCATGAATTTCATGTTGCCGGTGCCGGATGCTTCCTTGCCCGCCGTCGAGATCTGCTCGGATAGATCGGCTGCCGGGCAAATGACCTCCATTGCCGTTACGTTGTAGTCGGGGTAGAAGACCAGCTGCAGTTTTCCTTCCATCGCCGGATCCGTATTGATCACGCGGGCGACATTGTTAATGCACTTGATGACGTCCTTCGCCATGACGTAACCGGGCGCCGCTTTTCCGCCGATGATAATGGTGCGTGGCACCACGTCATCACCGCGCCTGATGCGATCGTACAAATAGACCGCGTGCAGGACATTCAGGAACTGGCGCTTGTACTCATGGATACGCTTGACCTGTACGTCAAACAGGTTACTTGGCTCGATCGTCAAGCCCGTCTTTTCCTTGACCGCCTGCGCCAGTTCAACCTTGTTGGACAGCTTGATCGCACGCCAGGACTTGCGAAACTCAGGGTCATCCGCAAATTTCTTGAGTTTTTCCAGTTCGGTGAGTTCGGTCGTCCAGCGGTCACCGATCTTGTCCGTGATCAACTTGGCCAGGCCCTTGTTGCAGGCGGCCAGCCAGCGCCGCTGGGTGACGCCATTGGTCTTGTTGTTAAACTTTTCGGGCCACAATTCGGCGAAGTCGCGGAACAACCCTTCGCGCAGTAGTTTTGAATGCAGCTCCGCAACGCCATTGACCGAGAAGCTGCCGACGATGGCGAGATAAGCCATGCGAATCATCGGCTCTGAACCTTCTTCAATCAGTGACATCCGTGCAATGCGATCGTTGTCGCCCGGCCAGTGCTGACTCACTTCGACGATGAAGCGCGCGTTGATTTCATAGATGATGTCGAGAATTCGTGGCAAGAGTCGACGGAACATCGACACGGGCCATTTTTCCAGCGCTTCCGGCAGCAACGTGTGGTTGGTGTAGGCCATGGTCTTCGTCGTAATCGCCCACGCTTCTTCCCATTCGAGGTGGTACACATCGATGAGCAGGCGCATGAGTTCCGCGACGGCGATGGCCGGGTGCGTATCGTTGAGCTGAATACAGTGCTGGTCGGCAAAATCGCTAAAGTCTGTGCCAAGATGCTCAAGCCGGTTCCTAAGCTGGTCCTGCAGGCTGGCGGACGCCAGAAAATACTGCTGACGCAGCCTGAGTTCCTGCCCGTTTTCCGTCGCCGCGTTCGGATACAACACCATCGTGATGTTCTCCGCCTCGTTCTGCGAAGCAACAGCGTCGGCATAGCCGCCTGCATTGAATTCGTTCAGATCGAACTCGTCGGTCGCGGATGCTGACCAAAGGCGCAGCGTGTTTACGATGTCGTTCTTGTAACCCGGAATCGGAATATCGAACGGAATCGCCAATACATCCTGCGTGTCTACCCAGGCGTGGCGCGTATGCCCGGTCGAGTCTGTATACACCGAGCTGCGACCGCCGAACTGAACAGTCTGAGTAAATTCGATGCGCTCGATTTCCCACGGGAAGCCCTCGCGTAGCCAGGCATCGGGCTCTTCTACCTGGTACCCGTTCTCGATGCGCTGGTGAAACATGCCATAGCGGTAGCGAATGCCGTAGCCGATAACGGGCAACGCGAGCGTCGCACAACTGTCGAGGAAGCAGGCGGCAAGACGGCCGAGACCGCCGTTGCCGAGGCCGGCGTCATGTTCGCGCTCATAGACATCCTCAAGGTCGAGGCCCAGTCGCGACAGCGCTTCTGAGGTTTCGTCCTCGATACCGAGGTTGAGCAGCGCATTACCGAGCAAGCGGCCCATCAGGAACTCGAGTGACATGTAAGCGACGCGGCATTTGCCGGCCGTCTCGGTGGCTTTGCGGGTGTCGGCCCAGCGCTCCATCAGGCGATCGCGCGCAGCGAACACCAGTGCCTGGTAGAGGAACGGGGACTGGGAGCTGATCGTGCGGCGGCCAAGGGTGCGGCCGAAGTAATGTGTAAAGTCCTCGAGGATCGCGTCGGCCGTCATCGGTAGAGCTGGTGCCTGCAGCAATTCGATATCACCGAATCCGCTGCTCTTGTTGGTCTTCGCTACCATGCGTTTTTCTCCTTCAAGCGCTGCTCTGCGACGCCGGTTGAATGATTAGAGTTGCCAGCGGCGGCAAGCTCAGGCGCAGCGAGTTCGGTCGGCCATGATGGCCTTCCGCCCGGGTAGAGTAGCTCGTTGCGCCGTGGCCGCTGCCACCGTATTGCGCGTCATCGCTGTTCACCAGCACGTGGCAATCACCGGCAAAAGGTACACCGATCGCAAAGTCATTTCTTACGATTGGCGTCAGATTTGCGACACAAATAACGATGCCGCCGGAGCGGTCCCGTCGTACCCAGCTGAGCACGCTGTTGTCACCGTCATTCCAGTCGATCCACTCGAAGCCCGCACCGTCAAAATCGATTTCGTGCAGTGCCGGGGTACTGCGATAAATCCGGTTCAGGTCGGCCACCAGTCGCTGTACGCCACTGTGCGGCGCGTGCTCGAGCAAGTGCCAGTCCAGCGACCGGTCATGGTTCCATTCATGCCACTGCGCGATTTCATTCCCCATGAACGACAGCTTTTTGCCCGGATGTGCAAACATGACCGCGTAGTAGGCGCGCAGGTTGGCGAACTTCTGCCAGTCATCGCCTGGCATGCGGCCCAGAATTGATTGTTTGCCGTGCACGACCTCATCGTGTGACAACGGCAATATGAAGTTCTCATTGAATGCGTAGACAAGCCCGAAAGTCATTTTGTCGTGGTGATACTTGCGGTTCACCGGGTCTTCACCCATATAAGCCAGCGTGTCGTTCATCCAGCCCATATTCCATTTGTAAGTGAATCCTAAGCCACCGGAGTCGACTGGTTTTGAAACTCCGGGCCAGGCCGTCGATTCTTCTGCGTAGGAGGTGGCGCGATCCCCGTGCACTTCCGTGTTGAGTCGTTTCAGAAACTCAACGGCTTCGAGGTTCTCATTGCCACCGAACTCGTTGGCAATCCACTCGCCGTCTTCGCGCGAGTAGTCGAGGTACAGCATCGACGCGACGGCATCGACACGCAACGCGTCGATATGAAATTCGTTGATCCAGTAAAGCGCGCTGCCCAGGAGGTAATTGACGACCTCGCGGCGACCGTAATTAAAAATGAGGGTGCCCCAGTCGGCATGCATGCCCTTGCGGGGATCTTCGTGTTCGTACAGCGCCGTGCCGTCGAAGTGCCGCAGGCCGTGCTCATCGTTCGGGAAATGTGCGGGGACCCAGTCGATGATGACGCCGATGCCGGCGGCGTGGCAGCGGTCAACGAAGTAGCGAAAGTCGTCCGGGTTGCCGAAGCGCTGGGTTGGCGCAAACAGGCCGATCGGCTGGTAGCCCCAGGAACCGTCGAACGGGTGTTCGGTGACTGGCAACAGTTCGATGTGGGTGTAACCCATCTCAAGCACGTAATCGACGAGCTCGTGCGCGAAGTCGCGATAGCTGAGATAGCTGCCATCGTCCTTGCGACGCCAGGACCCCAGGTGAACTTCGTAAACGCTGACGGGCTCATCAAGTTTCGGCGCGACCGTGCGGCTACCCTGCCAGTGGTCGTCCTCCCAGTCGAACTCGCTGTCGAAAACGATCGACGAGTTGCCCGGTGGTGGCTCGTGATAGGTCGCGTACGGGTCCGACTTCAGTGGCAGAAGCCCGCCGTTCTTGTCACGAATCTCATACTTGTAGAGTGCGCCGTTGCTGATACCCGGTATGAATATTTCCCAGATACCATTGGCCGGATGCAGGCGCATGACGTGGCGTCGGCCGTCCCAGCTGTTGAAGTCGCCCACCACGCTGACGCGCGACGCGTTCGGCGCCCAAACGGCGAAGCGCGTGCCGGCAATGCTGAGCAGCTGCCTCTGGTGCGCGCCGAGTTTCTTGTAGATGTAGCGATCGGAGCCCTCGCCCAGCAGGTACAGGTCCATCTCGCCGAGTGCCGACGGGAAACGGTAAGGATCCTCAATGACGCTGACAGCCCCCGATTCCCACGTGATCTGCAACCGATAATGGCGCTTGCGTGCCGGCAGCGGTCCCATAAAAAGTCCGCCCGAATGGACTTCTTGCATCGTCGCGAGCTTGTTGCCGTCTGCATCCAGCAATGCCACCGATCTGGCGCCCGGTTGCAGCGTTCGCACTTCGCGCCCGTGCGGGCCCGGGTGTGGCCCCAGAACGGCAAATGGATTGTCGTGCTGGCCGGCGACGAGCGCTTCGTATTGACTCTGCAAGTTGTCTTTATCGTTCATCTTTATCGTTCGTCTTTATCGTTCACAATACGTCGCCGTATAAGGTTTGAATAGTCTGTCGCGCCGAGGCCTGCCAGTCAAAGCGGCACGCCGTCGCAGCGCGGCAAATCTCCTGCCACCGAATCGGGTTAGAGGAGTGCATTTTGATAGCGCGCGCCGTTCTGCGCACGAAGTTCATTGCCTGCTCGCGTACCGAATCGCCGTCGAATACGAACCCTGTCACGTCATCTTCGATGGTGTCCTTGAGACCACCCACGCCATGTACGACGCATGGCTGGCCACCGCGCATCGCTAACATCTGGCTGATGCCGCAGGGTTCGAAACTTGACGGCATCAGAAAGAGATCGCCGACATGGTAGAGAGGCGCCGCGAGATCCTCCGAGTAGCCGCGCAGGAAAACCAGGTTGGGAATGTCGCGCGCCTGTTGCAGTAAGCGCTCTTCCAGTTGCGGATCGCCGCTGCCCAACAGCAGGATGACGCCCTTGTTGCCAATGTTTTCAGCGATGTGATGCAAAGCCGACGTGCCGTCCTCAAGTTCATGCAACAGCAACGTCGCCTTCTGCGCGACCAATCGGCCAATACTGGTGATCACATGCGGCGGCCGGCGCTTCGGCAATTGGGCAAGGCGTTCGAGCGCCAGCCCATGCGCGTCGTCAGACGGCTGCTCTTCTCGCCAGGTTTCAAGCTGGGTCTGCATCATGCTGCAGAGCCGCTGCCAACCCGGGCGTCGGCCGAGTGGTGCGTCGTAGTAGCAACCGTTCAGCACGCCCGCCAGTCGGCCTTCGGCGCGTGCGTTGAGCAAATCCTCTTCGAGTCCTTCGCCACCGATGAAGCCCGTGGCGGGATCCGTCGGTCTGCAAATTTCTTCGGCGTAAGTGGGCGATACGGTGCTCACGCGATCGGCAAGGCGAATAGCGGCAGCCATCGGGTTGACGCAGTCGTCATAGCGAGGATCGACGATGCGGCCATAATCGAAGTGGACGCCATGGAACCAGGCCTCCAGTGACGACTCGTCGCCAGAGATCGGGCGGATACCCTGGTAGGAAAGATTGTGAATGGTGAAGACGGTACGAATGTCTTTCAGATGCCGAAAACGCTCAGCGTAGTTCGTTAGCAACAGGTAAAATGCCGCGTGCCAGTCATGCACGTGCACGACGTCAGGCAACCGCTCGCTGGCGAAAATCCACTGGGCAGCCACTGCCGAGTAAAATGCGAACTTGTCCGCGTCGTTGGCATACGGACGATGGTCATGGTCTCTGACGTAAATGAGCCCGGTACCGTGTTCCGAAAAGAGACGATGCTCGAAGACGATATTCTGCACGCCATAACTGTCGCTTGGAACTTCCCAGACGCCGACGGAGTACGAATCGCCACGAAATTCGACGTCGATCGTTGTCAGAATGCGTGTGTCGGGCAGCCGGTGCAGACTGCCGTACGACGGCGTCGCGACGGTAACGTCCCAACCCTCCGCTGCCACAGCGATCGGCAGGTCGCGGACAACGTCGCCGACGCCGCCCACCTTGCCACCGGGCAGGGCGCCGTTTTCGGACGCCAGAAATATGACGGAGCGGGTATCGATAACTGCCAGCCTAGCGAGTGAAGTGCAATTGTTGTCCGAGCATTTCGGCCGTAACCAGCGTGCGGCCGCGTTTTGTCACACGGAAACCCCGTTCACGGTCATCATCATGACTAACGCCGATTTCGGTGCCCGCCGGGATAATCGAGCCGCGATCGATAATTGCGTTGTTGATGTTGCAGCGCTCGCCGATGACAACGTCCGGCAAAACCACGGAATCACTGACAGTGCTATACGGGTTCACGTAACAATTGGTGAACAATAACGAGCGCCGCACCGTCGAGCCTGAGATCACGCACCCACCGGCCACCATCGACTGAATGGCTTCACCGCGACGATCCACATCATCAAATACGAACTTGGCCGGCGGCAACTGCAGCTGGTGCGTAAATATCGGCCAGACTTTGTCATACAGGTTGAGCTGTGGGGTTACCGCTGCGAGCTCCATATTGGCCTCCCAGAACGCGTCCAGCGTTCCAACGTCGCGCCAATAGGCTTGTTCGTTGGTCTCGGGGTCGCGTAACGGAAAAGCGTAGACCTGGTAGTCATCGATAACCGACGGAATAACATTGCGGCCAAAATCATGCTTGGTGCCCGGTGTGTCAGCATCCGCAATGACACGTTCGTAGAGGAAATCCGTGTTGAACAGGTAGTTGCCCATTGAGGCAAGGCAAATACCGGGTTTACCTGGAATCGGGTTCGGCTTTTCGGGCTTTTCATCAAAGCCGATGATTCGGCCCTCCTCATTGACGGTCATGACGCCGAATTCGCCGGCGGCTTCCTCAATCGGCATTTCGATGCAGCAGATCGACATGTCTGCGCCTATTTCGACGTGAAACGCCAGGAACGGGCCATAGTCCATTTTGTAGATATGGTCGCCGGCCAGAATCAGCACGAGGCGAGGATTGTGCGTACGGATGATGTCCAGGTTCTGATAGACGGCGTCGGCTGTGCCGCGATACCACTCGCCGCCGACGCGCTGTGACGCAGGCAGTATCTCGACGAATTCCCGTTCGCCGGCACCCGACTGGAACCACGACCAACCGTTCAGGAGGTGCCGAATCAGCGAGTGTGCTTTGTACTGTGTCAGCACGCCGATGCGCCGGATACCGGAGTTCAGACAGTTGGAGAGTGCAAAATCGATAATGCGGAACTTGCCGCCGAAATGCAGCCCTGGCTTGGCGCGCCAGCTGGTCAGTTCGTGCAGCCGCGAGCCCTGTCCACCGGCGAGGATGAGCGCCAGTGTGTCACGGGTCAGGCGACTGACAAATCTGGCGTCTTGCTTGTCGTTGTTATCTTCCATTCTGGCAACTCTTGCAAAAAAAGACTTCATTGATCGCGGCCAAAGTCGGGCGCGTCCGAAGCCTCTGAGTTGCCTCAGAAACTAATTTTGACGACCCGATGCCCGCACTAATTCCGCCGTATTGTCGCAGAGTTCGGGCGTCAATTGTGAGGGAAGTGCACGCCAGCGCCAGTTGCCACCTGCCGTCCCCGGAATATTGATTCGAGCCTCGGAGCCAAGGCCGAGAAAGTCCTGCATGGGCGCTATTGCCAACTGGGCCCTGGTCGAGAATGCGGCTTTGATCAGGTCGGTATGAATAGTCGCCGGATTGCCGTTGGTAATAGCAAGTGCTGCACCTTGTGTCTTTACTATTTCCGCGGCACTGCGAATATCGTCGGGACTGCCCTTGAACCAGCCGATGGTCGTGTCATTGTCATGGGTGCCCGTGTAGCAAACGCTGTTCTCGGCGACGTCGGACAACTGGAAGTCTTCATCGCACACATCAAATTGCAGGATTCTCATTCCAGGGAATCGGTGCCGGTCACGCAGTGCTTCGACCTCGGGTGTAATGAAGCCCAGATCCTCGGCAACAATAGGCAGGTCGCCGAGCGCCTCCTTCATGGCGTCGAAAATGGCATCGCCTGGGCCTGGTTCCCACGTGCCGGTGCGCGCCGTTTTGGCGTCGGCCGGAATTGCCCAGTACGCTTCGAAACCACGGAAATGATCGATGCGGACAATATCGGCGAGCTCGGTAGCGGCACGCAGCCGGTCAACCCACCAGCGGTAGCCGGTGGCAGCATGCTTGTCCCAGTCATACAGCGGGTTGCCCCATAGCTGCCCATCTTCGCTGAAGTAGTCGGGGGGTACGCCGGCAACGCTGTCCGGCCGCCCATCGTCATCGATGCGGAGCAGCTCGCGGTTCGCCCAGGCGTCCGCACTGTCGTGCGCGATGTAGATTGGCATGTCGCCGAACAGCGTCACACCGTTGGCGTGCGCGTAGTCACGCAGCCGCTGCCATTGATAATGAAACAGGAACTGAATGATCTTGATCGTTTTTATCTGTGCTGCCGCGCCTGTCTCGAAATCCTGCAATGCCGCCTCGTCGCGGTGCACAAACTCGGGCGCCCACTCTGGCCACGGACGCTCATCGTGACGGCTTTTCAATATTCGAAAGACTGCGTAGTTGTGCAGCCAGGCCTCATCGTTGGCGGCCAGGAACTCAAAGTACAGTGCCTCGAGTTCCTCGCTGGCCTTAAAAGGAAAGCGCTGTGATGCGATGTCCAGCAGGTAAGACTTGATCGGGATCAATGTGCCGTAGTCGACGTACTCGTCTGGCAGGGCCGTAAGCTCGTCCACTTCTTCCTCGAGCAATAGCTCCATATCCAGCAAGTCGCCGATGCTGATGAGCATCTCGTTGCCCGCGAAAGTCGACAGAGACTGGTAAGGCGAATCACCGTAAGCGGTTGGGCCCAAAGGTAAAAACTGCCAGACGCTCAGCTCCATGCAGCGCATTTTGTCGACAAATGCCCGGGCTGGTGCGCCGATACCGCCAATGCCATAGGGACTCGGCAACGAGGCGATATGCAGGCCGACGCCCGCTTGTCGAACGGCAGCTGCACTCTTTGAGTCTGAAGGGCGGGTCATTGGCACACGTCGGTATTGCTATACAGCGCGTCCTTGCTGCGGCGCAAGTTGTCGCCCGCAGCCTCGCCCTGAGCCAGTGCGAGGGCGACCTGGATAGCATCCAGCAGCGCCAGCTGTGCAAGACGCGAACTCATCGGTGTGAAGATGTTGGTGTCCTCAACAACGCGGCATGGGAACAACAGGCTGGCCTCTCCGGCAAATACCGAGTCCGGACTCGTAATAGCAATGACGGTCGCACCTCGTTCGCGCGTCATCTTTGCCGCACGCGCAAACTCCTGCCAGCGACCTGAGTGCGACAATAGTACCAGTACATCACGCGAGTCCGCGATGGCAGCAAATTGCAAAATCATCGTCGTGTCGTGCAATGCGGTGCAGGGAATACCCAGCCTGAAAAACTTGTGGCAGGCGTCTCTGGCAACCTGCCCGGATGCACCGAGCCCGGCAAATACAATTTGCCGGGCATTTTTCATAGCGCCGACCGCCTCATTGACCGGCATCGAGGAGAGCTGCGCGCGCATTTCAACCAGTGACTGAATCGAGGCATCCATGACTTTGATAAGTGCATCCGAGATCGAGTCATCAGCGCTGACATTCCGATGCACATAGGTCGATGGGCTGCTCAGTGCCTCGGTCAGACGAATGGCGAGTTCCCGAAAGCCACTCAGCCCAACGTGGCGGCAGAAGCGCACGACGGTGGGCTCGCTTGTATCGCATTCGGCGGCCAAGCGTGCGAGTGTCGTATTTGCCGCTTCTTTCGGGTGCTGCAGAATCCAACGGCCGATGCGCTGTTCAGAGGGCGTCAGGTCTGGCAGGGCTTTCGTTATCGTCGTCAACATGTAGTAAAATTACAGAAAAAATGACCAAAAATCACGTCTAAATGCTTGTAATGAGCAAAAATGTAGTAAAATTACAGAAATATCCAGAGGAAGCTCCATGGCTCAGCTCATTCCGGTCGATACCTTCGACCTGATCATATTTGGCGGGACCGGTGATCTTGCGATGCGCAAATTGCTGCCGGCCCTGTATCATCGCGACCGCGACGGCCAGGTCACGGCTGACAGCCGCATTATTGCGGCCAGTCGTGGTGCGCTAACGCGGGAGAAATACCTGGCGCTGGTTGAAAAATCGCTGCGGCAAAAGCTGCCCGATGGCGAATTCGATGCAGCGCACTGGAAGTTGTTCAAGAAGCGCATCCATTATGTGCAGGCCGACGCGTTTGCACACGACAATTGGGGCCGCCTGATCAAGAAACTGTCCGGGCACGAACAGCGCACTCGAGTGGCCTACCTCGCAACGGCGCCGAGTCTGTTTGGCGCCATCGCCAAAGGGCTGAAGACCAACGGCCTGATCACGGAGCAGAGCCGCATTGTTCTGGAAAAACCGGTGGGTCGGGACTTCGCGTCGGCGAGTGAGATCAACAATGCGGTGGGTGACTGTTTCGCCGAGAATCAGATCTATCGCATCGATCACTATCTTGGCAAAGAAACGGTGCAGAACCTTTTGGCCCTGCGCTTTGGCAATTCATTGTTTGAACCGTTGTGGCGCCGCGGCGCGATTGACCACGTGCAGATTACCGTTGCCGAAGATCTGGGTGTTGGCGGTCGTAGCGAATTCTACAACCGTGTCGGCGCATTGCGGGACATGGTGCAGAACCACATGTTGCAACTGGTTTGTCTGTTTGCGATGGAGCCGCCCTCGAGTTTGCATCACGATGCCGTGCGCGATGAAAAGATCAAGGTACTGCGCTCGTTAAAGCCGATATTGGCCGAGCAAGTGCGGGCTAACACGGTGCGCGGTCAGTATACGGCCGGGGCTATCAGCAAGAGCACGGTGCCCGGTTATCTCGACGAACTCGGCGGCGAGTCCAGCACGACGGAAACGTTTGTAGCGCTCAAGCTCGAGATCGAAAACTGGCGCTGGTCCAACGTGCCGTTTTACCTGCGGACCGGCAAGCGGCTGCCGGCAAAGCACTCTGAAATTGTGGTGCAGTTCGAGGATGTGCCGCACTCGATTTTTCCGGAGCAGAAATACAATGTACTGCCGAACTTGCTGCGCATTCGTTTGCAGCCGGATGAGGGCGTGCAGCTCTCTGTCATGGCGAAGGAACCGGGCCCCGGTGGTTTCAATCTGAAGCCCGTATCGCTGGACCTGAGTTTTGAAGAGACGTTCGGCGTTCGCTACCCGGATGCCTATGAACGTTTGTTGATGGAAGTGCTGCGCGGTAATCCGGCGCTCTTCATGCGGCGCGACGAGATTGAAGCGGCCTGGCACTGGATCGACGGCATCATCGATGGTTGGGAAGCGGCCACGCAAAAAGTCGAGTCCTACGTGGCTGGCTCATGGGGGCCGACGGCTTCTTCATTATTGCTCGACCGCGATGGTCGTGCATGGCATACGGATGGCTAGTTATGACTGAACACTATTTTGAGACCCGGCAGGAGGCATCGGTAGCGGCGGCCAAGCGCATCGCTGAACTGTTGTCCAAGCGCCTCGAAAATAATGAGGAAACGTCGCTTGTTGTCAGCGGCGGCACCTCGCCGGGCCAGTGCTTTGCGGCATTGGCCGATACGGACCTCGAGTGGCAGCGGGTGCAGGTTGCGCTCAGCGACGAGCGCTGGGTTTCTCCGGAGCACGATGACAGTAACGAGAAGCTGGTGCGCGAGTCGCTGCTGGTTGGTGCGGCAGCCGCGGCGACACTGCTACCGGTTTACGCCGCCGGTGTTTCTCCCGAAGAGCGCTGCGACGAGTTGCAGGACCCGTTGCCGGTTTTGCCGTTCGCCTGTTCATTGATTGGAATAGGGGCCGACGGTCATTTCGCGTCGCTGTTCCCGGATGCCGATAATCTGGACGAAGCGATGGATGTTGAGGCGGGTCGTTTGTACATGCCGGTCGTCACTGCGGCGAGCCCGCACGTGCGCATCAGCATGACGCTGGCGGCGATTTCACGCAGCGACGAGATAGTGCTGCTGTTTTTTGGTGACGAAAAGCTGGACGTCTATAAACAGGCGACAGCGATGTCGAATGGGTACCCGTTGTCGCGTCTCCTGCGACAAAAGCGCGCGCCGGTCAGGCTTTTCTGGGCGCCATAATGGAGGTGGACAAGCAGTGAACCCGGTTATTGAGCGCGTTACCAAGCGCATCATCGAGCGCAGCGCGAAGTCGCGCGGTGATTATCTTACGCGCATGCATGCAGCGGCGAATGACGGGCCAGCGCGTGGCGCACTGGCGTGCAGTAATCTTGCACACGGATTTGCGGCGTGCGGCAGCGACGATAAAGACGCATTGAAAAGCAGCGTCGTTCCTAACATCGGCATTGTTTCTGCCTATAACGACATGCTGAGCGCACACCAGCCTTTTGAAACCTACCCGGCTGTCATCAGAAAGGCGGCTGCCGAGCGCGGCGCCGTCGCGCAGTTTGCGGGTGGTGTGCCGGCGATGTGCGACGGGGTTACTCAGGGCACCGACGGCATGGACCTGTCGTTATTCAGTCGCGACGTTATCGCGTTATCAACCGCCGTCGCGTTATCGCACAATATGTTTGATGCGGCGCTGTGTCTCGGCGTCTGTGACAAAATAATTCCGGGTCTCTTGATTGGAACGCTCTCATTCGGGCACCTGCCAGTCGTTTTTGTTCCCGCAGGGCCGATGGTCTCCGGGCTGGGCAACAAGGAAAAAGCCCGCATTCGCGAAGAATACGCGGCAGGTCGAATAGGGCGGGACGAGCTGCTCGAGGCCGAGTCAGCCGCGTATCACGCACCGGGCACCTGCACGTTCTACGGCACGGCGAATAGCAACCAGATGCTGATGGAGTTTATGGGTCTCCAGTTGCCGGGCGGGTCCTTCGTGAACCCCGGCACAGAATTGCGTGAGTTACTCACACAGGACGCGGTCGATACCGTCCTGAACGCCACCAACCTGGGTGACGCGTACCGGCCGCTGGCTGACGTACTGGACGAAAAGTCGATCGTTAACGGCATCATCGGTCTGCTTGCAACCGGTGGCTCGACCAATCATACGATTCACCTGGTTGCCATCGCCGCGGCGGCCGGCATCAAGATCGACTGGCAGGATTTTTCAGACCTGTCCGGCGTTATTCCGCAGCTGTCGCGGGTTTACCCAAACGGTTCGGCCGATGTGAATCATTTCCATGCTGCGGGCGGCCTTGGGTTCATTATCCGCGACATGCTCGACAGTGGTCTGTTGCATGAAGACGTTACGACGATTCTCGGTGACAACCTGAGGACTTTTTGCCGCGAGCCACACATTGACGGCGGCAAGCTGGCGTGGCGCGAGGCGCAATCCGAATCGCTGGATACGGAGATACTGCGTCCATGTTCCAATCCGTTCGGTCCGGAGGGCGGCTTGCGGCTGGCTACGGGCAACCTGGGTCGCGCGATCGTGAAAGTATCGGCTGTTGATCCGAAGCACCACACCATTACAGCTCCGGCGCGAGTTTTCCACACGCAGCAGGCGTTTGTTGACGCCTTTAATGACGGCGAACTGGAGCAGGATTTTGTGGCGGTGGTTTCGAATCAGGGGCCACGAGCGAATGGCATGCCAGAGCTGCACAAACTCACGCCGTATCTCGGACTTTTGCAAAATCGCGGACACAAAGTCGCGTTGTTGACCGACGGTCGTATGTCAGGGGCTTCGGGCAAGGTCCTTGCAGCGATCCAGCTAACGCCCGAGGCGCTTGCCGGCGGCCCGATTGCGAAGATCAAGGACGGCGACGTCATTACGATCGATGCGGGCAAGGGTGTTCTTGGCGTGGTCGACAATGATGAATTTGCCTCGCGTGAGGTGAATGCTGCTGTGGAAAACCTGCAGACCGGTATGGGACGCGAGCTGTTTGCTGCGTTTCGTGAGCGCGCGACTGGTGCTGAACAGGGCGCCAGCCTGTTTGGAGACGATAAGGAATGAAGGACCGATGTTTGCTGATTGGCGATATTGGTGGCACGAATGCGCGCTTTGCTCTGGCGACGACAGACCGGCCCGGTTTTCACAGTATGCTTGAATTGCAGTGTGAGGACTTTGCAACGGCTGACGATGCCATCAAACATTACCTCGCAACGACGAAAGTTGGACCACCCGATGCCGTGTGTTTGGCCGCTGCTGGCCCGGTTGTCGATGACAAGGTCAAGATCACGAACAATCACTGGGATATCTCGGCTGCGGAGACGCGCGAGGATTTCGGTACAGAACACGTACGCTTGCTCAACGATTTTGAGGCGATCGCTTATTCGATTCCCTTGCTGACCGAAACCGAAATCCAGACTATTGGCATTCACGACCATCGAGCATTGGGTTCTGACGATTTCGACGTCGCCATACTCGGGCCTGGCACCGGGCTGGGTGTCGCCGGCCTTTGCCGTCGTGGCAGCACGCTGGTGCCGGTTACCGGTGAGGGCGGTCACATTGGATTTGCGCCGGAAACGCCGCTGCAGATCGAATTATTGAAAATCCTGGCCGACAAATTTGATCGTGTTTCTGCAGAGCGCCTGATTGCCGGGTCAGGCCTGATGAACATCTATAAAGCGCTTGCGGCGATCCACGGTGAAACCCGAGAGTCACTGACTGCCGCCCAAATATTTGCGCGGCGCGATGACGGCAAGATTGCTGCTGAAGCGGTCGACATGTTCTTCAAGTTGCTGGGCCAGGTGGCTGGCGACCTGGCACTGACATTTGGCTCCGTTGACGGTGTGTATATCGCCGGTGGTATCTCGAAACGGTACCCGCAGGTTCTTGCGAACAGCCCGTTTCGCACTGCCTTTGAGAGCAAGGGCCGCCGCCGGGCGTTTATGGAACGTATTCCGACGCGGCTTATTACCTATGACCAGCCGGGACTACTGGGTGCCGCCTATTGCGTGCTCGAACTCTTGGACTGACTGTCGGGAGTTTCCCTCCGGGTCGCTGTAATGCCGACCGTGTGACGCGGGAACTCCTCGGCATCGATCGTTTCCAGATAGCCGTGCCAGGCGGCGTAACCAATTACCGGCACGATCGCAATCAGTCCCACAAAAGCCGTCAGCACGCCGACCAGAAGCGCAATAACGACAATCGCCAGCCAGATTGCCATGGCCAGTTTATTCCGTAGCACCGCGTTGATTGACGTTACCACCGCCGTAATACTGTCGACATCCCGATGCATGATCATCGGCAGTGAAAAAGCGCTGGCCGAGAAGGTAACGGCAGCAAAAACCGCACCGACCATCGAGCCGAAGCCGAGATAAGTCAGCCAGTCCTGCAACGTCACATCGCCATCGGTCGGAAAGAACACGGTGATCATGACTGCAGATCGTGCCCACAGCATGAAGATTACGAGCAGCACGAGTGCGAATATCATTTCGTTGCCGAAGTGGCGTTTGAAAGCGGCGCGGACGCTGCGCGCCATTGAGGGCTCCTGGCCGCGTTCGAGCTGAGCACTGATCGCATAGAGCCCGATGCAGGTAAGCGGTGCGAGGAAGACAAAGCCGCCGAGCATCGCGAACATGATCCACTGACTGCCGCGAAACCACGCCAGCAGACAAACGATACCAATCAACAGGGCGACAACGAGCCCGTATGCGAGGCTCTGCTGCGGCGCACGCAGGAGATCGCTAACGCCCAGTCGCATCCAGCGAAACGGTGCCCAGGGTGAGAGCTCACGGCATCGCGCAACGAATGGCATGTCGTCGCGATCGGTCTTGTTTGGATTGTCTGCGTTGGCGCCCGTCATCACTGTGTCCCCCCGAAGTGGTCAGTCGCACCCTGATAATCCTGTAAATCGTGGTCCGGTGCAACGAACCCCGGTGACGCCTTTATCGAACGGGCGAAAAAAAACGCGCACAGCTGAAAAAGCTGTACGCGTTTTCTTGATCTGCGGGCGACCCGCAGGCCGCCCACTCAAGCGATTTTCCTAGCGCTCTACAATGCGCAGAACAACACGGCGATTTTGTGCTTTGCCCTCGCGAGTGCCGTTGTCGGCAACCGGTTGAGACTCGCCATAACCACGAGTTGTCATGCGATCCATCGCCACACCGTTAGACGCGAGGTAGTCGCGTACGGTCGTTGCGCGGCGAGCTGACAGGCTCTCGTTGTAATCGGAAGCGCCGTCGCTGTCTGTGTAACCTGCGACCTCTACCTTGATCGTCGGGTTCTTCTTCAGCGTTGCCGCGGCATCGCTAAGGACACCGGAAGCACTGGGCAGCAGACGATCCGAATTGGATTCGAAGTTCACGCCAGGCAGCTTGATTTGTCCCTTGATTTCGCAACCTTTGATGTCGACCTGAACGCCTGCCGCACTTTTCGGGCATTCGTCAAGACGATCAATAACGCCGTCTTTGTCGCCATCAAGTTCGCAACCGTTCTTATCGACCTTGGCGCCAGCCGGCGTATTCGGGCATTTGTCCATGCCGTCCGCCACGCCATCGCCATCACTGTCCATCGGGCAGCCGTCGGCGTTGACCGCGGCACCGCGCGGCGTATTCGGGCACTTGTCTTTCGAATCCTTGACACCATCGCCATCACTGTCAGTTTCGCAGCCATAGCCATCGACGCTCGTACCAGCCGGCGTGTTGGGGCAACGATCCATGCCGTCGGCGACACCGTCACCGTCAGAGTCGACGAACGTCGGGGAACCGGCGCCAAACGGAATCTGCAGACCAAGGCTGAATAAGTTGTCGTGCAGGTTCTCGTTGAAGTTGCTGTCCAGGCGGTTGCTGGAGGAGGTTTCGATGCGGTGCCGCCACTCGCCGCGAAGCGAGACATTCGAATCGAACATATCCAGCAGGAAGCCTACGCCCGCCGAATACGTCTCGCCGTCTCTGCTGGGTTCTGAGCCTGACGGATCCACTTCGATGTAGCCAATGCCAGCGTGCAGGTAAGGGCTGAAGCGCTCTGCGCGACGGAAGACACGCTGCAAATCAACGCCGATACCCAGATGCCCCTGGTCGCCGCCACTTGCGGCCGTAGCCGTAATGAGGCCCTCGATGTTGAGGATGTCGTTGATGGCGTAGCCCATGCCAAACTGGCCGGTGTTGACAGCGTCCTTTACGTTGCGATCGTTGTCATCGTCGAGGTAGGAACCCATCACTGAAAAATAGCCTTGTCCTGGCTCGGCATCCGCAAATGCACTCTGGGCACCTGCAAAAGCAATAAATGTCGCTGCGACTACGCAGATGAAAGTCTTCATAGAATTAACTCCATAAGTTTATTCCCCAACACCGCAGCATTCCGCAACGTGTGAGAATTCAAGCAAATCTTCGCAAAACAGACGGGCACGAACGCGCCAAAACAGTTGCCCCCGCACACCACAGACTCGCACGGGACTGGTCCTGCCAGCATTCGCTCTGAGCCCGCTCCGCCACCCGTCTCGAACATGATTCAACGCAGTTATCGGCGGTTGGCCGCGATTCTATCATCTGGAAAGCCGATATGCGCTACCTGGAGGCAAATCGGTGCGAAATAGACTGACCGCCTGCGGACGCGTTTTCGACGCAGCGGGCGGCCTTCCGGACGCCTGAATTGGGGGCCGCCAGAGCATTTGGCGATGAGATACGGATCGAACAGTGATATAACGTCTTGCAACTACAAAAAGGAGTGTACTAATGAGTGTAGCAAAGACATCCGAAATATCCGCTTCGTCATCCAAGAGCTTTGAGGATGCGATCCGCAAGGGCGTCAGCAAGATGAGTGAGACGGTCAAGAATATCGAAGGCGCATGGATCAAAGAGCAGAAAGTCGTCGTCAAGGACGGCAATGTTGCGTCCTACCGGGTCACGATGAAGGTGACCTTCGTCGTCAAGTAAATTTATCGATTGCTCAATATTTAAGTCAAAACTGTGTGGAGGAAATAGCAATGCCAGGAAAGTTTGAGGTTTATAAAGACAAAGCAGGCGAACATCGTTTTCGCTTGAAAGCGGTAAACGGCCAGAACATTCTGAGCAGCGAAGGTTATAGCTCAAAGGCCGGCTGCATGAACGGTATCGAATCCGTCAAGAAGAACTCGCAGAACCAGGAGCGTTTCGCCAAGAAGACGACCGCATCCGGCAAGTTCCGCTTTAACCTGACGTCGACCAACGGTCAGACGGTAGGCACGAGCCAGAGCTATGCGTCGGAGTCAGGCTGCAACAACGGCATGAAGAGCGTTGCTAACTGCGCACCTGGCGCAAGCACCGTCGAGGCCTGATAAAAGGTAAGACCCGAAGGGGTCGGCAGCGAGTTGCGCATCAGGCGCAGCTGGTTGCCGGCCTCTTTTTTTGCGCGCCTGCTCGACGTCCGCTAATCTGCGCAGCTACTGATTGATACGCAGGCTGACGCGACATGTCCAAACGCAATTGGTCGATCGACTCGCTGGTACTCATTTTTTCTTTCATCGTTGTCGCGCAACTGCTCTCGTACGTTGTTCCGCATGGCAGCTTCGAACGCGTGCCAGTACCTGATGATCCGGGTCGTATGATCGTTGTAGACGGTACCTACCAGGCGTTGGCCGGCGATGCCGCCGTGACATTGCCGCCGTGGCATTTCCTGATGGCGATTACCGACGGACTCGAGTCTGCCCAGGGCATCATCTTTCTGATTTTTCTGGTCGGGGGCGTCATCGCGGTGTTGCGCAGGACCGGCGCAATCGACGCCGCGCTGCACGGCGCGGTTGACCGCCTGGGCAAGACCCCATGGCTTCTGATCGGCGGCTGCCTGCTGCTGTTCAGCATCGGGTCGTTCACGATTGGCATGGGCGAGGAATATGTGCCGCTCGTACCAATAATCGTCACGATGAGCCTCGCCATGCGCATGGACGCCATTGTCGCGATGGGCATGGTCTGGGTTCCTTACGGGATTGGCTGGGCGTGTGCCGGTATCAATCCGTTTGGTGTGTTAATCGCCCAGAACATTGCCAATGTGCCGCTGACGTCCGGCTGGAGCCTGCGATTGTTGATGATGTTCGCGTTCTTGATTGTCGCGTTTCATCACATCTACCGATATGCGATGCGGGTGCGACAAGACCCGTCCACCAGCCTCGTGTCGCACATCGACTACAGCGTCGGCTTCCAGGCGCCGGCGGATCTGGAAATGACGGGGCAGCGTGTCGTGGTGCTCCTGATCTTTGTCCTCGGTATCGCCGGATTCGTTTACGGCGTGTCCGAGTTCCACTGGTACGTCCCGGAACTGAACGCAATATTCCTCGGCGTTGGCTTGCTCGCGGCTCTCGTCGCGAGGCTACCTGCCGGTGAAACGAGTCGCACCTTCATCGAGGGCGCTGCCGCGATGACGCCCGCCGCTTTGCTCGTCGGGTTTGCGCGCACGATTGAAGTGGTCATGACCGACGGCCAGATCATCGACTCAGTCGTGCATGGCATCGCCGGAGTGCTTGAAGGTCTGCCGGCAGAAGTGTCCGCAATAGGCATGCTGATGGTGCAGACCATCTGTAATTTCTTCATTCCGTCTGGCAGCGGCCAGGCGTTCGTGACGATGCCAATCATGTCGCCGTTGGCGACGTTGACGGACGTACCGCAGCAGACAGCGGTACTCGCCTATCAGTTTGGTGATGGATTCACGAACATGATTGTGCCGACCAGCGCGCTGGTCATGGGCGCTCTGGCGCTGGGTAAAGTGCCGTACTCGGCATGGTTCAGATTCGTGGGCCCGCTGCTTCTGAAAATTTTCGCGATGGCGGCCATATTCCTGGTGCTGTCGATGCACATCGGGTCAGCCTTCGGTTTTTAGTCAGCTAGGCAGCGGTTCGTTGCGGCGTTGCTGCGAGCGCGTGCAGGTCCTTTGCCACTTGCGCACGGACCTCGGTGGCGGATTCCTCTTTGACAGGGCCGTAGCCGCGAATGTCCAGGTAATGGCTCAACACGTTCGCTGCAGTAGTAACGTTATCGGTTCTCAGATTGGCAATCACAGTGTCAATGGTCACTTCAAACTCGGCAATCAGCTCGCGCTCCATGCGCCGCTCCGCGGTGTAACCAAACACGTCGAGCGGCGTGCCGCGTAGTTTTCGCAGTGCGGCGAGCAGGCGTAGCACGGGCAGTATCCAGGCACCAAACTCCCGTTTACGCGGGCGGCCACGTGCATCGACGCCGCTGCTCAGGATTGGCGGTGCCATGTGAAAGCGCGGCTTCGCGCCGGGGCCGAAATCCGCCCTGAGCGATTCCAGGAATGCCGTTCGCGTATGCAGGCGCGCCACCTCGTACTCGTCTTTGTAGCTCAAGAGTCTGAAATAGCTCTTCGCCGCTGCAACGCTCAGCGAGTCATCATTCGAAACGCGTGCTTCGGCCGCGCGCAGCCGATCCAGGAGCGCCGAGTATCGCTGTGCGAGCTTTTCACTTTGATAGTCGACCAGGAACTCGTGACGTCGCTCAATAACGGTGTCGAGCGTTTCGCGATCTGGCTGCGGCCCACCATTGATTAACCGGTGCAGCGAATCGGCCGCAAATGCAGCGATGCGTCCCCAGGTAAACGCGCGTTTGTTCTCTTCTATCTTGACGCCGTTCAGCTCGATCGCGCGTAATAGTGCGGCGAGCGAGACAGGAATAAGGCCGTGTTGCCAGGCAGAGCCGAGTAGCAGTACGTTGGCGTAAAGGGTGTCGCCCATCAACTGCTCAGCAAGCTGGTTGGCGTTGATAGTGGCCAGATTATCCTCGCCGAGAGCGCTGGCGATTGCGGCAACCCGATCGTCGCGTCGCAGGCTGGCGTCGCGGTTCCGGATGAAATCGCCGGTCAGCATTTCCGCCGTGTTGACGACCGCCCTCGTGTGATTTCTCTGGTACGTCATCGACGCTTTGGGCGACGAACTCACCACGATATCGCAACCGATCAGCGCGTCCGCCTGGGCGGGCTCAATACGCATCTGGTTGATTTGCGCCGGATCATCGGCGATTCGCAGGTAGCTCAGGACCGGGCCGAATTTCTGCGCGAAACCCATAAAGTCGAGCTCCGAGGCACCTTTGCCCTCCAGGTGGGCCGCCATTGTTATCAAAGCACCGACGGTGATAACGCCGGTGCCGCCGACGCCGGTCACGAGCAGGTCATAGCAGGCGTCGATAGTCGGAATCTGCGGGTCGTCAAGTGCCTTCTCAAGCGTACTGAACGCCGCCTCGTGATCGAGTCCGGGTTCGCTTCTTGCGACGTCGCCTTCGACCGTCACGAAGCTCGGGCAGAAGCCGTTCAGACAGGAGTAGTCCTTGTTGCAGCTGTTCTGGTCGATCTGGCGCTTGCGGCCGAACGGCGTTTCCTTTGGCACGACGGACAGACAGTTCGATTCGATCGAGCAGTCACCGCAGCCTTCGCAAACCAGTTCATTGATAACGACAAACTTCTGCGGATCAGCCAGCGTGCCGCGCTTGCGTCGCCGCCGTTTCTCCGTCGCGCACGTCTGCGCATAGATCAACACCGTCACTCCGGCGATATCGCGCAGCTCACGTTGCACGTTGTCCATGTCGCATCGGTGCGAGATCGTCAGGCCGACCGGAAAATCTTTCGCGTCGAATAAATCGGGTTCGTCGGTGACAAGCGCGATGCGCTCGACCCCTTCGGCGCGTACTGACTGGGCGATACTCTGGACCGAGACCGGGCCATCAACCGGCTGGCCGCCGGTCATGGCGACGGCGTCGTTGTAGAGGATCTTGTAAGTGATGTTGGTGCGGGCGGCGACCGCCTGGCGAATCGCAAGCGAACCCGAATGGTAAAACGTGCCGTCACCGAGGTTCTGGAAAACGTGCTGGCCACCGTTGTATCGCGATCGCGGTATCCAGTTGACGCCTTCGCCGCCCATCTGAATCAGGCCGTCGGTATCGCGGTCCATCCAGCTCGCCATGAAGTGACAACCAATGCCGGCGAGCGCTCGTGAGCCTTCCGGCACGCGCGTTGAGGTGTTGTGCGGGCAGCCGGAGCAAAAGTAGGGCATGCGCTTCGCGCCGCCGATTTCGATTGCCGAACCGCGCCGGCTCGCGAGCTTGTCAGCGCGCTCCGTAAATCGGTTCCCGCCAAAAAGGCGATCGAGTCTGCCCGCGACGATGGGCGCAAGCTGCACCGGTGACAGCTCGCCAACCCAGGGCACGAGTCGTGCGCCGCTCTCGTCCGCTTTCCCGACCATGCGTTCGGGTTTGCGGCCCGGGTAATCGTAGAAATATTCTTTGAACTGGCTCTCGATGATGCCGCGTTTTTCTTCGATCACCAGCACTTCGCGTTTGCGCTGCACAAAATCGAGAGCACCGTGTGGCTCCAGCGGCCAGACCATGCCGACCTTGTACACATCAATACCGAGGCGGCGCGCTTCGGTTGCGTCGATACCCAGCAGTCGTAAGGCCTCCATCAGGTCGAGATGCGCTTTACCGGTGGTTACGATGCCGAAGCGTGCATCCGGTACATCGAAGATCTTGCGATCAATCGGGTTAGTCGCCGCGAATGCGAGCGTCGCCGCTTTTTTTGCTTCCAGCCGTTCCTCGATTTGCGGTCCCGGAAAATCAGGCCAGCGGTAGTGCAGCCCCTCGGGCGGCGGCGAGAAATCGGCAGGGGTTGCGAACTGTGGAGGTGCAGGCAGATCGATTGTCATCGCCGACTCGACAGTCTCGGAAATGGCTTTGAAGCCAACCCACATGCCGGAAAATCGCGACAACGCGATGCCGTACAGGCCGTAATACAGATACTCGGCGACGCTGGCGGGATTCAGGTGCGGCATCATGAACGTCAGGAACGCGACGTCAGATTGATGCGGCATCGATGACGAGATGCAGCCGTGATCGTCGCCGGCAATAACGAGGACGCCACCGTGCGGCGAGCTGCCGTACGCGTTGCCGTGTTTGAGCGCATCGCCAGCGCGATCCACGCCGGGGCCTTTGCCATACCAAATGCCAAAGACGCCATCCACCTCGCGTCCGGCATCCGTTTCAACCTGTTGGGTGCCGAGTATCGCTGTCGCCGCGAGATCCTCGTTGACCGCCGGCAGGAAGTCGATGTTGTTCTCGGCGAGCAGTGATTTCGCGCGCCATAGTTCCTGATCCACCATGCCCAGCGGTGAACCGCGATAGCCGCTGACAAAACCGGCGGTGTTGAGACCCGCGGCCTGGTCCAGCGCGCGCTGTGTCAAGGCAATGCGCACAAGCGCCTGCGTACCGGTGAGTAAGACACGCCCCGTCTTGCGGCGATAGCGGTCGGCGAGTTCGTAATTGTCTAGCGGGCGGGGGAGCGTCGGTTGAGCGGCTGCGGGCATGTCGGTATTTGCTGGTAAATAGGGCCCCTAGTGTCTCAGATCTGCCATGCAAGGCGGTGCCAATCATCACGGAAAAACTACAAATAACGAAATAATCTGTCAAAAATGCAGATTCGTTCGTGAAGTATCGCGACACCCGAAGATCCTCGAGTGCTTTGCGACCAGTGGTGAGGCGGATTTCTACACTGATGCCCACTGGTCGTCGGTGGCGACCATCGTCAATACGTCGTACTGGGCAACGAT
>CAZTQL010000025.1:0-29347 GCA_964615665.1 uncultured Woeseiaceae bacterium | reverse complement strand
CGATAACCTCGCCAAGTTCGTACCGGCCCTCATTGCGTGGTGCGGCCGCACGTAGCGCGCGTACCGCCGTCTGCATTTTGTCGAGGCGGCCTTGCACTTCCGGTTGCCCGAACGGCAACGTAACGGCCCGAGCGTCGTCGACGAGCCGCTCGAGTTCGCGACTGCCCAGACCAACGCCAAAGAACTGCGTGGCAAGATCGGGAATCTGGTGCGCTTCGTCCAGGATGATCGCCTCGACATCCGGCAAAAACTCGACGAAACCCTCCTCCTTCATCGCCAGGTCGGCAAGCAACAGGTGATGGTTGACGACGACCAGGTCCGCTTCCTGTGCCGCACGTCGCGCCTTGACCACATGGCACTGCGAGTATTCGGGACATTGCTGCCCGAGACAGTTGTCCACGGTCGACGTGACCAGTGGCCAGACCGGAGAATCTTCGGCGACCTCGATCAATTCGGCGCGGTCACCGCTGCGCGTGCGATGCCGCCACTCACGGACGAGATTGAGATCATCACCGAGCGACGGCGCAATATCGGTGACCTGCTCCAGCCGCTGGCGGCACAGGTAATTGGCACGACCCTTCAGCAGCGCGGTCTCGACCGGTCGGCCGACCGCCTTGCCGATCAATGGCAGATCGCGATGGTAGAGCTGGTCCTGCAACGCTTTGGTGCCCGTGCTGATGATCGTCTTGCGGCCGCTCAGGAGAGCCGGCAACAAGTAGGCAAACGTCTTGCCAGTGCCGGTGCCGGCCTCCACGACCAGTTTGTCGCGATCCGCGATGGCATCGGCAACCGCCTCCGCCATCCATGCCTGACCGGCACGCGGCTGGAAGCCCGGCAGCAGCGCTTTCAAGGGGCTGTCGTCACCAAAAAATTCCCGGAGATCTGTCACGGCCGCAAGATTACACCGTTCAAACCGTTGTGGCGCGACCGATTTCGCCGGTTAATCGACCGATAGGCGCGGGCTCTAAATTAAAGAAGCGGCCTGAATCGCCGCTATTGTTAGTAATCAGGTTTCGGGGCCAGCTCCGTGCACGGATCGGTATCAGCCAGCAACACGTACCGTCGCAGCGATTCGACGATGCGCAAGCACGTCTTTCAATCGCTTGAAACTGCCCAGGATGGCGACTGGGTCAGTCGTGTAGTCGACATTTTCCTGATCGTGTTGATTGCGGCGAGCGTCATTGCTGTCATCCTCGAGTCGATGCCGAGCGTCGAAGCGAAATACGGTGAAGCGCTGTCGATTTTCGAGATCGTTACCGTGGCGATTTTTTCGGTGGAGTATCTGCTGCGACTCTGGAGTTCGGTAGAGCTGCCATCCGCGGCCGCCAAGACGCCGTTGCAGGCGCGCTTGAACTATATCTTCTCGTTTCACGCCATTATCGATTTCCTGGCGATACTGCCCTTCTACCTCCTGACGTTCGGACTGTTTGGCGCTGTCGATATGCGTTTCCTGCGCGCCGTGCGCCTGCTGCGTGTCCTCAAGCTAACGCGCTACTCAGCAGCCATGAACATGGTGTTCACGACCTTTCGCGACAACGGCCGAGCGCTATCAGCGGCGTTCCTGATTCTGGTGACCGTCATGCTGCTCGCGGCGTCAGGAATGTACTATTTCGAACGAGAAGCTCAACCCGAAGCATTTAGCAGCATTCCGGCAGCAATGTGGTGGGCGTTTGCGACACTGACGACAGTGGGCTACGGCGACATCACGCCGATCACGGTCGGGGGTAAGATCTTCGGCGCATTGATCACGGTGGTCGGCATTGGCATGGTCGCACTGCCGACGAGTATTCTCGCCACCGGCTACAGCCAGCAATTGAGAATCAGTGAATCACGCTACAAGGAACGCGCAGACGAAGCACTCGACGACGGTGTCCTGAGTGACGACGAAATCAGGGATCTCGAATCATTTCGTGTTGATCTCGGCCTGAACAAACAGTCCGCCAGCCAGATACTCGATGCCGGCCTCGTGCAGCTGGCGCTGCGACAGCAACCAGAGCCCGTTTGTCCGCACTGTCGGCAGGCAATGCCCTCCCTGGGCATTAGCTCGGATTAGCTTTCGTCTTTGCCCGACGTGTTCAGCTCATAGCGGCGGATTTTCTCGACCAGTGTCGTGCGCCCGACCCCCAGTATTTCCGCCGCACGCTGCACGACGCCATCCGCATCTTTGAGGGCTTTTTGAATCATCTCCTGCTCGACCTCGGCCAGGTGCTGCTTCAGGTCCAGGCCCTCACTCGGCAGGTTTTCCTGAACCGCAACCGGCACAGACTGCAAGTTACTCCCGATCACTTCGGCCCTTGACTCACCGCTCTCCTCGCCGCTCTCCTCGCCGCTCTCCTCGCGTTCGGCAATCGGCCATGGCAGATCATTCGCGGTCACCATGCCATTCGACCGCGTGACGGCAAGCCGCTCGATCAGATTGGCGAGTTCCCGGACATTTCCCGGCCAGCGATACTGTTGCAGGACCTCCACCGCGTCATCCTCAATGCGCAGCGATACCGACTTCTGCGCGCAATGACGCCGAACTAACGTTTCGACGAGTAGCGGAATATCCTCCGGTCGGTCACGCAGCGGTGAGATTTCGATGGGAAATACGCTAAGCCGGTAATACAGGTCTTCGCGAAACTCTCCTGCCTCGATGCGACTCGGCAAGTCACGGTGCGTCGCCGCAATCAGACGTACATCAACAGGAATGCTGGTCGTCCCGCCAACCCGCTCCACAACGCGTTCTTCGAGTACCCGCAATAGTTTCACTTGCATGACTGGTGGCATGTCGCCAATTTCGTCCAGGAGGAATGTGCCACCCTTGGCCTGTTCGAAGCGACCCGCGCGCGCGCGTACCGCGCCGGTAAATGCGCCGCGCTCGTGACCGAACAGCTCGCTCTCGAGCAGTTGTTCAGGAATTGCGCCGCAGTTGACCGCCACGAAGGGCCCCGTGCGGCCAGAGCGATCGTGAATCTGGCGGGCGACGACTTCCTTGCCGGTCCCTGACTCCCCGGTGATGAGTACCGTCGCCATCGATGGCGCAACCTGCTCGACGAGCCGCCTGACCATCCGCATATCGGCACTATCGCCAATCAGCCTGCCATCGCCGCCCAGGCGTTCCGTACGATCCACCGGACTGCGAGCAGCCCTCACTTCTTCAAGGACTTCGGCGAGTGAATCCAGGCTGGTCGGGAATTCGAGCGTGTGCAGCCGGGCCCACGGGTACTTCTTCTGCAGGTCTTTTACGGTCATCCGTTTTGGCTTTGGGTCAACACCACGATTGGTACATTCGGATCCAGTTTGCCCACGCCCTCGATCACATCATGAACGGCGTCGTCAGCCATGTCCGGGCCAATAAAAACAGCCTCCATACGCTGGTCCTGAACCTGTTTCTGCCAGTCCAGCGACGTGGCCACAAGGACCTGCGGCGCGTCCATGAATTCGATGAGTTCTTTCAATTGCTTCGCGTTCGACGCGGAATCATTAACCAGGACAATCATCAGGCGCTCCGGGTTCAGCCCATTGATTCTGTCACAGATCCTGTTGATTGCCTACGCAGGGTCCTCTAAAGAACTTCCGGATCTCGCCGATATTCAGTGCTATGAAGTTCGTTTCAAAGATCCTCGGGTCCGACTCCGAGAAACCCCAGCACCAATCGGCGGTGGTCGGGACGGCCGTTACCGACGGTGCCCTCGACACGTTAGGCAGCGTCATCCGCGTCATGGGCGACGAATCGTTTCCTCTCGATAGCGATGTCGACCCGGAAGTGTTCCAGGCGATTTGCACAGAATTTGCCTGTCATGTCGAAAATGGCGCGGCCGTTCCCTCGTTCGAGATTCCGCAGTCGGCCGATGGTGCGCGCGACTGGGCGCGCGTTCGGCGCTTCTTTGCTGACCGGCGCCAGGCCGAGAAGTCTTTTGTTAACAAGCGTTTGGGCGACTATCGGGGCATTGTTGAGGACTTCGTCTCGGGCCTGCGCGACATTGGCCAACGCGATCAAAGTACCGAAAGCACTGTGCAAGGCAATCTCGAACAGATCCAGCTCGCCGTCGACGGCGGACAACTCACAGAGATCAAGACCGCACTTGCGGAGACGGTCGAACAGGTCAGCGAGACCTTTGCGGTGCAAAAACTGGCGTACGAAAAACAGCTGCAGGAACTGAATGAGCGCATGTCAAGCCTGCGCGATGATTTGACCGCGGCGCACGAGGAAATGAAGCGCGATGGCTTGACCGACGCGTTTAACCGCGGCGCCTTTGACGCCTCGATTAAACACGCCGTCAACCTCTATTACGTGCTGCAACAGCCCGTCACGCTGATCATGATCGACGTCGACCACTTCAAGGAAATCAACGACTTCCACGGTCATATCACTGGCGATGCCGCATTACGCGCCGTCAGCGACTGCCTGGCGCGGTCGTTCATCCGCAAAAGCGACTTTGTCGCGCGCTATGGCGGTGATGAATTCGCCGTGCTGCTGCCCGATACGGGCGCTCGTAACGCCACCATGCTCGTGGAGCGGTTCCTGAATCAGGCGCGCGAAATCCGGTTGCCATCATGTCCCGATGAACAGCTCATCACCTGCTCCATTGGCTACACCGAGATTGCCGAGGCGGACACGGTTGAGACCTTCATCGCGCGCGCCGATCAGGGACTTTACCGATCCAAAGAGGCCGGCCGGGACCGGGCCTGCATGATGGATCCCGACGACGCCGGCGAAACCTCGGAAATCAATGCTGAAACCCACTAAAGCCACGGCTATTGCTGCCGATAAATAACTAGAGACAGTGAACGTCTCACCCCAGGGAATGGAGGAAAAACGTTGGATTTGGCGACACTTATCGGTCTGATCGGCGCATTTGGCATCGTATTGACGTCGATCATGCTCGGCGGATCTGCGAGCACGTTCGTGAATACGCCATCGCTGCTGGTGGTGCTTGGCGGCACCGTGCTGGTGACGATGATGAAATTCAGCCTCGGGAAGTTCCTCGGGGCCGCGTCGATCGCGGTCAAAGCATTCCTGTACAAGCCGTCAAATCCGGAAGATCTGATCGAAGAGTCGGTCGAATTGGCCAAAGCGGCTCGTCAGGGCGGTTTGCTGGCACTGGAAGATCGCGAGATCAGTGACGAATTCATGAAAACCGGGCTCGGCCTGCTCATCGACGGTCACCCCGCCGAAACCGTACGCACGATGCTGCAAAAAGACCTCAACGAGACGGTCAATCGACACAACGAAGGCCAGGATATTTTCAAAGCGATCGGCGACGTCGGCCCGGCCATGGGCATGATCGGTACGCTGATCGGCCTGGTCCAGATGTTGGCCAACATGGACGATCCCAAACAGATCGGTCCTGCAATGGCGGTCGCCCTGCTGACCACTCTCTACGGCGCTATTCTCGCGAATATGTTCGCATTGCCGATCGCAGATAAACTCGCGGTCCGGAGTCGCGAAGAAAAGACCAGCAAGACGCTGATCATCGATGCGCTGCTGAGCATACAGAGCGGCCAGAATCCACGCATCATTGCCAGCATGCTGGAGGCTTACCTGCCACGATCCAAGCGTTCCGAAGAGGACGATGTAGGCTAAGCGGCTTACATCTGAATTGGCATCTCCGCGGAAGAGCAAAAGAAAGAAAGCGCCGGCGTCCCGGCGTGGGTCATGACGTTCGCCGACCTCATGACCTTGCTCATGTGCTTTTTTGTATTACTGCTCGCTTTTTCCGAAATGGACGCCGCCAAGTTCAAACAGCTATCGGGTTCGATGAAAGATGCATTCGGCGTACAGGCTGAAATCGAAGTCAGGACCATTCCCAAGGGCACGAGTGTCGTCGCACAGGAATTCAGCCCGGGCACGCCCAACCCGTCTGCGATCAGCGACGTTCGCCAGTTCACGATTGACTCCAACCGCAGCACCCTGGACGCGCTGTCGCGGGAATTGAAGGAAATCAAGGAGACCCGTGAGCACGCCCGGCGGCTGCGCATGGCACTCGAAGAGGAAATCAAGGAAGGTAGCGTATCGATCATGACCGAGGGCATGAAGGTCATCGTGCACATCAAGGAGAACACCTCCTTCGAATCCGGCTTTGCCGAAGTCCGCACGGAATTCCTGCCAGCACTAACGAAAATTGCTCGCCTGATCGATAACAACAGCGGCGAAGTGTCCATATCGGGCCACACGGACAACGTACCAATCGCCAATGACCAGTTTCGCTCGAACTGGGAGCTGTCGACGTCCAGGGCGGTATCGGTTGCTCATGAGTTCATGCAGCTATCAGAAATTAACCCGGAAAAGATCATCGTAACCGGTCATGCCGACACGCGGCCGACCGCACCCAATGACACTGCGGAAAATCGCGCGAAGAACCGCCGCGTGGAGATCTCGATCTTACGCGGCAACGAAATCGACAGGTTCCGCTCGATGAGTATCGCATCGGCTTCCAGCGAGCCGATAACGACGGAGGAACTGCAACCATGATGGATCTCAAAGAGAACAGGCGCTCTTTTCGTGTGCAAGAGAAAGTCTACCTGAAATACGAAGTCATCAACGAGGAGCAGTTTGGACTCGGCCTCGAGCATTACAAGTTACAGGCCGGCGCCAACGACAGCGCCCAGGCCATGCTTGTCGATATGGAGGCTCGGCTGAGCGAAGCGCTGTTTCTGCTTAACGCCGAAAATCCCAAGGTTACAAAATGCCTCACGTTATTGAACGACAAGCTGAATGTCGTTGTTGAACAGCTGCCGACACTGCGCAAGACCAAGGCAAGCCTGGCAGAGACCACGCCGCAACACTGCGATGTGGGTGCGGATGGTATGATGTTTTCGAGCAGCGAACGGCTTGACATGGGCACCAGGCTACACCTGCAATGCCTGCTATCTTCCGACAATCGATACGTCGAAACCTTTGGTCATGTTGTGCGGATCTCCGACCCGCTTGATACCGGCAATCCGGACCATCGTTACGGCATCGGCGTGGAATTCGACGACATGTCGCGTGCGCAGCGCGAGATTCTGATTCAGTACATGTTTAGCCGCGAGTCGGAGTCGCTCAGGATTCGCCGACTGGAAATCGACGAACCGACTGACTAGCCCCTCAACGCCGCTGAAGCGTAATCAGGCCAGCGACTGCTGCACAGTCGCGAGCTTTTGCTCGTAGCGCTCCATCACTTTCGCCGCTACCGCGTCACTCATCCCCAAGCGTTGCCACGATGGACTATCCGCGAAACCGATCACGTCGTCTTCGCCAGTATCTCCGAGTAGCTGGCCGGCGACGACCACAATATCGATCAATGACGGCTCGGCGTCCTCATCAGGATAGGCGTAGGTTTCCGGGTCCGTTGACTCGACGACGTCATTCGGAAAATCCCAGGACTCAACGATGCTCTTGGAAATCTGCGGATTCCATTCGCGCATCACGGCTTCCAGTTTTTCCGTATCGCCAAGAAAATCGGGGAACTCCTCTGCCTTCGTGAGGATGTAGAGCTTGCCGACCCCGTGCATCAACCCGCATAGGTACGCGGTTTCCTGGTTGAGACTGCTCTGCGATCGAGCGAGGGCATACGCCATGCAGGACAGCTTGATGCCATGCAACCAGACCTCACGCACGTAGCGCGCCACATCGTCGCGCGTGTCGGTGTTGTAAAGCTGCTTCAGGGCGAGCGACATGGCCGTGTTTCGAACCACTTCAAAGCCCAATCGGCTGATCGCCGCGTCGAGCGTCTCTGCCTTGATATTTGAACGGTTGTAGTACGCAGAATTCGCATAAACAAACAGCTTCGAGACGAGCACCGGGTCCACGGTGACTGCCTGACTGATGCGCTCAAAGTCGCAGTTGTCGCTTTCCAGCAGTTTACGAATTTTAAGAACGACATCGGGCAGTGACGGTAGCGAAATATCGCCGTTCTCCAGTTCGAGCGCCAGCAGGCTGACAAATCTGAATTCGTCGCTTGTCGACATAGGTATCAGTTCCGAAGCGCGGCTAATTGCGCGTTGCCATGCATTTTCTTCATCAAGCGGGCCTCACCGATGTTGAGTCCACAGGTGCGTGTGAGATCATCGATCGTGGCACCTTTCTTTGCCATGCGTACGGCGTTCTCGATTGGCAGACTACGGACCTCAGGCAGGCGTTTTTCTGGTGCTTTGACAGCAAGCAACATGATGCTCCGCTGCATCTGCTCGAGTCGATCCATTAGCACTAATTGCTCCGGGCTGTCGGCGGCAGTCGGAACCGCCTCCGGTTTCGCCAGGACGCTCAACTTGAATTCTTCGAGCCGGCGGCACCGTGCGTCTATGCGCTGCAATGCAGTAAACGTGACCAACAACAGCAGCACATTTACGGCTAATAGAAAGGATAAAATAAAGGTGTCGTTAATCATCATACGTGCTCATCAATGGTTGGCTTGCGTTCGTCATCCTCGCGATCCTCGGCGTCGTCATGGTCCGGCTGTTCGTACTTCCGTTTTCGACGACGATCCGTCTGCCGATCCTTTTGCGCCGGCTGCACCGGCTTCACCGGATACGCGGGGGTGATATGTTTAATGCCGGATATAAAGTCAGACATAGCGAAATTCCTCGGTCACCAGCGCTTTGCAGCGGTGCGCAGACGCATTACTGCCTGGCCGTGAATCTGACAGACGCGCGACTCGGATACTTCGAGCACCGCGCCTATCTCCTTAAGATTGAGTTCCTGCTCATAGTAAAGCGACAACACCAGCCGCTCGCGCTCGGGTAAATTCTCGATCGAATCCGCCAGCTGTTGCCTGAACTGTGAGCGGTAGAGCTCCTGATCGGGCGTCGGCGCAGCGGATGATGGCGGCTGTCGCTTGAGCGTTGGCTCCTCCAGCGTTTCTTCGAAACTGAACAGGCGGCTACCCGAACTGTCGGCGAGGATCTTGTGATACTCGTCGATCGAAATTTCGAGATGAGCGGCCACTTCTTCAGCCGTCGCCGCACGCCCTGTCCTGCCCTCGACCGCGTTCATCGCGTCCATTACGCGACGGTATTTATGATGCACCGACCGCGGCGTCCAGTCGTGCTTGCGAATATCGTCGAGCATCGCTCCGCGGATACGGATACCGGCATAGGTTTCGAAACTTGCGCCGCGCGCCGCGTCAAAGTTGCCCGCCGCTTCCAGCAACCCGACCATGCCCGACTGCATCAGGTCGTTGACGTCCACGGTCGCCGGCAATCGCGCGACCAGATGGTGAGCAATGCGTTTGACCAGGTCAATGTGGCCCGTGACGAGGTCTTCGTCCGAGTATTGATTGCTGGTGGCTACGCGGCTGTACGTATTCATGCGACCTGGCCTTGCGACTCCGGAGTTGCCATTAACAGGCGCTCAAAAAAGAACTCGATTCCGCCGCTTGCCTCACGCGCGGTCGGCAGCGCATCAACACTGGCCGCGATCTGCTGAAACGCCAGACCGGACGAGCTGCGTGGGTAAGCATCAACGACAGCCCGCTGTTCCCGCACTGCCTTCACGAGATAATCGTCACGCGGAACGTCACCGAGATGCCGCAGCACGACGTCCAGGAAGTTATCGGTGACTTTCGACAGTTTTCGAAACAGGTCGCGACCGTGCGAGGCAGAGCGGCTCTGATTGGTTACAACGTGAAAGTGCGTCATGCCGTAGTTCTGGCTAAATACCTTCATTAGCGCATACGCGTCCGTCAATGACGCAGGCTCGTCGCAAACCACGACGATCGGATGCTGTGCTGCCTGCACAAAGCGGGCGACCTTCGGCGATATTCCGGCAGCGGTGTCGACGACCATAACTTCGGGCTGATTTTTGAGTTCACTGAACGCCTGGATGATGCTGACCTGTGCGGCCGGCGGCAGATCCGTCATGGAGAAGTTGCCCGATGCAGCAGGCACGATGCGAATATCGTGTGGCCCGCGCAAGATGGTGCTCTTCAGGTCCGTCTCACCGTTGACCACGTGCGATAAATTGAAGCGCGGCTGGAGTCCCAACAGTACATCCACGTTGGCGAGGCTCAGGTCGGCATCGAGCAGACACGTATTGCGGCCGCGGCTGCCAAGCGCGACGGCCAGGTTGGCGGCGACGTTGGTTTTTCCCACACCGCCTTTGCCACTGCACACCGCGACGACCTTCGCGGGCTTTTGCTGCATGAAGCGGCGCAGATTCTTTCCTTGAGTATTATCCGACATTGGCAAGACTCTTCGCTGAATATTGATCGGCCATTTGTTGTTCATCGATGCGCGGGGTGCTGGCTTCCATGCACTCCACCGCCTGATTGACAAGCCATAGTTTCTTGCGTGCCGCAGCGTGCAGGTCGTCCGGAATACGCTGCCCGTCAGAGAGCCAGGCCAGCGGTAGATCGTTGCGGATCAGCGCGCTCATCACACAACCAAGCTGCGCAGCCTCATCAAGTTTGGTCACAATGCAGCCCTTGAGCGGCACTGTTTTGAACTGCCGGATCGTCTCATCGAGCGCCGCTTCCTGCGTTGCCGCAGACAGTGTCAGGTAATAACGAACGCGGTCAGCATTGCGTGCATACGCGGCGAGGCGATCCGCCAGATCACGGTCACGCTGGCTGCGTCCCTCGGTGTCGATGAGAATGAGTTTTTTGTCCTGCAGGCGCGTCAGCGTCTCCGAGAGCTCATCAACATTGCTTGCCGCGTAGACTTTCGCACCAATAATGTTGGCAAACGCCGTCAGGTGTTCTTTGGCGCCGATCCGATACGCATCCGCGCTCACCAGCGCGATGTCGTCGGCCCAGTGGTCCATGGCGAAGCGTGCCGCAATCTTCGCGATGGTCGTCGTCTTGCCGACGCCCGTCGGTCCGATCAGAGCGATGGTGCCACCGTGTTGCAGCAGATCGTCATCGACGACCGGCAAGGTCTGCGCCAGCATCGTCAGCGGCGCACTCCAGAGGTTTTTGATCGCATCAGCGGGCCCTAGTCGGTCAATAATCATGCCGGCGATGTCCGGAGACACTCCCAACCGCGCGAGATTGCGCAGGATCTGCGCGCGCAGCGGGAATCGCTCGGCCGTATCTTTCCAGACGAGATCCGACAGCTGTGTTTCAAGAAGGCCACGCATTGATGACATCTCGTCCTGCATTTGTTGCAGTGCGTGATCGTTGGCGGCGGGCTTTTTGAATTCCCCGGCCAGCGTATCGGTGAACTCGGCGTTTTTTGACCGCGTGAGTTCGGCCGACAGGATCTCACGTGGCGCTGGCGGTGGCGGTGGCGGTGCGACATCATCCTCAGCCATCTTGGCGAGAACATCGCTGTTGATCTGCGCTGTCGATTCATTCGCGGTACCCATTGCATGGCGTACCAGCGCTTCGTCGTAATCCAGCGCCGCTATAACCTCGATGCCGTCATCAACACGACGATTCGACAGGATGACAGCGTCAGGCCCCTGATCTTCGCGAACGCGTCGCAGCACGTGGCGCATGTCCTTGTCCAAATAGCGTTTTATTTTCACAGTCCTTCCTCTTTTTTTGATCTATTTAGCTAACAGCCGCGATCATCTGAATACGTTTGTCGTCGGGCACCTCGTTGTAGGCCAGCACGTGCAGGTTGCGAATATTGCGCATCATGCGCGACATCCATGGCCTTACCTGCGGCGCTACCAACAGCACGGCCGGTTCTCCCGCGACCTCCTGGGTCTGCGCTTTCTCCGCCAGTGACTGGTGCAGTCGTTCCATAATTGCTGGCTCCAACCCAACATTGCCGCCCTCTTGTGCTGAGTCATTCAAGATTCGTTCCAACTCGGGCTCGAGCGTCATCACGGGCAGCTCAGGCCGCGTCCCTGCTACGCTGTGGACGATTGAGCGCCCCAGAGCGACGCGCACGCCGGCGGATAAAACGTCGGGATCCTGACTCCGCGCACCGTGCTCCGCCAATGTTTCGGCAATCTTGCGAATATTCTTGAGCGGTATGTTCTCTTCCAGCAGGTTCTGCAAAACGCGCATGATGATGCTCATCGGCAGCAGCTTCGGCGTCAGCTCTTCGACCAGCTTCGGCGACGATGAGGCCAGCCGATCCATCAGTTGCTGGCATTCCTCATGACCGAGCAATTCGTTCGCATTGCTGAGCAGCAACTGGCTCAAGTGTGTGGCGACCACGGTCGCCGGATCGACGACCGTGTAGCCAAGCATCTGTGCTTCTTCACGCTGCGACGATTCGATCCAGAAGGCTTCCAGCCCAAACGCGGGGTCTTCGGTCTCAATGCCGTTGATCTTGCCAAACACCTGTCCGGGGTTAATGGCGAGATCTTTGTCGATATGCACGTCGCTCTCGCCAATCGCAACACCAGCCAGAGAAATGCGGTAAGCGTTCGGAGCGAGCTCGAGGTTGTCGCGAATATGTACGGGCGACACGAGGAAACCGAGTTCTTCGGTGAGTTTCTTGCGCACGCCCTTGATGCGAGCAACCAAAGGACCGTTGCGTTGCGAGTCAACCAGCGGAATCAAACGGTAGCCAACTTCGAGGCCAATCAGGTCGACGGGATCGACGTCCTGCCAGCTAAGATCCGGCAGGGTCGTGTCGGGATCTGCAGTGCGGACCTCCGGTTCTGCCGGGGCCTTCTGCTTGCGCGCGACCCTCAGTGCGGTCACGCCGCAGATCGCCGCCAGGCTCAGGAACGCGAAGTTGGGCATTCCCGGAATCATGCCGAGAATGCCGACGATCGCGCCGGTTACGACCAGCGTGCGGGGGTCGCTGAACAGCTGTGCCGAAATCTGCGCACTCATATCCTCCGAACGCGTCACGCGCGTGACCAGGATGGCAACGGCCGTTGACAGCAGTAGCGACGGAATCTGCGCAACGAGTCCGTCACCGATTGTCAGCAGCGTGTAGTTATGCACGGCCGCCGACAACGTCAGGTCGTGCTGCGATGTTCCAATAATCAATCCGCCGATGATATTGATGAACAGGATCAGAATGCCGGCGATCGCGTCGCCGCGAACGAACTTGCTGGCGCCGTCCATCGAGCCATACAGATCGGCTTCCTGGCCAATCTCCTCACGACGTATGCGGGCTTCATCCTGGTCGATGACGCCGGCGTTCAGGTCCGCGTCAATCGCCATCTGCTTGCCTGGCATCGCATCGAGTGTGAACCTTGCCGACACTTCGGATACGCGACCGGCGCCTTTCGTGACCACCACGAAATTGATGATGACCAGGATGGCGAATATGACCAGGCCAACGGCGTAGTTGCCACCGACGACAAATTCACCAAATGCCTCGATGACTTTACCGGCCGCCGAGGTGCCGGTGTGGCCTTCGAGTAGCACGACACGCGTCGACGCGATATTCAATGCCAGGCGCAGCAACGTCACAACAAGCAGGATCGTCGGAAACACACCGAAGTCGAGCGGCCGCTTGACGTAGACCGTGGTCAACAAGATGCCAAGCGATAACGCAATGTTGAACGTAAACAGAATGTCCAGCGCCAGTGGCGGCAACGGAATCATCATCATCGCCAACATGGCCAGCACCAGGAACGGCAGACCGAGTCCCTGGATGATGTCGATGATGTAGCTATTTTTTTCGTTATTCGCCATTACTGCTTACTCGTCCTGAACGACGTGGCCCAAGAAACTTTGGTCCAGGAAATTCGTCTTCATCAATCTGTGGATCGGGACGCTCAGGACGTCGTTGCCCCGGTCGCAGCGTTTCGTTGAGCTGATAAATGTAGGCAAGAATCTGTGCCACAGCCGTGTACAGCCCTGCCGGAACTTCGTCACCAATCTCCGTCGTGCGGAACAGCACGCGCGCCAGTGGTGGTGCGGCGAACAGCGGCACGCCATGCTCTTCGGCGACCTCGCGAATACGTTGTGCAATCAGGTCCTGGCCCTTCGCTATGACTTGCGGCGCACCCATTCTCGAATCGTCGTACTTGAGTGCGACGGCAAAGTGCGTGGGGTTGGTGATAACCACATCCGCCGTCGGTAGCTCTTCCATCATGCGGCGCGCAGCGATCTGCTGCTGCATCATTCGGACCCGCGACTTGACCTCGGGTCGGCCCTCGGTTTCCTTGTACTCGTCTTTAACCTGCTGGCGCGTCATGCGCAGTTTCTTCTGGTATTGCCAGAGCTGGAACGGCACATCGACAGCGGCAATGAAAATCAGCCCGCTGCTGACAATCAACAGTGACAGCCCGCAGATTTTCAAAGAACCAAGAATGGCCTCGGTGACCGGCTGGCGGCCGAGCGCCAGCAGGTCATCCATTCGGAACCACAGCCATGACACCGCAATCACGGCAACCAGCGAGAACTTCGCAATTGACTTGACCAGTTCGTTCAGGCCATTGGCACTGAAAACTCGCTTGATACCTTTTAGCGGGTTGAGGCGCTCGGCTTTGAACGCCGCCGCTTTCATACTGAATGACCAGCCGCCAAGCGCGGCCGCTCCGAGAAATACGGCGCACAGCAGAACGATGGCCAGCGGGACAAGACTTTTCAGACCGGCGCCCACGATCTGTGCAAACGCCGGCACGATGTAGTTCGAGTCCAGCAGGTGTTCTCGTTCAACGGTAAAGCCGCTGGCAAAAGCCGTGAGCAGATCATTGCCCATCGGTTTGGCGAAGAGCAGCATTGCACCGGCGCCCGACAGCATGACGGCTGTCATCGTCAATTCACGCGATCGCGGAACATCGCCCTTCTTGCGGGCGTCGGCGCGACGTTTGGGAGTCGCTTGTTCAGTACGATCTTGTTGTGCTTCTTCTGCCACTGTCAGTCTTCTCCGTTGCTGTCGCCGCTATTGCATTTCAAGCAGTTGCGAAAGCGCTGAAATCGACATCGTCAAAAATGTCGATATGTTTTCGACCAGGACGCCCATGTTCAGAAAAATGACCAAGAACCCCAACAACATGGCAACCGGAAAGCCAACCGCGAACAGGTTCAGCGTCGGTGCCGCTCGACTCATGACGCCGAATGACAGATTCACGACCAGCAAGGCTGTGATCGCCGGCAAAGCGATTTTCAGTGCGAACACGAATAGCTGACTGGTCCACGTCAGCAGTTCTGCGAGTACCGGCACCGTCAGACCGCCTCCCGCAATTGGCCAGGTCTGAAAACTCATCGCCAGCAACTGAATCATCGCCAGGTGACCGTCGGTCGCCAGAAACACCAGCATCCCAAGCATCAGGAACAGTTGTCCAAGTACGGGAATACTCACGCCCCTCACTCTGTCCAGGAAGACGGCGAAGCCGAGACCCATGCTCATACCAATCACCTGTCCGCCCAGCGCTATCGCGTCGAAGACAAGCTGCACTAAGAATCCCATTGCGACGCCAATCGCGATTTCCTGAACCATCATGACCAGACCCGCCAGACTCAGCACCTCCTCCGTTGCCGCCGCCGGCACGATAGGCGCTATGACGATAGTCAGCGCAATTGCCAGCAGCAGGCGTACCCGCACCGGCACGAAACTCCCGCCGATCACCGGCATCACCATCAGGAATGCTCCGATTCGCACGAACGGCCATATGTAGATCGCCAGCGTCTCGATAAGCGGCGCTATTGCGATTTGGATATTCACGTGTCTGTCTCACTAACATTGTTGTTTCCTTGCCCGTGCATCACGAGATCAGGGATGGAATCTGCCCAAACAGTTGTATTGTGTAATTCACAATGACACTCAACATCCAGGGACCGGCGAAAATCAGTGCCATCACCAGGACGAGAAGTTTCGGAATGAAACTCAAGGTCATTTCGTTAATTTGAGTTGCCGCCTGCAACATACCGATCAACAGGCCGACGGCGAGTGCCGAGCCCAACAACGGGCCGGCGATCATCATGGTTACCCAGAGCGCCTGCTGGCCAATCGTTGTTACGGTCTCCGGAGTCATCGAGTAATCCTTTACAGGTAAAAACTGGAAGCAAGTGTGCCAAGCAGCAAGGCCCAGCCGTCGACCATGACAAACAGCATGATCTTGAACGGCAGGGAAATGATCATCGGCGATAGCATCATCATGCCCATCGACATCAGCACGCTGGACACGACGAGATCGATGATCAGGAACGGTATGAATACGAGGAAGCCAATCTGAAATGCAGTTTTGAGCTCACTCACCATGAAACTCGGCACGACAATCGACAGGGGTGCGTCATCAACGGATGCAATGTCGCCCAGCCCCGCTATCGACGCAAACAAATGCAGGTCGCTGTCACGCGTCTGATCGAGCATGAAACGTCGGAGCGGTACGATCCCCTTCGACATCGCTTCACCAGCCGTGATCTGGCCGTCGATATACGGCGTCGCCGCATTTTCATGGATATCGCTGATGACCGGCGACATCACAAAAAAGGTAAGAAACAATGCGATGCCGAGCAGCACCTGATTGGGCGGCGTCTGCGCCGTGCCAAGCGCCTGGCGCAGAATCGACAAGACAATGATGATGCGCACGAACGCACTGGTTGACAGGATCGCGGCTGGCAACAAGGTCAGCAACGTCATGAGCACCAGTATCTGGATGCTCAGGGAATAGCTCTGACCACTGGTTGCGTCGGAGGCTATGGCGAGCGGTGCCATTTGCGCGTCTGCGGTCGTGCAGAATAGTGTCAAACCGACAACGAGAAACGCCCACCTCACTTGCCCATCTCCTGAAACGCATTACGCAGGCGCCTTGCAAAGCCACTGCTATCGACCGGTGCCCGGTCGATAACTACGGGTTTATCGAAGACGTGCAGAGTCTGCACGTTGGTGGCCGTCATGCCGACGAGCAGCTGCTGATCAGCAACCTCGATAACGAGCAAACGTTCTTTGGTACCGAGCGCGCGACTTGCTACAACCTGGATGACGTCGCCACCACCACCGACAAAACGTGACCGCGAGTACAGCCAGCCGAGGACGACAATCACAGCAACCACGATCAGCATGCTGATCAGGAGGCTTACGATATCGCCGCCACCGACGATCGGTGTGCTCGGCAATATCGGCGTCGCGACTTTAGCCGCCGCTAATGCACCTGCGTTTGCGATTTCTGCTGGCATCACCGGGGCCTAGTGCAGTTTCTCGATGCGCTCGGCGGGGCTGACGACTTCGGTCAGCCGCACCCCGTACTGATCATCGACAACGACGATCTCGCCGTGCGCGATCAACGTGCCGTTAACGAGCACGTCCATCGGTGCTCCGGCATCCTGATCGAGAGCGATAACCGAGCCTTCCACCAGGGATACGAGGTCTCTGATCGAAATGTCGGTTGAGCCAACACGTAGCGAGACATCGACCGGGATATCAAGAACCAGATCAAGATTGACGTCCGCGCCTTTCTTGCTGGCCGCCTTGCCGTCCTGCAGTTGCTCGGGTGAGTACTCCGGTGAAGCAGCGGATTCATCAGCCGTCTTCGCTTGCTCATCGTTGCCAGTATTGGGCGTGTCATTTTCCATTATCGAACTTCCTTTTGGATGTCTAACTATTGGCGGTCGAATCGGACTCGGGGTCCAGCCATTGCGTTGCTTCAACGGCGTAACGGCCGTCATGAACACCAAATCGACCGGCCAGAATCGGTACCGGGCCGGCTAATACGGTGCTTAATTGCGGATTGCTAATCATGATCACGTCACCGGCCGCGAGGTCAGCAACGGCGCCGAGCGTCATGCGGGTATGACCGACATCGGACGAGACTTTGACAATCGACTCGATAACGCGGGCTCGCAACGCTCGTTCCCATTGCGCGTCCTTGGCGGCATCACGATCGCGCTTCTGGCCCTCGAACACGGGCAGCAGTGATACCACTGTGCGCATTGGCCAGAGCACATGGAATGACTGCTGCTTGCCTTCGATATCGAGAATATATTCGGACGCGATGACTGTATCGCCGGTGTCTACATGCTCGATGACACCGGTACTCAAATGTGTCGCCACGGTTTCTGGCGTGAATTTGGCGAGCGGCGCCCAGATATCGGCCAGCATCGACATGACCGAGCTGCTGAACAATTTGGCTACGCTGATTTCGCCGGGCGTAAAGAACTCCGGCTCCTCGTGCTTGGAGTCGTTACCCTGCCCGCCGTAAAATGTCTCGACGAGGCACTCGACGGTCAACGCATCCAGCATCACCAGGGCGGGACCCGGCAATGGCTTCGGTGAGAACTCGAGTACGAGCGACAATCCGTCTCGCTGTTCGCAAACGTCGCTGTAAGTGCAGGTCTGTATGCCGGCGAATGTTATCGTCGCTTCGGCGTTCAACAACGCTTCCACCTGCTTGCTGATACGCCCGGCGAACTGACGATTCAGGCTCTGCAGCCGCGGGTAGCTGTTGGTGCTGATGATCGAGCTGGGCCCGATATCGAACGGTGTCACTGTCGCGTAGGACGGGCCTTTGTTTGAGTGCACCTCAACTTCACCGCTCGACATTCCCTCCAGCAGTGCGCCCTTTTCCTCATCAGTCAGTACAGGATCGGTCATCGACACGCCCTACTGAATAACGAGTGCGGTGAAATACACGGCTTCAACGCCGGGCTCACCAGTCTGGTCGGTCAGCACCTGCTGAATCTCGGCCAGGCCCTCGGCCAGCATCTTCTCTTTGCCCTTGCGGGTGGTGACCTCTTCGTACACGGCGCCGCTATAGAGAAGGATCAGCGAATTGCGAATCACGGCCACGTGCTCTCGGACGGAATTGATGGCGCCCTGGTCGCGCGCCATGACTTCCATCGTCACTTGCATGAAATGCGACTCACCAACCTGGTCTTTGAAATTGACAACCAGCGGCGGGTGCAGACTGGTGTACAGGGCCGGATCCGAAATGGGTGCGCCCTCTTCGGCGACCGCCTCTTCGTCCGTCGGCTCTTCGCCACCGAAAAATGTCATACCACCGAACACGCCGACGCCGACCAGCAGCAGCCCAATTCCTGCGAAAATGAGCTTTTTCATCATGCCGCCACCGGATTCTTCGACGGTCTCTGTTTCGTTAGCTTCTTCAGCCATCACTTGCTCCAATGATTCCTGCCATTGGTAATGCAAGTGCCATGCCAAACTAATTATTTCATTTTTTTACTTTATTATTCAAATACTTAACGATCTCTCAGGGATCCGGCGAGCGTCAGAAAACTGTCGATATGGGGCCGAATCCCCGGGCTTGCGGCCAACTGTCAACTTTTTGACGACCTGGACATTTGCCGATTTAGACCCTTGTCTATTTAGACAAAAGTATCGAGGAGACCCCGGCCTGTTGCAACGGTGCCGGTGGCGGCGGACCCTGCGACCTCGGTATGACTGTCAGACCCATCATCATTGAGCGCAGTCGCTCGTCCCGCATCAGTCTGGCTGTCGCGGTTGCCCTCTGCGACACCATCGTCGCCGACGTGCGCGTCACCGAGCGTCAGGCCATTTTCCGCCAGCATTTCGCGAAGTCTCGGTAACGCTTGCTCCAGCGTATCGCGTGTGACCGAGTGCTGAGCATGGAAAGTGACGTGGGTCACGCCGTCTTCGACAGCAACCCGCACTCTGAGCGGGCCCATTTCGGCAGGCGTCAGACGAATTTCGGCCGACTTCAGATTGTTACCCGCCATGAGCAGCACGCGTTCGCCAACACGTTCTCCCCAGATTGAATCACGCACGGATGTGCCGATGAGATCGGTGGCTTGTTGTGCCGCTGCGGCGTAGCTTAAATCGCTGACGACGGCGGAAGTCGCCGGCGGTGCAAAGAGTGTCGGTGGCTGCTGCAGGTTGAGCTGGGCCTGCAAGCCTTTAGATGGCTGCGCGACGATCGGTCGCTGGCGCAGCAATGGCGCTATTTCCTGCGCGATCGCGTCGGCGCGGTTGGTAGAGGCGATGGCCGGACGCTGCGGCAATTCAACGGTCGGCAGGCTTCGCTCAATTTCCCGTGTTGTTGCAGTCGTTAACGGCGGAGCGCTGACCGGAGGCCGTTCGCCGAGGTTGGTGCCCGCCAGCGGTCCGGCGGCACGATCACCTCCTGCCGCAATAGCGTCCCTGACGCTGACCATAACGCCGGGCTGGGGCTGGGGCTGTAACGCCAGCGGCAGCGGAAGCGGTCGATTGTCGACGTTCGGCCGCAGGCTCGTGTCCTCGATCGCGGTTAGCACCGGGGCACCATCACTACGATCCGGCAAAGCGACTGGTACGATTGGCGCGGCTGCCAGGGTTTCGGTCATTCCCTGCGTCGGCGGATAGAGCACCACGGCTTCAAGGTCGATTTCAGGCTCGAGCGGCATTAATGTCGTCGCGGGCGGCGTTTCGGCTGCGGGCAGCATTTCGGCCGTGGGCAGCGTCAGCGGGAGTGGCTCCGCTTGCAGATCAGCGGCCGGCGGCGGCATCGAGGACGTAACATCAGCCGCCAGCGCTTCCACGGACAGCGGCAACTCGCTGCCGCCAAGCGGCAACGGCTCGCCGGCTGTCGGCTCCAGTCCCAGAGACTCGCCGACACGCAATTTCAGAAGGTCAGCAAAGCCGGCGACCGGCTCCCCGCCGCTATCGGGCAGCAATGAAGCCGTGGTTGGCAGAGTATCGTCGGGTAGTTCAACCGGCAAAAGTTGCAGATTCAATGTTGCGAGCATGCGTTGTCCTCGGGGCTGTAATGTACATCTACTAACTAAGTAGCAAGATGCATGCCAGATCTGTGGCGACTCCCGGACAATTATCGCGGGTTCAGTCTTCGGCTCGCTCGAAACAGGCGGTTTGGTTGTTGGGCAGGTCATCGAGTGTTTTTTGCTCGAGACGTGCCGCGGTTGCCGAGTCTTCGAGCCGGTACTTTTCGAGGACGCGCTCCAACGACTCGACACGCTGCCGTTTGGCCAGCCAATGCTGGCGGTGGGTCAGCGCAGTCTGTTCAGAGTTACGGACAATTTGCTGCTGAGCATCGACCGCCGCGTCCAGGCGGCTGAGAAAGTTCTGGTAGTCCTTCCAGTGCGCCGAATTAACAGCAGAACCTGCATCCGCGCTACCCGCGTAGCTGTGTCGGTAAGCGTTAAGCTCACCGAGGCGCTGCAATTGTTCATCAAGATAACGCTGTGACTGGCCGGCGATTTGTCCATAGCGACGTTCCTCGGCCGCAGCCACCGACGCCACTTTGCCAATTTTTCGACTGCGACTTTTCATCTCACTGCGTCAGTTCGACCTGTTGGTCGTTACCGTGCTCTTCGGTCGCGTCGAACAGTTCGCGCAGATGTGCCAGGCTGGTGGCGGTATCGAAGCTCTGATCATGATGCTGTCGAAGAAATGTAATGATCGAGGGCCAAAGTGCGATGGCCTCATCCAACTGCGGGTTGGAGCCCTGCTGATACGCGCCGACCGCGACGAGGTCGCGATTCTCCTGGTAGGTCGAGTAGACCTGGCGGAACCGCGACACTAATTGTTGCTGCGAATCAGAGACAAAACTGGTCATTGCACGACTCACCGACGATTCAATATCGATCGCCGGATAAATACCGGCATCGCCCATGCTGCGTGACAATACGATGTGACCATCGAGAATCGCGCGCGCTGCATCGACGATCGGGTCACTGTGATCGTCACCTTCGGCTAACACCGTGTAGAACGCCGTAATTGAGCCAGTGCCTTTCGGTCCGTTACCTGCACGCTCAACCAGTTGCGGTAACCGCGCGAACACCGACGGCGGATAACCCTTGGTTGCCGGTGGCTCGCCGATTGCGAGCGCAATTTCGCGCTGCGCCTGTGCGAAGCGCGTCAGCGAGTCCATCAACAAAAGGACATTCTTCCCCTGGTCGCGAAAGTGCTCGGCGATGGCTGCCGTCAGCCAAGCGCCGTGCAATCGCATTAACGGGGTGTCGTCAGCGGGCGTCGCGACAACGACGGCACGCTTCATACCCTCTTCGCCCAGCGAGCGATCAATGAATTCCTGAACCTCCCGGCCGCGCTCGCCAATCAGTCCAACGACGACGACGTCGGCTTCCGTATTGCGAGTCATCATGCTCAGCAACATGCTCTTGCCCACGCCACTGCCGGCAAACAGGCCCATGCGCTGACCGCGACCGACGGACAGCAGCGAGTTAATCGAGCGGATCCCGACGTCCAGCTGCGATCGAATCGGCTGACGTTGCAGCGGGTTGATCGTCTCGCCCATTAGCGACATTCTCTTGCCGCGCTGTATCGCTTTGCCGCCGTCCAATGCGTTGCCGCGACCGTCGAGTACGCGGCCGAGCAGGTCATCACCCACCATGACCTCGGGCGAGCCTGAGACCGGTATCACGCGTGCGTTGGGCGAAACGCCGCGCATGTCGGCGACCGGCATCAGGAACAGACGTTCTCCCGAAAATCCAACGACCTCGGTCTCGACGTAGCGCCCATCAGATGCCACAACATCACAGCGCCCGCCGAGCGCGGCGTGGCAACCTTCGGCCTCCATCGCAAGTCCAACCGTACGACGCAGCACGCCTTCAACGACCAGACTGGGCTCGCTTTCCTGTGCAGTGTCGAGATACGCACCGAGACGCAGCGATCGCTCGAGATTGCGGTCGGGGTCCGGTCCGGTGAAGATGCTGCTGTCCTGGCTCACGAGTTGCGCTCTTCACCGAACGCCGCATGCAACATAGTCTGCAAACGTGCGTCGGTAGTTGCGTCGACCTGCGAGTTAGCCGTCGTGACCTTGCAGCCACCGTGTGCAATCAGCGGATCCTCCACGATACTCCAGGCCGGCTCGCCCTCCGCCGGTGTCAGCGTCTCACGTACCAGCGCCGCATCGTCCGGGTGCAGATGCACCTGTACGTTGCTGCTCGCGATCGGTATCAGCTGAATGGCTTCGCGGACAACGCCAATGACGTGTGTCGGGTCAATTATTATTTCGCGGCGAAATAGCTGTTTGACGATGGCGATCGAGAGCTCGACCAGCTGTTGCTCGACGGAATCGTCCATGCGATCGAACGGTTTGCTTAATGCGCCCAGCAATTCATCGTAGCGAGCCGCGCGTTTGGCGACATCAAGCTCGCCGACCGCAAAACCTTCTGCATGGCCCTTTTTCCACGCCTCCTCGTAGGCGTCAGTTTGCAGCTGCTCCAAACGGCCCGCTGTCGGATAGCCCTTGCCTTCCGAGCCGTCAATCGCCGGCACGCGCCACGCCAATGGCTCCTGAGCTGTCGTTTGTTCAGACATATTCCTCGCCGCCCTGGCCGAGGTTGATATCGCCCGAATCGGCCAGTCGCCTTGCTACGTCGAGTATTTCTTTCTGCGATTGTTCGACGTCGCTCAGCTTGATCGGTCCCTTGGCGTCCATGTCCTCGCGCAGTAGCGTTGCAGCACGTTTCGACATGTTGCCGAGAATCTTGTCGCTGATCGCCGGGTCGCAGCCCTTCAGCGCCACCACTAGCAGGTCGTTTGGCACCTCGCGCAGCAGCGACTGGATACCACGATCGTCGACTTCCAGCAGTGTATCGAAAACAAACATCATCTCCTGAATGCGTTCCGACAGCTCCTCGTTCTTTTCCTTTATCTGGCTCAACAGCTCCTCGCCGCGTGCCGGTTTCAATGCGTTGACAATCGCCGCGGCCACTTTGTCGCCGCCGACTTTGCGCGTACCGCCACGGCTGCTGTCTGCGGACTTGCTGGCAATCAGGTTTTCGATCTCTGCCAACGCGCTCTGCTGAATATCGGTCAGACGAGCGACCCGCATGACGATGTCGGAACGCAGTTCTTCCGGGAGCTTCTCGATCACTTCCCCGGCCTGTGCACTGTCAAGGTAGGCCATTACGATCGCGATAATCTGCGGATGCTCGTCCTGGATAATATCGACCACTTCCCGGGAACTCATCCACTTCAGCGCATCGAGTCCCTTCGCGTCATCACCGGTGACGATACGCTCGATGAAAGCGTCAGCTTTAGTCGCGCCGAACGCATTACCGAGGAGTTTGCGGACATAGTTCTCCGTATCGAGACCCAGTGCGGTCTGGTCCTCGACGTCGAGGATGAAGAAGTCGAGGATTCGATCCGCGTCGTGCCGACTGACACTTTTAAGCGTCGCCATCGCCGTGCCAAGCTGATGCACTTCATTGGCTTCCATGTACTTCAGCACTTCGGCGGCTTCATGCTCACCGAGCGTCATGAGCAACAAGGCCGCCTTTTGCGTACCGCTCATGTTCTCCGCTGTTTCATTCATCGGTTGCTACCCATTTCTTGACGACCTGCGCAACACGTGCCGGGTCAGTGCCCGTTATGTTCTTGGCCGCCGCGACTTTTTCATCATAGTTCGGACCCGCTATTGCACCGGCACCGCCGGCCAACTGCGCCGTACCCATGCCGCCCTGACTACCGTCATGAGCGAGGTACTGACCCGAGAGAGCCGACCCGCTGTTTACAACGCCGCGCAGCATCGGACGCACCACACCAAAAGCGATGGCCAGCACAAGTATTGCGCCAAGCACCTGCTTCGCTATATCGCGGAGTTCCGGGCGCTCCCAAATGGCAGGCGGCTCAACTTCGATTGCCGGCTCTACGACGCGGAACGCTTCGTTCAGAACCACGACGGAGTCACCACGAACTTCGTTGAAACCGACTGCCTCCTTGACGAGCGCGGTATATCGTTCAACGTCCGCTTCACCCAGTGTCGACTGCGACTCGTCGGATTCTGCCGGCGTGTCATCAATCAGCACAGCGACCGATAGCTTACGAATAGCGCCTGACTGCGGGCGCGTGTGGCGAATCGTACGATCAACTTCGAAATTGCGCGTTGAACTGCGCGATGAGTTGCCGGATTCAGTCGCTTTTTCATCGGTGGCCAGTGATTCATCGGTGGCCAGTGATTCTGCCTGGCTGCTGCCCGCCGCCTCTGGCGGTTGATTGCTCAGCGCGCCTGGAATGCCACCAACCAGTGCCGAAACACCGCTGTTGCGGTCCTCGCTGATCTGCTCACTGCGCACGACCGTGCGCGCGGGATCGAAGGACTCCCGTGTTTCTTCCGTGTAGGTGAAATCGATATCGGCTACCACTTCCGCGCGCACGCGCCCGGCGCCCACTAGTGGTGTCAGCAGTTCCTCAATACGTTTTTTGTACGTCTCCTCGAGACGTCTTGAGTACTTGAACTGCACGGCCGCCTGCGCCCCGGACGCTTGCTCGTCGCCGGAACTCATGAGACGCCCGTGCTGATCGATAACCGTCACATCACTGGCCGTCAGATTGGGTACGCTCGATGCAACGAGATGCACGACGGCTGACGCCTGATCTTCATCAAGTACCCGACCGCCATAAAGATGCAGTAGCACGGATGCGCTGGCGCCTTTGCGATCGCGAATAAATGCAGTTTGCTTGGGCAGCGCCAGGTGCACGCGAGCCTCGCGAACTGCACCCAGAGCGGAGATAGTGCGGGCAAGCTCCGCCTCTAACGCATGCTGGTAGCGTGCGCTTTCCATGAATTGGCTGACGCCAAAACTGGATTGCTCCTGCATCATCGCCATGCCCGCTGCCGGAGTTTGCGGCAATCCCTGTGCCGCCAGCTGCAAGCGTGCGTCATGGAGCTGTGTTTCCGCGACCAGCACATTGTTGCCACTTAACTTGTAGTCAATATCCGCGGTTTGCAATGCCTGCGCGACTTCGGCCGCTTCCGCCGTACTCATATCGCCGTAGAGTTGTGTGAACTGCGGCGTCTGTGACCACAAGACGACCGCAAAGCCGGCGGCGACGGCGCCGGCGACACCGATCAGCAACATGACCTGGCGAACCGCCGGGATACGCAGCACGCCGGCGAGATTCATCTGACTTGATGCGAGCGAACCTGATTCAATGATGTTTGCAGTTTCCATGACTTCTTATGAGTTCCTTTGATTGCGTTCCGGTCGATCGCTATACCGGCATATTCATGATGTCCTGGTAGGCAGACACCAGCTTATTTCTAACTTCCGTGACTGCCCGAAACGACAGATTGGCTTTTTGTGATGCGATCATGACTTCGGCAAGACTTTTATCCGTCGTGCCGTTTTCAAATCCGGTTTTCAGTTCGCTCGAAGTTTTCTGTGCGTTGTTCACCGCATCCAGCGTTGATTTCAGCATGTCGCCGAAGTCACTGGCCGGTACATTCGACGTGTTTGCGGGAGTCGACTGCAGGTCTTTTCCCAGCGTGCGAATCTGACCTAAAAGGTCACTAGCATTTATTTCGTTCATAATTTCTCTCCCGGGATAGCGATACCCTCTTCCCGCATACGAGCCAGCTTGTAGCGTAGCGACCGTGGGCTGATTCCCAGGACATCGGCCACTTCACTGCGCTTGCCGCCGTTACTTTGCATGGCATCAACAATGAGCTGGTACTCACGATTGCGCAGCCCTTCACTCAAATCGCCTGCCGATTCGGCAACGCGATCGAGATATTCGAAAGCAAAATCGTTCGCTTGCACGGTGGTGCCACTGAGTAAAATCAAAGTGCGTTGCACGAGGTTCTCGAGCTCGCGAACGTTGCCCGGCCAGTCGTGTTGCAGCAACGCGTCCCTGGCATCGGCCGCCAAAGTCACTGCCTTGTCTGCATATCGCCGCAGCGCGTTTTCCGCGAGCGGTAGAATATCTTCAGGCCGTTCGCTGAGCGCCGGAATATGTAGCGGGAAGACGTTTAGTCGGTAGTAGAGATCTTCACGGAACTTGCCGTCTGTCACGTAGCGGCGCAGGTCACGGTTAGTCGTCGCGAGTATGCGCACGTCGAGCGGAATCACTTTGCGGCCGCCGATGCGCTCCACCTCTTTCTCCTGGATGACCCGAAGTAGTTTTGCCTGCAGGCCCAGATCCATTTCTGAAATTTCGTCAAGCAACAGCGTGCCGCCGGCCGCTTGCTCGAATTTGCCCGCGTGTGCGCCCGCCGCACCAGTAAAGGCACCCTTCTCGTAGCCGAACAACACTGCTTCAAGCATGGTTTCCGGTATTGCCGCACAGTTGATGGCGACGAAGGGCTGGTCGCGGCGTGGCGATTGCTGGTGAATGTAGCGCGCGAACACTTCCTTGCCGCAGCCGCTCGGGCCATTGATCGTCACCGTCACTCCAGTGGCAGCAACCCGACGTGCAACCTGCAGCAGTTCCACCGATTTAGCATCTACCGCAATCGGACTGTCGCCTGTGACGGTCGGCTGCAGGTATTTGTTGACCATGGATTTAAGCTCTTCCGCCTCGAACGGCTTCACGAGGTAGTCCGAAGCGCCGTTACGCATGACTTTGACAGCGCTCTCGATCGTGCCGTAGGCCGTCATCAGTACGGCAGGCAGGGTCGGATGCTGCTCGCGGATCTTGTTCAGCAGGGTTATGCCATCCATCGGCTCCATCTGCACGTCGCTGACGACGAGCCCAACGACCTCGGTGTCGAGGATATCGAGCGCTGTCGTGCCGTTATCCGCCGTCAGTACCGGCAATGTTTCGCTGTTCAGCGTGTCAAACAGTGCCTCGCGCAGGTTGGCGTCGTCTTCAACAATCAGTACTGCCGGGTACGTCATGCTACGGCCTCCCGGTCAGCGTCGGCTGGAAGCTGAATCGTAAAGCAGGTTCCGTCATTCGTCGTGGACACTGAAACATCACCGTCATGGGCTGCAGCGACGGCTTGCACCACCGACAACCCAAGACCCGTCCCTTGCGGGCGTGTCGTGAAGAAAGGTTCGAAAAGTTGCGCCCGAATGTCATCGGCAACGCCCGGGCCATCGTCGGTCACGCAGAGTGAAATAGAGTCGCTGTAGCGGTGGCCATGCAGAAGAATGTTTGAGCCGTCGTCGGCAGCCTGATCGGCGTTAGTCACGAGATTCAGGAGCGCACCTTTCAACGCGTCTCTGTTCGCTGCAACCGTCAGCGCGCTATCCGTCACCGAGACGCGTAGCGTCGTATCGAGTCCGAGCTGCCCCTCGATGGTCTGTCGAACGTCGTCAAGCAGTTCCTGAACGTTGACGCGCTGCAGGGAACGACGCGCGCCAGCAGCGAAGCCCAGCATGTCGTTGACCATGCGCTTGAGATCATGTAGCCCACCGGTGATCTTGTCGGCAACCCGTGTATTGGAAGCCGTGCTGCGGTCCAGCTGACTGGCGTACAGCATTGCCGAAGCCAGCGGTGTGCGCACCTGGTGCGCGAATTCTGCGGTCATCTCGCCAATAGCGGTCAGTCGTTCATTGCGCTGCCGCAGTTCGGACATGCGACGGCTGTCAGTTACGTCCGCAAGCAGCAGCACCTCGCCCTTCTCGCTGTGCAGTGGTCGACGTGACAGGCTCAGCCAGCGCCCATCGCGCAGCTGAATATTACCGTCCTCACTACCGCCGTCACCTACTTCGCGTTTGACAATCGACGCCCACGAGCAACCGATCAATGGCTGGTTTAACAACGCGCTTGCATGGCTATTTTGCTGGCGAATGACGCCGCCGCCATCGATCACGAGAATGGCACCGGGCAGCGTTTCCAGGAGTTCGGTAAGACGCCGGCTCAGCCGCTCCTTTTTCATCAACTCCTGCAGGCGAGCGGACTGCTCGCGCTTTAACTGGCGCGTCAGCGCCGCAACCGTATCCTGCAGATCACGGTACGACTCTTCGAGCAAGCCGGACTGCTGATTGAAGACCTCGAACGCGCTACGTAACTCGTCAGCATTCAAAGACGGTGCTGTCAAAATGTTCTCCCGGGCGAATAAAGCAATCTCTGCAGCGGTAAATGCAAGTTGCGTGCCACAAGGACTTTTCTTTATTTTTCAGTTGGTTACGATTTTTCTGCGACGTCAATAGCGTCAAAATTCTGACATCGGCGGGCAACTGACGGTGGGCCGATTTCAGTGGATTATTCGTAGCGGCGCCGGACGGCGCCGTCAATCAGGCGAGGTTGTACTTGCCGATCTTCTCGACGAGCGTCGTGCGACGCATTTTCAGAAGTCGCGCCGCCTGCGCAACGACGCCTTTCGACGAATGCATGGCTTGCCGGATCAGATCCTGCTCCAGCGTTTGCAGGCATTCCTTGAGGTTTGCGTTGCTGAGCTGCAGCGCAGCGGCAACATCATTGACAGAACCGGCAGCACTGGCCTTGGCATCGCGATACTTGGCCGGCAGATCCTGCACGTCGATCGTGCCTTCTGGCTTGGTAATTGCCAGGCGCTCGACGAGGTTGCTGAGCTCGCGGATATTTCCCGGCCAGCTGTAGTTGGCCAGCACCTGTATGGCTGCCGGACTGACCCGTAGTTCGCCATCTTGGTCGCCCCGGTGAGTCAGCAGGAATTCTCCCAGCAGCTGTGGCAGGTCCGTGACCCGTTTGAGCAACGGCGGCATTTCGATCGGGAACACGTTGAGTCGGTAGAATAGGTCTTCCCGAAAATCGCCCGCCTCGACGGCGGCCGGCAGGTCACGATGCGTGGCCGCGATGATCCGTACGTTGCAGCGCTGCGTCTTGCCGCTGCCAACGCGTTCAAAGGTGCGTTCCTGCAGTACGCGCAGCAGTTTTACCTGCATTGACAGGCTCATGTCGCCGATCTCGTCGAGAAACAAGGTGCCGCCCTCCG
>CAZTQL010000024.1:0-29511 GCA_964615665.1 uncultured Woeseiaceae bacterium | reverse complement strand
GCCAGTTCGTCCGGCAACGGTTCGCGCCCCATCTCCTGCAGCATCTGCCGCGAGATACGGTTGAGCTTGTTGATCGTCTCGATCATGTGCACCGGAATACGAATGGTGCGTGCCTGGTCAGCGATCGACCGCGTGATGGCCTGGCGAATCCACCACGTGGCATAGGTCGAGAACTTGTAACCGCGGCGGTATTCAAACTTGTCGACGGCTTTCATCAAACCGATGTTGCCTTCCTGAATCAGGTCCAGGAACTGCAATCCGCGGTTCGTGTATTTCTTCGCGATCGAAATTACGAGGCGCAGGTTAGCTTCCACCATCTCTTTCTTCGCACGACGGGCTTTGGCCTCACCGATCGACATCTGGCGGTTAATTTCCTTGATCTCGCTGATCTTGAGGCGCGTCACTTCCTCGACGGCAATCAGCTTGCGCTGCGCGCGCAGAATGTCACCCTTAAGCTTGGCGAGGATAGACGAGTGTTTGCGCTTGGCGCGAATATGCTTGTCGATCCACTCGAGATCGGTTTCGCTCTTCGGAAAGCTCGAGAGAAAGTCCTTACGCGGCATGCCGGCATCGCGCACGCAAAGCTGCATGACCAGGCGCTCCTGGCTGCGAATGATCGACACGACGTCGCGCAGATTACGCACCAGCGCATCAAAGAGTTTCGGCGCGAGCTTCAGCTCCATGATCTGGTCCGCCATGTCCGAATGCGCCCTGACCGTCTTCTTGTCCTTGAGACCGTGTAGACCAAGGTTCTTCATCGCGCGATTGAAGTGGCGCCGAATGACCCGGACGCGACCCTTCACCTCTTCAGGGTCCGGACCAGTGTCAATGACTTCGTCGTCGTCGTCAGATTTCGGCGCGGGCGGTTTGATCTCGTCCGGTTCGTTCGGATCAATGAAGCCGACCACGAAATCCTGCATGCGGGTTTCTTCTTTGGCGACTCTGTCCGCAACTTCGAGCAGCGCCTCGACCGTGGGCGGAAAATGCACCATGTGATATTTCACCTGGTTGAGACCGTCCTCGATGCGCTTGGCGATTTCAATTTCGCCCTGGCGCGTCAACAGCTCAACCGTGCCCATCTCCCGCATGTACATACGAACCGGGTCCGTGGTGCGCCCGAATTCGGCATCGACGCTGGCGAGAGCCGCTTCGGCTTCCTCGGCGCCATCGTCATCGGTGGCAGTGGCATCGGATAAGGTGATCGACTCGACGTCGGGTGCCTTCTCGTGCACGGCAATGCCCATATCGTTAATCATGTTAACGATGTCTTCGATCTGTTCCGGGTCGACAATGTCGTTCGGCAGGTGATCGTTAACCTCGGCATAGGTCAAATAGCCTTGCTCTTTGCCACGGGCGATCAGTTCTTTCAGCTGCTGAGCCGGTTTGCTCCCGCCTACTACTGCTCTTTTTTCAGTCAAGACAAAAACCCCTGCAAGTAAAAAATACAAACGATTAAGTTTACGCCTGAATACGACGGCAATCTAGCGATATATCATATTGTTATGGACCTACATCAGCTGCCGGAGTTCGCTTTTTTCATCCTCCGACAATCCCGTAAGTCGCTGTTTTTCAATGAGAAAATCGACTCTTTCCTTGCGCCCGGCAAGGGCCAGCTGATGCAAACAGTCACCGAGTTCAGCGGCGGCGTCAAAATCCTCATCGAGCGGCATCTCGGCGGCGGCCAGTTTGCCGAGGTGCCGACCCTGCTCATCGTGGCGCCAGCGCTCCAGCAATCCGGCTGTCGTTATAGTGGGTTCTGTTTGCGCGGTTTCAATAAGCGACTGCAGCAAGTCCGTCCCGGCGCGGCTCACGCCGTCCAGCTGCCCGGCGTCGAGCTGCAGTGCAGCCTGTGGGTGATTCAAGACAATGGTGATGGCGTGACGCACAACCGACGGATTGCCAGCGCCCGTGGGCAGACGTCGCTTACGGCGTGGCACGGATCCCGGCGCGCCGCGTCCGCCGTGTTCGGAGGGCCCCTGCGCCAGCATTTTCTCGAGTTTGGGCGCAGTCAGACCCACTGCCCCGGCCAGGCTCTCGATCAGGAGCTCGCGGTACACCCCGACCGGTATTCGGTTCACCAACGGTCTGGCAAGCTCGGCGAGCCGCGCTCGGCCATCGACGGTCTCCATATCGACCTGGCTGGAGAGCTCTTCGATCAGGAACTCGGACAGGGCCGACCCGTCCTCGATGAGCTTGATAAACGCGTCCGCACCGTGGGCATTGACGAACGAGTCCGGGTCTTCACCGTCGGGCAGGAACAGGAAACGAATCTGCCGGCCCTCGCGAATCTGCGGCAACGCGTTCTCCAGTGCTCGCCAGGCTGCGGCCCGGCCAGCACGATCGCCGTCGAATGCGAAACAAACATTTTCGGTGAGGCGAAACAGGCGATTGAGGTGCTCGCTCGTGGTCGCGGTGCCAAGGGTAGCCACGGCGAAATCAATGCCATGCCGTGCCAGAGCGACGGTATCCATATAGCCCTCAACGACAACCAGCTGCTCGATGTTGCGTAACGCCTGACGGGCTTCGTACAGCCCATAGAGTTCACGGCCCTTGTGAAACAGCACCGTCTCGGGCGAATTCAGGTATTTCGGCTCCCCGTCACCCAAAGAGCGGCCGCCAAAGCCGATGATCCGTCCTCGCGGATCGCGAATCGGAAACATGATGCGATCGCGGAAGCGGTCATAGTGCTTGCCGTTGTCTTTACGAATGATCAGGCCGGTCGCGAGTAGACGCTCGGTCGCTTCGGTCGACTTGCCGAACTTGTCGAGCACGTTACTCCAGCCATCCGGTGCGTAACCGATACCGAAGCGCTTGGCCGTTGACCCGTCGATACCACGCTGTTTGATGTAATCGACCGCGGCCGGCGAGTCTTTGAGCGCGGCCTGCCAGTGGCGGGCAACCGTGTCCATCAGGGAGAACAGCTCATCATAGCGGCGCGCCGGCTTATCGCTTTCGCTGCGCGGGACGTCGACGCCCATCGTGTGCGCCAGGCTCTCGATAGCCTCGACAAAGCTCATGTGATCGAACTCCATGAGGAAGCCGATCGCTGTGCCGTGCGCACCGCAGCCGAAGCAGTGATAGAAGCCCTTGCCGGGACTCACAGTGAAAGAGGGCGTTTTTTCGTCATGAAACGGGCAGCAGGCTTTGAATTCACGACCGGCTTTTTTTAATTGCACGCGCCGGCCGACAATCTCTGTGATATCTGCTCTTGCGATCAGATCATCGATGAAATCCTGAGGAATCAGTCCGGACATAAAGTAGTAAACGCTGCCCGAACCATGCCGGGTCTTGATGAGCTATTTTGAATCCGGATTCTCGGGTCCGGTCCGGCCAAGCATAGCCTAAAAGTCGGGTTTACAGTGCGTTCAGACGCTCTTTGACAGCGGCGCTTACGGCGCCCATATCGGCGCGACCAGCGGCTTTTGCTTTGATCTGGCCCATCACCTTGCCCATGTCACGAATACCTTCGGCGCCGGATGCCTTGATGGCCCCGTCAATCAGCGACGTCAGTTCCTCGGCAGAGAGTTGTGCCGGCAGGTACTGCTCGAGAACGGCAATTTCGTCACGCTCGATCTTCGCCAGATCTTCGCGGTCGCCTTTCTCGAATTGTTCGACGGAATCGCGACGCTGTTTGACCATCTTGCCCAACACGGCCAGGACGCCGGCGTCGTCGATCTCGATACGCTTATCGATCTCGACCTGTTTGACAGCGGACAGCATGAGCCTCACTGCTTTCAGCCGGTCTTTATCACCGGCCTTCATAGCGGACTTCATGTCTTCTGTGATTTGGCCTTTAAGGGACATCGCAACAGCTCCACGGTCGCGGAGCGGGTGTAATCAAAAGAGGCGTTTGCGCTTTGATTCTTCGCGAGAAATCTTCTTCAAGTGGCGTTTGACTGCGGCCGCTTTCTTGCGCTTGCGCTCCTGGGTGGGCTTTTCGTAGAACTCACGACGACGAAGCTCGGTCAGGATGCCGGCTTTCTCACAGGCGCGTTTGAACCGCCTCAGGGCAGAATCAAAATACTCGTTTTCTTTTACGCGAACACTTGGCATCGTTCAGGTATTCCGGTCAGACATAAATAAACCGGCTCTAGGCCGGAGGTAGCTCGCTATAATAACCCCCGGATTTGCCGTTTGCAAAGGGTTTGGTCACCGAAAAAAGGTATTATCCGCCGCTTATGGACGTGCTCGGAATAGAAACCAGCTGTGATGAGACCGGTGTCGCGCTCTATCGGAGTGGTTTTGGCCTGGTGGCGCACGCGCTGCATAGCCAGGTTGACGCGCACGCGGTCTATGGTGGCGTGGTCCCCGAAATTGCTTCCCGCGATCATGTGCGCATGCTGCTCCCCCTGATCAGGACCGTATTGCGCGAGGCGAACGTCGAGAAGCCTGACGCCATCGCCTACACGGCGGGGCCCGGGCTGGTCGGCGCCCTGATGGTCGGTGGCGGTATGGCTAACGGGCTGGGGCTGGCCTGGAACTGCCCGGTCGTACCGGTACATCACATGGAAGGGCACTTGCTGGCGCCGATGCTCGAGGACGTGCCGCCGGAATTTCCCTTCCTCGCGCTGCTCGTGTCCGGTGGCCATACGATGCTGATCAATGTGCGGTCCCTGGGTGATTACCAGTTGCTAGGCACAACGCTTGACGACGCGGTCGGCGAGGCGTTCGACAAGACGGCGAAATTGCTCGGGCTAGGTTATCCGGGCGGGCCGGCACTGGCGGCTTTGGCGGAAGAGGGCAATGATCAGGCGTTCGAGTTCCCGCGACCAATGCTGCACAAGCCCGGATTGGATTTTAGTTTCAGCGGACTGAAGACAGCGGTCATGATGGAAGTGCGCAAGGCACAAGCGTCCGGCGGGCTGAACAAGGCAGATGTGGCCGCATCGTTCCAGCGCGCCGCTGTCGATACGTTGATCGGCCGCGCGATCAAGGCCGCCGCCGCAGAGGGCCTGGATCGAATTGTGGTCGCCGGTGGTGTCGGCGCCAACAAGCTGCTTCGTAAAGAGATTGCGGAACGTTTTGATGGCACCGTGTTTTACCCACGCATGGAGTTTTGCACCGATAATGGTGCGATGATCGCTGTAGCCGGCGCATTGCGTTTGGCAGAGGCCCGCGAAGCAGGCGAGATCATGGCGCAAGCGCGCTGGTCGCTCGCGAGTCTGCAAGTGCCGCGAACAAGCAACGACAGGGAAAACTGATCAGATAATGGATAAGATATTTCTAACAGAACTGAAGATCGACACAATCATTGGCATCTGGGAGTGGGAGCGCAAGATCCGCCAGACGGTCATCATTGACCTCGAAATGAGTGCGGATATTGCAAAAGCGGCGGCCACCGACAGCGTTGAAGATACGCTCAATTACAAATCGGTGGCGAAGCGTATCCAGAGCTTCGTTGGCGACTCCAGTTTTCAGCTGGTTGAAACCCTGGCCGAGCGCATCGCCGGTATTATCCGCGACGAGTTCGGCGTGCAATGGGTGAAGGTTCGTGTAAACAAGCCAGGCGCAATTCGGGGCTCCAAGGACGTCGGCATTTTAATCGAACGGGGCCGCTGGTCCGACGACTAGCGGCGCGCACACAATGGCAACTATTTACGTTGGTCTCGGCAGCAATATCGAGCCTGAAGAGCATCTGGGTCTCGCCATTCGCCAGCTCCGGGAACACTATGGGCAGGTCGATGTTTCGGCGGTTTACCGCAGCGCGGCTGTCGGGTTTACGGGCGACGACTTTCTGAACCTCGTGGCGCGCCTGCGGTCAGAGGAAACGCCTAAGCAGATCTGCGAAGAAATCGAGCGGTTGCACGAACTTTCCGGACGGGTCAGAGGCGGTGAAAAATGGGCCTCACGCCCACTTGATATTGATTTGCTGCTCTATAGTGATCTGGTCATCGACAAGCCTCCTGTGAGGGTGCCGCGTAGCGATATCCTGGAATACAGTTTTGTACTGCGGCCGATGGCTGAGCTCGCGCCAGATCTCGTGCACCCGGTGACCGGCAAGACAATGCTGCAGCACTGGCAGGAGTTTGACGAGGACAGTCACCCGCTGGAACTCGTAGGACTATTTATCTAACGGCATGGATATGCGAAAACTGATTGGTCTCTTTTTGATAACGCTCCTCGCTGGCTGCGGTGGTGGTGGTGGCGGCGGAATAACTGCCCCGCAGGATCCGGTGGGCGAGACAGGCGAATGCTCGAACGATGGTCAAAAGCAGTTTGTACTGGACAATCTGTATGCCTGGTACCTGTGGAATGATTTGCTGCCAGCGAATCTCAATATCGCGGACTACGCATCGCCGGAGCAACTGGTCATAGAGGTTACCGAGACTTTCGGCCCGCAGAAGCCCGGTGGCGGGCCGCTGGATCGTTTCAGTTCCGTGGGGTCCCTGGTAGCCGACCAACAGTTCTTCGGAGAGGGCAAGTACGAAGGCTTCGGCTTCAGCTATCGCTTCGAGGGCGCGGACATGCGTTTTTCCCGAGTTTTCGTGGACAGCCCCGCGAACGTGGCAGGCTTCAGTCGCGGACAAACCGTACTGCGTATTGATGGCCGCACTATCGCCGACATCAACGCGAACGAAGGTATCTCTGCCGCGCTGAACTTCGATACGGTCGACTTCGAAATCCAGAACCTCGATACGAGCACATTTACGGTTTCCGTCACGAAAGACATCGTCACGATTGACCCGATTCCCCAGTATCGGATCATTGACATGGGCCCCGGTGAGCCGCCTGTCGGTTACATGGAGTTTGCGACTTTCATAAGCACTGCGGATCCAGTGTTTAATACCGTGTTTGCAGACTTCATCGCGGCAGGTGTTCAGGACGTCATCATCGATATGCGCTACAACGGCGGCGGCCTCGTTTCCACGGCCAATCTGCTCGGTGATTATCTAGGCGGTTTCGCAAACGACGGACAGGTTTTTTCGAATACCGAGTTCAATGCGGACCGCGCCGCGGCCAACAACAGTATTGATTACATCTCACGCCTCGGTTCTTCGATCGACATCAATCGCCTGATCGTAGTAGCGTCGCGCGGCACGGCATCTGCGAGCGAACTCGTTATCAATGGGCTCGACCCGTTCGTAACCGGCGGCGTCTATATTGTCGGCGACTCTACGTTCGGTAAGCCGGTTGGCCAGATCGGCCTGGAGTTCTGCGAGAAAATTCTTCGGCCGACGTCATTCAAGAAGAGCAACGCTGCAGGATTTGGCGATTACTTCGATGGCCTGCCGGTCGACTGTGTCGCGCCGGACGATCTCGACTTCGCAGTTGGTGCCGATGAAGATCCCAACGTGATTGCCGCTATGTCGGTACTGAACACGGGCGGGTGTCCACCGGTTGCAACCACACAAGGGCAGTTCGCCCCGCAGTTCAAGCCGACGTATGTAAAACCGGACCGTCGCGGCCCGCCTGAGCGAGAATACCTCGACGCTTACTAGTGTTGTCCTACCAGCCTATCGAACGTCCACCATCGACGGCGATGATCTGACCCGTCACATAGGTCGCATCACGTAGCAGGTACAGCACGCAGCCCGCGATGTCCGCCGGATTGCCGGGCCGTTCCAGCGGTACCTGTCTTAGAATCGTTTGCTGCGCGCTGTCACTCATGCCTTCTTCGGGCCACAGGATTGCGCCGGGCGAAACGCCGTTCACTCGGATAGACGGGGCCAGGTCCTTCGCCAGCGCGCGCGTCAACATCGCAAGACCGGCCTTCGCAGGGCCGTAGACCGGATGGTTGCGTAACGGGCGCTGCGCGTGGATATCGACGAGGTTGATGATCGCACCCTTGTGTCGCTGCAAGTGCGGCGCTGCCGCCTGCGACAAGAACAGTGGCGCCTTCAGATTACTGCCCATAAGGTCAGCCCAGTGATCTTCGGTGATAGTGCCGACCGGCGTGGGGTAAAACGTGGATGCATTGTTAACCAGGCCATCGAGGCGGCCGCCCCAGGCGACAACGTCATCAACGAGCGGCGCAAGGTGCTCCGTGTCCAGGAGGTCCGCCGGAAACGTGGCAGCGGATTGCGGCCGCACGGTATTCAGCCGCTTGGCGAGAGCCTCGGCTTCATCGGCCGAGCCGCGATAATGGATGGCAACCCGCGCGCCGTTTTCATGCAGCCGTGTCACAATAGCGGCGCCGATGCGACGCGCGGCTCCGGTGACGAGGATGACTTTGCCGTCAAGGTTGTTCTCTTGCATCAAACAATCCGTTGATTTATGTCAGCAACCTTCATAAAGAATTTGTCGCCCACATGCAACATGACCCGCATCGATCATTGCCGCAACCGGACGCAGATAGTGCCGAACATAGTCAGCGTGTCGCCGACTGGATCCACGGCAAGATCGCTCAATCCGGGGGCAGCATCAGTTTTGCCGAATTCATGCAGCACGCCCTGTATGCGCCGGGCCTGGGTTATTACGCGGCCGGTGCCGCGAAGTTTGGTGCGGCTGGCGATTTCATCACCGCGCCTGAAGTATCCGCGGTTTTTGGCCGCGTGCTGGCGCGGCAATGTGCGGAAGTGCTTGCGGTAACCGATGGCGGCTCGATCCTCGAGTTTGGCGCGGGCAGCGGCAAGCTCGCCGTGGATGTTCTCGGCGCACTGCAAGATCTCGATACCTTGCCGGCTCGATACGACATCGTCGAGGTATCGGCAGACTTGGTCGAACGCCAGCAACGGCTGGTACGCGAGCAGCTGCCGCAACTTGCTTCGCGCGTTCGCTGGCTAACAGAACTGCCGCGGGATCACGTCGGAGTTGTCATTGCCAATGAGGTGCTGGATGCGCTGCCCGTCGAACGCTTCCTGCGCACCGAGACAGAGGTGAGGCAGCTTCGGGTTGCCGCCGATGACGGTCAGTTTTGCATGACCGATGCCGCGGCACCCGCATACCTGCACGATGCCGTACAGCGTATAGAAGCGGACCTGGGTGATCGATTGCCACCGGGATTTGTATCGGAGGTTTCGCCGGGTCTACCGGGATGGCTGGGCGATGTCGCCGCCACGATGCACGGCGGCGTGGTGTTCCTGCTCGACTACGGTTTATCACGACGCGAGGTCTATGCAGCAGAGCGCAGCGGCGGCTGGCTGCGTTGTCACTTCCGCCACCAAGTACACGATAACCCGCTAATTCTCGCCGGTATTCAGGACGTCACCGCCTGGGTCGACTTTACGGCCGTGGCCGAAGCGGCGGTTGCCGTTGGACTCGATGTCATCGGTTATGCACCACAGGCACAGTTTCTGCTCGGCGGCGGTCTGGAACTGGAACTGCAGGGATTCGCGTCATTGCCGACTGAGACACAGATTGAACTATCCGGGCAGGTCAAGATGCTGACCCTGCCCGATGAAATGGGCGAGAATTTCAAGTGTATGGCATTGCGTCGCGGCGATGTGCCGGTACCATCCGCCTTTCGACACGCAGACAGGACACACACTTTATGACTGACGGTTTATTCAGGGATCGATTATCGGCGAGACTGCTGCAATGACGACCTTGCAGGTGATTGTTCTTGCGATCGTCCAGGGCCTGACGGAGTTCCTGCCGGTCTCGAGTTCCGGGCATCTTGTCCTTGTTCCTTATCTGGTCGAGTGGACTGACCAGGGATTGGCGTTTGACGTGGCCGTGCATTTCGGCTCGCTGATCGCGGTCTGCGTGTTTTTCCGCGAGGACATTCTCGGGCTCCTGCGGGGCGGCGTGCAGCTGCTGGGCGGCGATATCAAACAACCGCAGGCAAACATGGCGTTAGCCATTGGTCTGGGCACGATACCGGCCGCTGCGGCCGGGCTGTTGTTTGCGTCATGGATCGAAGCAAATCTGCGTGATCCTTCGGTCATCGTCTACACGCTATCGGGCTACGGCATTCTGATGGCGCTGGCAGACCGTTATGCGCGCCGCGAGCGCAGCATGGCCGATGTGACGATCGGCGATGCGGTGATCATCGGTTGCGCGCAGGCACTTGCACTGGTGCCAGGCACCTCACGCTCCGGCGTGACCATCACCGCAGGTCGTCTTTTGGGTTTCCACCGTCAGGATGCGGCACGGTTTTCGTTCCTGCTCTCTGCGCCCGTCATACTGCTGGCGACCGCGTACAAAGGGTTCGAGCTTGTCACTGGCGAGGCGGCAGTCCCGTGGGGACAGCTCGGCCTCGGGGCCCTGGTATCGGCGATCGTCGCGTACCTGAGCATCGAGTTCTTCATGCGCTTCGTTTCCCGCATCGGGCTGGCCCCGTTCGCAGTTTATCGTCTCGCGCTGGCTGCGCTCATTCTCTATGTGCTGGCGTAGCGCTTTACTGCTGCTACTGCTCGCGAGCCGCGCCTTTGCCGGCGAGGGATATATTGTCGGTGCGGGTATCGAGGGTGATTCCAGCAACGGATTTGCGCTGGCCGCGCTCGGCGAGTTAGGCGTTACTGAAAAGACCTGGGTTTCTGCCACGATGGCGCATTACACCGTCGATTCCACGGATGGTATTGACGTCGATTCATGGTTCGGCGACGTCGGAGTTGATCACTGGTTTAATCCGATCGGCGTTCGGCTTGGACTGTCCAAGTGGGGGGACAACGACTCGCTCGAGTCCGATGACTGGCGCGCATCCGTGTATTGGCGTGCCGACCGGTTTTCAATCGCCGTCGAGTATGAGCACCGCGATTTCACGTTTGACCTGCCGGCGGCCGATCTTTTCCCCAGACGTACGGTCGACTTCGACGCAACCGGAGTCGGCGCAACGCTGCGTTTCGATGCCAGCGATTCGGTGGATATCGGTTTATCCGGCGTGGACTATGACTACGGCGCCAATCTCCGGCTGGACAGCAACCGCGCACTGACAGACTTGCTCTCGTTTTCCAGATTGAGCCTGATCACAACCCTGGTGGACTATCGTGTCGGCGCTACCCTCGGTGTGGATGCCGGTGAACGTCGCTGGCAGTTCGATCTCAGTTCCTGGGAGGGTGAGGCGGACAGGAGTAGCACGCGCTCGGTAACGGTCTCCTTGTTGAGCCCGCTCGGCGAGAAAGCCGATATAGAGTTCGCGCTGGGTCTCGATGACTCCGAGCTATACGGTAATGTTTCGTTCTTCTCAGTTTTCGTTTATTTCTACGGCGGCGGCTGAGCGCCGGTAGTCACGCAGCGCTGCGAGGCGCGCACGCCGGATCGCTTTCGGGATCTTGTGGTCTGCGTGGTTCTTCGCAATCGCACCGGCATCCACGGCGGCGGCGGCCGAGAACGCGCCACGCAGGTAATTCGCCTGCGGATAAGGCCGCTGTTCGAGTCCAAGGCGCCCGCGCGCGTCGGCCTCGCAAGCCAGCAGGAACTGCTCAAATCGAGCGGGACGCCGGAAGGCGTCTGACCGTTCAAGTACCTTCAATAACGTTTTCGCTCGTAGCTGTAGAGCGCGATGACAATGCGTATGAAATTCCGAGACCATCAGCGCGAGATCACGACACGCCCGCGGCACGCGCAGCCGTTCGGCAAGCTGCCGAATTAGCGCAAGACCGCGCGTCTCGTGACCGGCATGGCCAGGCAGCTGATGGCTCGGTGTCGTGCCTTTGCCAAGATCGTGCGTCAAAGCAGCGAAACGGACCTCGAGATCGGTGCTGATAGCCTCGGCTTGTTTAAGCACCATCATGACGTGAACACCGGTATCAATTTCGGGGTGCCACTTTTCTGGCTGCGGAACGCCGAATAACGCCTCAACCTCGGGAAACAGTACGGCCAGCGCGCCACATTCGCGCAACACCTCGAAGTATGTGCGCAGGTCGCGGCCGCGCAACGCCTCTTCGGTTTCCTTCCAGACGCGATCGGGCACCAAAGCGTCGACCTCGCCGTTTTCTACCATGGCGCGCATCAGTTGCAGAGTCTCGGGCGCAATGCGAAAGCCGAGTTGGTGGTAACGGGCGGCAAATTTCGCGACGCGCAGGATGCGTACCGGGTCTTCGGAAAACGCATCGGCCACATGCCGTAGTTGGCGGCTGCGGATATCGTCGAGGCCGCCGCTGGGGTCGATCAGCTCGCCGTCGGCGTCCTTTGCGATCGCGTTGACCGTCAGGTCGCGGCGCAGCAGATCCTCCTCGATGGAAACATCCGGAGAGTAGTCAAATGCAAAGCCGTGATAGCCGGCTGCCGTTTTTCGCTCTTTACGTGCCAGCGCGTATTCTTCTTTGGTGTCCGGGTGCAGGAATACGGGAAAATCCTTGCCGACCTGGCGATACCCGAGCGCCAGCATTTCTTCGGGCGTCGCGCCCACAACGCACCAGTCCCGCTCTGAATGCGGAACACCGAGCTGCTCATCACGAACCGCTCCGCCAACAAGGTAAATCTGCATTCGGCAATAGTACCCGACATTCGTTGTTGACGTTCCGGTGCGCCAGACAGCAGAGTAAGCCCATGAAACAGGCAGGTCATTATTTGCATTTGCACGCGCTAACGCGGCTACTGGTATTGATGTTGTGTTTGTCGACAAGTGGCTGTTACTACGTGCAGGCCGCAGCCGGGCAGTGGCAGGTAATAAAGAAGCGAGAGCCAATCGAGACGGTCATCGAAGATACGAGTACACCGACGAAATTGGCCGAGCGCCTGATGCTCGTGCAACAAGCTCGGACCTTTTCAGTGGACGAACTGGCTCTGCCGGACAACAAGAGTTATCGCAGCTACGCCGACATCGAGCGCGACTACGTCGTTTGGAACGTATTCGCGGCCCCGGAGTTTTCTCTCGAGCCACGGCGCTGGTGTTTTCCGATCGCTGGCTGCGTCAGTTATCGCGGCTATTTTTCGAGGAAGGCGGCTTATGATGAATCCGAGCGTCTCGCAAAAAAGGGGTTCGACGTGTCGGTTGGCGGAGTATCGGCATACTCGACGCTTGGCAATTTCGACGACCCCGTGCTGAGTTCGATGCTGCGATGGGATGATCTGCAGTTGGTGGCTGTGTTGTTCCATGAGCTGGCGCATCAGGTGCTCTACGTAAAGGGTGATACCGGCTTTAACGAGTCCTTCGCAACCGCGGTGGAGGAGCTTGGTATGCAGCGCTGGCTGAGTTCGCGTGGGCAGCACGACGACATCACGGCCTATCGCGAGCGCCGTGAGCTGCGTCAGGATCTCATGGCGCTGGTCGCAAGCGCACGCGATGATCTGCGTACGATTTATGCGGCGGCGGACAATGAGGAGGAGAAGCGGCACCGTAAGAAGGCTCGCCTCGGGCAACTGGCCCGTGTGGCGAGCACCAGGCTCGAACGATCAGGTCGTGATTCGGCGAGTTGGCTCCGTGGTGAGTTAAATAATGCGCGCCTGGCATCGATGGCCCTTTATGAAGGGCGTTTGCCCGCGTTCCGGGCGCTTCTTGCTAACTGTCATGACGATATTCGTTGCTTCTATGCGAAAGCTGGAGAACTCGCGAAACTGGACAAATCCGTAAGAGATGCTGCGCTGATGGCTCTAGCGGGCGGCTAGTTTTTGTGTGTCCTCGGCAGACTTAATCGCCAGAAGCTCATCCGAGAGCCGGCGAATCTTACCGGTCATGCGCCAATGGAAAATTGCCTGTGCGGAGAGCACACGTTTGACGTACTTGCGGGTTTCGTTGAACGGAATGTTCTCTATCCATACACGAGCATCGACGCTGCCGGACTCCGGTAGCCAGCGATCCACGCGATGAGGACCGGCGTTATACGCAGCTGTGGCAAGGACGCGGTTGCCACCGTAGCGCTCCTCCATCTGACCGAGATAGCCAGTACCGAGGCGAATATTTTTTCCCGGATCGGTAAGCGTCGCGAGCCCCGTGTAGCGCAGCCGCAGAGCTTTGGCGACGCTGCGTCCGGTTGCCGGCATCAGCTGCATCAATCCAATAGCGCCGGCACTTGAGCGCACGTCGCGCATGAATAAGCTCTCGCTGCGAGCGATGCCGTACGCCCAGGTCGGTGAGATGCTGGCTTTCGAAGACGATGCTTCGAACTCGGATTTGAACGGCAACGGGTAGCGAATCGACAGGTCATCGTATTCGCCGAGGCTGGCAGCCGTGGCGATCGCACGTGAGTGCCAGCCCCACCGGTCCGCGAGAATGGCGGCCTGGAGTTTTTCCGCGGCTGAAAAGTGGCGGACAACGGCATCCCACTCGGAGCGCCCGCGGCCGTCCAGCCCGACAAGAAACAACTCGCGAGCTCGAATCATCTCCGGGCGAGACGCAATCACTTCGATGGCCGGCTCGTCTGCCGCAAGCTCTGTGTGATCGATAGCGTATTGCTCGCCGAGTTCGTCCGCGGCAAGAAAACCGTAGTAACTGCGTTCTTTGCCCAAGTTGCGCAATGCCTCTTCAGCGGCTGACACCTGGCCTGAACGTCGCAGCGCGACGGCGTGCCAGTATTGCCACTCCTCGATACCTCGTTCTTGCTCTGACAGGTCGCTAATATCGCTCAACAACCGCTCCCAGTTGGCCTTCCTGAGGCTGGTGCGAGCGCGCCAGCGAACAACTTCGTCATCCTGCGCGGCCTCGGGCAATGCGTTAAGTAATTCGTAGGCGGCCGGCAAATTGTCACGAGCGGTCCACAGCGCAATATGATGGTCTGTCTCGACTTTTAGCTCACTGGATATCGGGTATGCCCGCGTCACGCGCTTCCAGGCTTCACGCGCGATCTCCGGGTCTCGATAGGTCAGTCGTTCAGCGGCATAGGCGAGCTGTTTGTGAGCGGTTTCACGCTCTGAATGCATGAAATGCTTATTGAGAAAATCCTCTGGATGATTCTGTGCCGACAGCCATCGAGCGGCCTCGTCCTGGTGCGGTTTGTCGAGCTTCTTTGCGAGCCACCGTGCCAGTGAAAATGATCTGGCTTCGACGGCCAGTTCGAAACGTTCACGGTATTCAGCCGGGCCGAGCAAGTTCTGTTTCTTGAGATCGTCAAAGACCGGATCGCACTCGCTGACCTGGCTTTTGCCGACCAGCCATAGTGTCATTGCGCGGCTCGCGACTCGCTCGTTGTGGCCGGCTTTAAGGTCTGCCTGCAGAGAGAGGCAGTCGAGCTTAGCGATGTTCTGGCCTTGGTAGTAGCTCTCGTAAATGTGCTGATAAGCGTCTAGGTCGCCGCTCCTGGCAAGCTGCAAAGCGTGGCGATAGCGCAGATCGCGAGCCGGTCTGAGCGTGCCGTATTCGTCGACAAAGGACTCGATGTCGGCGGCCGGCGTTTGACGAAGATTGACGCGCAAATAGGCGGCGCGCAGGTCGGGCCAGAGCACATAGTTTTTTAGCAGTCGTTGCTCGGCGCTCGGTAACTTGTCAACGCTGCTCCAGTCGCCGAGTTCGGCGTCCGCATAAACCTGCTTGAAAAGCTCGCGTTGCTCCTCGATGGCCGCTGCCTCGACACTGTTTGCCAAAAACACCGCAACCAAAAACGCGGCAACAATAAGCAACTGTGTGCTGGTCAAGCGGCCTTTCACGATGATGTCGCGCTGCTCGCCGTCAGCGAATCTGCAGCATCAGAGAACGGTCGCCCCGTTGTACCAGCAGGAACAGAATGCGATTGTCGGCGGCAATCGTTTCCAGATCCGCAAGGTTGCGCACGCGTGTGCGATTTACAGCCGTAATGATGTCTCCGGCACGTAGACCACGCTGCGCCGACGGGCTGCCTTCTACCACTTCCGAGACTTCGATTCCGCCATCGCCGGTTGTTGATGCCGACGCGAACTGGGCACCGTCGAGCCCGGGATGAATGTCTGCCCCGGTAAGCTGCTGCGCCCGTGCTTGTCCGAGTTCGGCGGTTGTCGAGCGCGCCTTGCTATCCCGCACGTATTCAATGTCCACCTTGTCGCCGGAGCGTAGCAAACCGATCGTGTTGCGCAGTTCCGATGCGTCGCCTACCGTTTTGTCATTAACACCAGTAATTATGTCTCCGACTTCAAGACCGGCTTCCTCGGCCGCCGATCTCGGCTCGATGTTCGTAATCAATGCCCCGTTCTCGATATTAGTGTCGAGCGCTTTTGCCATTTCGGCGTCGATCGTCTGAATGCGCACACCGAGCAGCCCGCGGCGAATTTCGCCGAAGTCTAGAATCTGGCTCATTATTGAGCTGGCGATTTCAGTGGGCACCGCAAAACCGATGCCAACGTTGCCGCCGGAACGACTGATAATCGCGGAATTGATGCCGATTAATTCGCCGCTCATGTTGACCAGGGCGCCGCCAGAGTTGCCGGGGTTGATTGACGCATCGGTCTGGATGAAGTCCTCGTAGCCGTCGCGACTGATACCCGTCCTGCCCACGGCACTGATGATGCCGGACGTAACGGTGTGCCCCAGTCCAAACGGGTTACCGATCGCAATGACGAAATCGCCAACGCGCGCGCCTTCCGAATCGCCGATCGGCATCTCTGTCAGGCCGTCCGCGTCGACTTTGATCACGGCGATGTCAGTAGCCGGGTCCGACCCCACCACTTCGGCGTCCAGAATCTGCCCATCAATCAGAGAGATCTGTATCTCGTCCGCATCGCCAACGACATGGTGGTTAGTCAGGATATAGCCACGTTCGGCGTCCACGATGACTCCGGAACCGGCGCTGGCAACCTGTTGCATGCCGCCGCCGGGCATATCGGGAATGCCGAAAAAGCGGCGAAAAGCATCATCGCCAAATGGGCTGCGGCGCGATACGGTCTGGCTTACGCGTATGTTGACCACGGCGGGCGAGGCGGCTTCGACGAGCGGTGCAAGGCTGGTGACCGCTCGACCGTCGACACTGACGGGCAAGGCGGCGCTCGCGGTTGAGAGCGACGAAGCCGCGATCAGAAGGCCGGTCCAGAGAAAGCGTGTTTTAGAGATCATAGGTCGCCTCAGAGAGTGCTTTGGGTAACGATGAGATTCGACTCATCGCGAAATGTTCAGACTAGATTCGCCCGGCTGAATCGCGGGTGAACGGATTATCTTGTGACACGTTGGACGCATCTTGTAAAGATGCCCGGGCGCGGGATTTGGTCGCGCCCGGAACATCTGATGTGTCTGACCCGGTGTTGCGTAGCCTTGTAAATTGACTTACTTGCCCGTGAAATAGGGGTGCGTCGCGGCAATTTCAAGGCTGTTCGAGTTGCAAAAAAGACTGTGAAAGCAGGGCTATCATGGCACTTTGTTAACGTAATACGTGACACTATATGTAGTGAAAATCAAATATTTAAAAGCCGTCATATTTTTTCCCTTGTTTTTAAAGTACTTACTTTCATTTATATTGTAAGTAACTGTTTTTAAAAGTAAAATAGTATATGACTATTTTGCGTAAAACGCTTGACAGTCGCCCCTTACGGGCATAATCTTGAGCCTGTCCAGACACAACATCTTGTGTCTCTTCAAAGTTTGAAAAAGACCGGAAACGGTCCTCGCCGCGCGTTTTCTGGCCGCCGGTGGGAGGATTTCTGTTCGCTTGAATATGCCGGTGAATAATTAGTTTGGGGTCTCCGTAAGGGAGTACAGGGGAGTAACAGGACCAATGAAGTCTGCCGTCAATTTCGACACGCACACGGTAACCGATATCGAATTTCAACCTGCATCGCTGGACATCTGGGATGCGAAATACAGACTGACAGCCAAAGATGGCTCGAAGATAGACGAGAGCATCGACGCAACTTACGGGCGCGTCGCGCGGGCGCTCGCCAATGTTGAGGTCGAGTCCAAGCGTGAGCATTACTTTAATGAATTCGTCTGGGCGCTGCGCAGCGGCGCCATTCCGGCCGGTCGCATTGTGTCCAATGCGGGCGCACGCGAGCACAAGCCCGCGACCTCCACGATCAATTGCACGGTGTCGGGGACGGTCGGTGACTCGATGGATAACATCCTCAATAAGGTGCATGAAGCGGGCCTCACGCTGAAAGCCGGTTGCGGCATTGGGTATGAGTTTTCCACGTTGCGCCCCAAAGGCGCTTACGTCACGGGCGCGGGCGCTTATACATCCGGTCCGCTGTCGTTCATGGATATCTACGACAAAATGTGTTTCACCGTCTCGTCGGCAGGCGGGCGTCGTGGCGCGCAGATGGGTACCTTCGACGTAGGTCATCCGGACGTCATGGAGTTTATTCGTGCCAAGCGCGAGGATGGCCGTCTGCGGCAGTTCAACCTGTCACTGCTGGTCACCGACGAGTTCATGCAGGCCGTGATTAATGAAGATGACTGGAAACTGGCGTTTCCCGTCACGCACAAGGAAGTAACCGACGACGATCTTGATCTCGAGGACAAAAACACGATCGTGTGGCGCGAATGGCCGGAAGGCGGCAACTACGTCACCAACACAGAGGGGCTGGTGGCCTGCAAGATTTACAAGACGATTCCGGCGCGGCGCGTCTGGGACGTAATCATGGGCTCAACGTACGATTTTGCTGAACCTGGCTTTGTGCTGATCGACAAGGTCAATCAGATGAACAACAACTGGTTCTGCGAGAACATTCGGGCGACCAACCCTTGCGGCGAGCAACCATTGCCGCCTTATGGTTCGTGCCTGCTTGGCTCGGTCAATCTGACCCGGTTTGTTGTAAAGCCATTCACCGACGAGGCGAGTTTCGATTGGGATAACTTCAGGAAGGTCGTAAAGACCTTTACGCGCATGCTCGACAACGTCGTAGAGATCAACGGTCTGCCGTTGCCGCAGCAGCGTAACGAAATTCAAAGGAAACGCCGCCATGGCATGGGTTTCCTGGGCCTGGGTTCAACGATCACGATGCTTGGCAAGCGTTACGGCGATCCGGCGTCCGTGGAGTTCGCCGAGGAAGTGTCGCGCCAGCTGGCACTGGCGGGCTGGCAAGAAGGTCTTGAACTGGCGCGGGAAAAGGGGCCGGCACCGATCATGAACGAGACCTTCGAGGTCACGGAAGAGATGTTGCGCAAGCGCCCTGAGATGCGCACCGATGGTTATCAGGCGGGCGACAAGGTGCCGGGTCGGATCTTGCACGCTCGTTACAGCCGCTACATGCAGCGCATCGCGGCGGAAATGCCGGAGCTGGTGGGGCAGCTGGCCGAGACCGGAGCGCGCTTTACGCACCACAGCTCAATCGCCCCGACGGGCACAATTTCGCTGTCTCTCGCCAATAACGCCAGTAATGGTATCGAGCCGAGTTTTGCACACCATTACTTCCGCAATGTCATCAGGCAGGGCAAAAAGACCAAGGAGAAAGTCGACGTTTTCTCGTTCGAGCTGCTTGCGTATCGAAGCATCGTAAATACCGAGGCGATGCCAGCCGGCTTTGGGGACGAAAACGCGGCCAGCACCTTGCCGGACTATTTTATTACGGCTGATGAAGTGACTCCGACGCAGCACGTGGATATTCAGGCGGCGGCCCAGAAGTGGATCGATTCATCGATCTCGAAAACGGCGAATGTGCCGACCGACTATCCGTACGGCGACTTCAAGGACATATACCTGTACGCCTATGAGCAGGGGTTGAAGGGTTGCACGACGTTCCGCTTCAATCCGGAGGCGTTCCAGGGCGTTCTCGTTAAAGAGAAGGATCTCAAGAATACGACTTACACGTTCACGCTGGATGACGGATCGACCGTCGATCTCAAGGGCGACGAAGAGATCGAGTATGACGGCGAGACGCACACGGCGGCGAATTTATTTGACGCTCTTAAAGAAGGTTATTACGGAAAATTTTAGATGATCAAAATCGAGAAGAAAATTGTGGGCTATGCCGTCAACAAGCAGGCGGCCGAACAAGAATCAGCGAAGCCCGAGTTCAAGCGCGAGGGCGGCGGAGGCGATCTCGCCGAAGTTATCCGCATGCACGAAAAGCTGGAGCGCCCGGAAGTTCTGATCGGTTCGACGTATAAGGTCAAGACACCGGTGTCGGATCACGCGATGTATGTCACGGTCAATGACATCATTCTGAATGAAGGCACAGTGCACGAAAAGCGCCGGCCGTTCGAAATATTCATTAACTCGAAGAACCTGGATCATTATCAGTGGATTGTGGCGCTGACGCGCATTATCTCGGCGGTCTTCCGCAAGGGTGGCGACGTGACCTTCCTGGTCGAGGAACTCAAGGCCGTGTTCGATCCGAGAGGCGGCTACTGGCAGACCGGAGGTCGGTTCATGCCATCGATTATTGCGGAGCTTGGCCATATTGTGGAGAAGCACCTGATCATGATCGGCATGATCGCGGCTCCCGAACTCGACGAAGGGCAGAAGAAGCTCATTGCTCAAAAGCGTGCCGAGTATGAAGAGTCAAAAAAGCAACAGGATGCGTTCTCGGCAAATAACTACCCTGATGGCGCTCAGCTCTGTACGAAGTGCAATACCGTTGCACTGATCATGATGGACGGGTGCATGACCTGTCTTTCCTGCGGCGATTCCAAATGCGGCTAGGCGCCGTTGTTAGATATCATTTCATCGATATAAGTACACCATTGGCCTGTTGACCTATCGGGGACCGCCGGGTCCCCCCTTACGCCCAGTTTGAATTCGACCACTGAGCGCCACTCGGAAGATCCCAAATCCGGGCCGTGCCCCTCGGAATCTCCGGTCGCCAGTTTTTCTTCGACAAACTGAAACCATTGTGGCGAACAGGGCGCTGGGCCCGCGCTGTGTTTGGAATCAATGGCGCAAGAAGCGATGAAGACGGCGCAGAGTGTAAAGACTATTCGCGGCATAATTGCAGCAGGGGCCTGGTGTCCGGCCAGACAACAGCGACGCCCTTACTCCGTAAGCTCAAAAACGACGGTGACGATGGCGTTGAAGCTTAAGTCCGCCGCATTGTAGGTCTCCGCCGCGTCAGACTCTGCTGCCATCATCCGCGCACCGGCCGGGTGGGGCACGGGAGGCCGCGGTGCGTTAGCACCCGAACTAATATTAATAACCTGTCCCAGATTGGCGCCCAATGTAACTGCGAGCTGCGAGGCGTTTGCTTTTGCGTCCTCAGCCGCGGCTCGCAGCGCGCGACGGTAAGTCTCCTTACGCTTGCTGCTATCAAGTTGTGGTGGTGATACCTGGTTGACGCCGGCACTTACGGCCCCCTCAACAACGGCGCCGAGCTTCTCCAGATCTTCAATGTTGACAGCGATCTGCCGTTCCGCGATGTAACCGCGCAGCTCCTGCTCCTCCTTCTCGCGATTCCACCGGTAGTCGGGGCGTACGGAGGCGCCGGTCGTGTCAACCTGGTCGCGATCGATGTCCATGCGATCCGTCATCTTGAGGACTTTTTTGGCGACGTCCGCCGCCGCTTTTTGTGCAGCACTGAGTGTCGGTTCGCGTGCCACGATTGACATGCGCAACGTCGCACTGTCCGGTTCAATCTCGGCGAATCCTGTACCGGTTACTGTTACTGATCTTGTTTGTTCATCGGCCATTGCGTCGGTACCCATACTGAGCAGGAATAACAAACATAGTAATCTAAACATCTACAGTCCCTCGTCAATAAATATCTCTGGAATCTCTGACAGTACCGACGATAGTACCGACGGATGTCCTTGCGCGGTTGATCCGCGTTGCGGATCCGCCTCCCAGTTCACCCGCATGCGGTCGGCAATCGCAGCATATTGTAGCCCGTGCGCGCCGGCTTGAGCGGCTGGATTTGTGCGCGAAGACGATCTCAGGCTGCCGGCAAGGCCTTGATCTGGTAGATTTCGCTGCGTGACTATTCGAATTCCAGATTTTTCCCAGACCCGCGTGGTCGTCGTCGGCGATGTCATGCTGGATCGCTATCTGTTTGGTTCGACCGCACGAATTTCTCCCGAGGCGCCCGTACCTGTTGTTCTTGTGCACGAGACGGACGACCGTCCTGGTGGCGCTGCGAACGTAGCGGTCAACCTGGCGAGTCTCGGTGCGTCAACAGGCTTGCTGGGTGTTGTCGGGGCCGATGCGGCAGCTGATTCGCTCGAGGAAATTCTGACCGCACGAGGCATCGTGTGCGATTTTTCGTGCGCGACCGATCGCCCGACCATCACCAAGACTCGAGTGCAAAGCCGGGGCCAGCAGCTGATCAGGCTTGACGAGGAAAACGCGGCGGCAATGCCCGGTGACACGATGGTCAATGCGCTACGTAAGACGCTGGACGGGGCCGGTGCCGTGGTCCTGTCGGACTACGGTAAAGGGGCACTGTCGGATGTTGTCGCATTGATTGCTGCCTGTCGCGAAGCCGGTGTGCCCGTCCTGGTTGATCCGAAGGGTAGCGATTTCAGCAAGTATCGCGGCGCCTCGGTGATCACCCCCAATCAGTCCGAATTCGAGGCAGTCGTTGGCGCTTGCGCCACGGATGAAGAACTCGTCAGCCGGGCCCGATCGCTGCTTGAGCAACTCGACCTTGAAGCTCTACTCGTCACCCGCAGCGAGAAGGGCATGCTGCTACTTGAGGCCGGCGCCGAGCCGGTCTTCCTGTCGACGCAGGCGAGAGAGGTTTACGATGTTACCGGCGCAGGCGACACCGTTATTGCCACACTGGCCGGGGCGCTGGCCAGCGGCGAGGATTTCTCGTCATCGGCGGCGCTGGCCAATGTTGCGGCTGGCCTGGTGGTTCGCAAGATTGGTGTTGCGACGGTCACGCCGGGTGAAATCAGCGCGTCGCTGCACCAGCGCGGCCAAGGTGGTCGCGGACTCGTCAATAAGGCAGAGCTACTCACCATGGTCGCTGATTCTCGCGAGAAGGGTGAGCGCTTCATCATGACGAACGGTTGTTTTGACGTTCTGCACGCCGGTCACGTGTCGTATCTGGAAGAGGCCAAGAGCCTCGGCGATCGACTGATTGTCGCCATTAATGATGATGATTCCGTGCGCCGCCTGAAAGGGGATTCGCGCCCGATTAATGCGCTCGAAGACCGCATGCTGGTGCTGGCCGGCCTCGCTGCTGTCGATTGGGTCGTGCCGTTCTCGGAGGACACGCCGACTTCGCTGATTGCTGATGTTTTGCCGGATGTTCTCGTGAAGGGTGGCGATTACACGCCAGCGCAGATCGCCGGCGCCAAAGAGGTTCTGCAGAACGGCGGTGAAGTTCGCGTGTTACCGTTTCGAGATGGCCATTCATCGAGCCGCATCATTGAAAAGCTGCGTGATTGAAGGCTGAGGAGCCGAGCCGCCCGTGCGCTTATTTTACAACCTCCTGACATACCTGTTACTGATCCCATACGCGTGCTACTGGTTATTTCGCAGCCTCAGTAATCGCGCTTACCTCACAAACCTTGGACAACGCTTCGGTTTTGGCTTTCCACGCTTGAATCGTTGTATCTGGATTCACGCGGTGTCCGTCGGTGAAGTACAGGCGGCTATTCCGTTGATCAACCACCTGCGCAAGCGGTTCCCGAACCGCCAGCTGCTGGTTACCACCGTGACCTTAACGGGGGCAGCGCGGGTCAGGGCTGTTTTTGGCACGTCAGTACACCACAGCTACATACCGTTTGAATTTCCGCATGCCGTGGCTCTTTTCTTCCGCTCCGTAAACCCGGCCGCAGCGCTGATCATGGAAACCGAAATATGGCCGAATCTCTATCGCGGTTGTGGAATCAGACAGGTTCCCCTGGTTCTCGTCAGCGCCAGGATCTCGCCACGGTCGATTCGTGGTTACCGCAAGCTTCTGCCGCTAATTCGGGAGACGCTGTCTCATGGCATCATTATCGCCGCACAAACTCAGTCCGATGCGGAACGCTTCCTCTCCCTCGGAGCAAACCCACGACGTACGCATGTGACGGGCAGCATAAAGTTCGATATCGAATTACCGACGGAGGATGTCGCCACCGGCCGGTCGATGCGTGGTGAGTTGCTGGGCGACCGTGCGGTCTGGATCGCCGCGAGCACTCACGAGGGTGAAGAGAAGCTGCTGCTACAAGCGCATCAGGCCTTGCTGGAGAGCGTTCCCCGACTGTTGTTGATCCTGGTGCCCCGACATCCCGAGCGCTTCGCTGAAGTTCGCGGCTTGATCGAAAAGTCGGGGCTCGAGTTTGTGTCGCGGACAGAGGGCAAGGCCTGCTCCGACACCACCAACGTGTTGTTGGGCGACACGATGGGTGAGGTGCCGCTCTTCTACGCCATGAGCGATATCGCGTTCGTCGGTGGCAGTCTGGTACCCGTAGGCGGCCATAATTTGCTGGAGCCGGCCGTTCAGGGGCTGCCGTTGATCACGGGTCCGCACCTTTTTAATTCGCAGGATATCGCCGACATGTTTGTCGAGGCAAACGCCGTCCGCCTGGTGAGCAACAAGCACGAACTGGTTGGTGTTATAGAAGACTTGCTAGGTCGCCCCGAGCACGCGGCCGAACTGGGTCAAAATGCCCTCAAGTTGCTGCAGGCCAACCGCGGCGCAATGCAGCGCCTGCTCGTTCTGTTGGAGCCGCTCCTGATTGACAAGTCGCCAGCCTAGTCTGCCACTTCCTTGGCTTTTTCTTCTTCCGCAAACAGCTGCTCTGGAGACTTGCGTTTTTCCAGGTACTGGTCAATGCGCTCCAGGTCCTGAATCGCCAGGTTGCCGGCGGCCTCCTTCAGGCGCAATGCGTTGAGCACATAGTCGTAGCGGCTCTGGTAATAGTTGGTAATTGCCAGGTACAGCGCGAACTGGGAGTCAAGCACATCGACGATGGTGCGCGTGCCGACCTCGAAGCCTGCTTCCGTCGCCTGCAATGCCGTGCGACTGGAGGCTACCGCCTGCGCCAGCGCTGTCACGCGACTTCTCTCGGAAACAAAGCCCATGTATGAATCGCGTGCCTGGCGTTCCGTTTCGCGCGTAACGCGCTGCAGCTGTTCACGCGCCGCCCGGTGCAGGTAGACGGCTTCGCGTACCCGGGATGACGTGCCGCCGCCCGAGAAGATCGGCACGTTGAGCTGCAGACTAATGCTGTCGCGCGGATTCGTCAGACTGTCGGTGGTCGTGCCAAAAGGTGTTGTAATGGTCTCATCGGTATCGTCCTCGCTGGTATTTGCGACCAGGTCCAGGGTCGGATAATGCCCGGTACGCTCGAAGTCGATCTGGTCACGCGCCAGCTGCTCGTCAATGCGGCTGGCCCTCAAAGTGAGATTCTGGCTCAGCGCCATGTCGACCCAGCTCGCCTCGTCACTCGGGTTTGGAGTAATCAACGGAAAGTTTTCGGTGGGTGCCGATAATTCAGAAACGTACTCACCGGTGATTTCGCGCAAGAACTCGCGGGCAGTTGCCAGCGATCGTTTTGCCCCGATTTCGTTGGCTACCGAATTGTCATAGGCAGCCTGCGACTCCTGCACGTCGGTGATCGCGATGAGTCCCACTTCGAAGCGCTGTTTTGCCTGCTCAAGTTGGCGCGCAATAGCGGTTCGATCGGCATGTATTGACGTCAACCGGTCTTCGGCCGCCAATACGTTGAAATACCGCTGTGCCACACGGATGATCAGATCCTGCTGCGCAGCTTCACGGACGGCCTCCGCTTTCGCGACGGTCTTGTCGGCTTGTCGCAGCCTGACGACCTGGTCCCAGCGAAACAACGACTGCCGAAGTGTCACATCCCAGGAGAATACATCGGTCTCGATATCGGCATCGACTGTAGTTCGTTCACCGGTATCCGGATCAAAAATGCCCACGGGCCCGGACCGGTCAGATTCCGTGTAATCGGCGCCGGCGAAGATCTGCGGCAGATAGGCGCTTCTCGCCTGGGGTTTGGCTTCGAGTGCGGCGAGTCGACGTGCTTCAGCCTCATGGATCTGCGGGTCGCTTTGCAGGGCTTGCTGATAAATCTCGAGAAGCGAGGCGGAATGGGCGGGGCCCGATACTGCAATAGCGCACAAGAGCAACAGTAAAACTTTGATATTATTAACTTTTGTCATCTTTTCCCATTCCAGAAAGCGGTCCTCGAAAGGCGAGGAGTGTCATGGTCTACTTTATTGCTACAACAGTCAAAAAACGATTTATTTGACCTTAGATGCTGCAGACCGGTAACTAGTTTCGTCCGATTGTAGATTCATTGCGTTGATGAGTCTAAAACGAAAACTGCGGTGGCAGTGTGCCGTGCACCAGCGGCGTCAGGCTGGTTTCGAACAGCCAAACCGTTCGCCAGTCTTTGCCGTCCAGACGCTCGACCAGCTTAGCGTGCATCGCGGGTCCATCGCCCTCGACAACAAATAACTTGCCATGTGGTTTTAGTGCCACCACGAACCGCGGGTCAAACGACTGAATAGAACCGGTCACAGCGATGGCGTCGAACCTACCCTCGGGCAGCGCCCGCATGGCATCAAATTCCAGCAATTCGAAATTGTCGATATCGCAATCAGCGAGCTTGTCAGCCGCGGTCGCAAGAAAATCGTCGTAGATATCAATGCTCGTAACCTGCGCAGCGAGTTTCGCGAGGCATGCAGTTAAAAAGCCACTACCGGTTCCTACCTCTAGGACATGCTCATGACCCTGCAGTTCCAGCGCCTGCAAAAGGCGGCCCTCGACGGTGGGTGCCATCATCGCCTGCCCATGCCCGATGGGGATTTCCGCATCGGCAAAGGCCAGGGTTTCATAGTCAGCCGGGACAAAGTGTTCTCGCGGCAATTCCCGCAACGTCGCGAGGACATCTTCGTCATAGACGTTCCATCCACGCACTTGTTGGTTAACCATCTGCAGGCGTGCAAACTCCGTGTTCATACTCGCTTTACCTGTAACCGCATGAAATTCGTTATAAATTATCAACCTGGCGCGTTTATTCCAGTCTTTCAAGAAGGCCGTTCGGTGCCAGTTCGTCGTGAATTATGGTGAATCGCGGCAGCGCGGTAACGCTGCTGGGATATGCTTACATATGCTTGGTTTATCTGAGCTTTTTGACCCTCTGATCGCCGGCATTGGAGCTGCATATCGAGCCCCAATAATAATAACAAATGACGCCGACTCGCGCGGCTGAATAAACGGGCACTGAATGTCACCCACGCTAATCTACATTGTACTCGCAACCGTGGCGGCACTGGCCATTTTGGCGGGCGTCATTGCGTGGACTGCCCGTGGCAAGATGGCGGGCCGGGTGAGGAGACTCAACGAAGAACTCCTCGCAGCATCGGCCGATGCTTCGGTCGGCCGCCGACTGTCGGTGCCCGATCACCAGGAAATCGGGCAACTCGCGATAACGGTCAACCGCCTGTTTGACGCGCTAGGCGAACGTGACGAGAAGATTCAGGATCGAGATCGCCTGTTCACCGATTTTGCACGTACGTTGCCTGAAATCGTCATGATTCATGATGACAAGATCTTGCTTGCAAATGAATCGGCGGCCAGCCTGGTCGGGCTCGAGCCGGCGCAACTCGACGGCCGCGACGTAGCAGACCTGGTGAAACCGGCTTACCGTGCGCTGTTTCGCAAGACCATTGCAAAACGATTGGCAGGTGAGACGGCGCCACAGCGTATTGAAGTTCAGCTGCTCAACGGCAATCGTTCGGGACTTTGGGTCGAAGCGCAAAGTTCGAATATCGATTTTCATGGCCAGCGTGCAATTCTGACCGTTGCCAGGGATGTTAGTCACCGCAAGAGCCTCGAGGTGTCGCTCACGCGCAGCAAGCGCCAGGCGCAATACACGCTGGAGTCGATTTCAGAAGGCGTTATCACCACCGACAACAATGGCCACATCGACTACATGAACCAAGCTGCGGAGACGCTGATCGGCACCAGCCGAAATGACGCAGCCGGCCATCGCATCGCTGAACTTTTTTCGCTGGTCGATGATACCGATCGCCGTCCCCTTGGCGATCCCGTTGAGCGCTGTCTCGCGATGCGCCGCCGCGTTAACATGGGGCGACATGCGGTGCTGGTGAGCAGCGACGGCGAACAGGAACACTCGGTGGAGATCACGGCGTCGCCGGTGCGCGGTCCGGGTGAGAGCATCTCCGGAACGGTGGTTGTGTTCCACGACGTTGGCGAGCTGCGCGGACTGACGCGCAAGATGTCGTATCAGGCAACGCACGACCCGCTCACAGGATTAATCAATCGCCGCGAGTTTGAACGCCGGCTGGACGAAGCTCTGGATGAGGCACATGCCGAAGAAGCGGCGCACATGCTCTTCTACATGGACCTCGATCGATTCAAGGCAGTTAACGACAGTTGCGGCCACCAGGCGGGCGACAACATGCTGCGCGAAGTCGCCGCACTGATTAAGGAGCAGGTCCGCGACTCCGATTACGTCGGACGACTCGGTGGCGATGAGTTTGGTGCTTTGCTGATCGGCTGCCCGATCGAAAAAGCTCGGAAAATTGCGACGGATATTTGTAACGCAGTTGCTGATTACCGATTCGTCTGGCGAGACAAGATTTTCAATATCGGCATTTCGATCGGCCTTGTCGAAATCAGTCATGCGAGCGGCACGATTCAGGACCTGATGAGCGCTGCAGACTCCGCGTGTTATATGGCGAAACAACAGGGCAAGGGTCAGGTGCACGTGTACTCGGCGCGCGACGAGGCGGTGGCGCGCGAGCGCGGCGATATCCAGTGGCTACGGCAGTTGCAGACCGCCCTGCACGAGGATAGTTTCGAACTCGCATTGCAGCCCATCATTGCAATGGGCGGACAGGTGGACTCGGGGCCAGCGGTTGAGGTGTTGATCAGGCTCGCAGACGGTCAGGGCCGCGCGACGAACTCGGCCGAATTCCTGAAGCCTGCAACACGCTATCAGATGATGCCGCAGATCGATCGCTGGGTGATCAATGCCGCTTTGGGCGCAATTGGCAGTAACGAAATCAAGCTACCTGCAAATCGCAGTTGCGCGATTAACCTGTCCAGTCAGACGGTAGCAGACGAAGCGTTTCTGGGCTTTGTGGTGGACGCGCTCGATCGCTCCGGCGTCGCACCGTCATCGATCTGTTTCGAAGTTAGTGAGGCGGCGATTTTGTCGGATGTGCAGCAGGCACAGCGCTTCATCGAAGTACTGCACGGCATTGGTTGCGAGTTTTCACTCGATGATTTTGGCAGCGGGCTTGGTTCTTTCTCCAGCCTCAAGCAACTGCCGATCGACTACCTGAAAATTGACGGTACTTATACGCGCAACCTGCAATCCGACCTCGTTAACCAGGAAATGGTGGCCGCGATGATCAAGCTGGCGCGAACCATGAATTTCCGCGTCGTTGCCGAGCAGGTTGAGCAGCAGGATGATTTTGACTGGCTGCGCGATATCGGCGTCGACTTTGCGCAGGGCAACTTCATCGAAGCGCCGTCGACGCTGGGCGCGGGATCGACCGGGTCCTACCGAACTTTGAATCCTTAGCTATCGAGAGACAACACTTCGAGCATCATCATGCGACGAACAAAACTGATTATTGCTGCATTGTTGGCTTTTTCACCATTTGTGGCTAGCGCGGATCCGATCGTCATCAACGGAGCCGCCGATTCGGACAATAACGGCGTGTGGGATGTCACGCTATTGGACGGCACCTTCGATGAGGTGGAAGTCACCCTGACGACTCAGATTTGGTGGGGCGACGATATCCTGGCCCGTTTGTTTGCTGACACGCTGGGCATTGCCACGACTGAATTGAGTTAGTAAGGCAGCAAAAAAAAGCCGCTCGACGAATCGAGCGGCTTTTATCATGCGTTGTAATACCGGTTTAGAGCAGCGGTACCATCAGCAGTGCAACAATGTTGATGATCTTGATCAACGGGTTGATCGCC
>CAZTQL010000023.1:0-30578 GCA_964615665.1 uncultured Woeseiaceae bacterium | reverse complement strand
GTTGGAAACTCCACCCTGCGCCACAATATCCTTCAGGCGCCCGATTTCACCGTCGATATCTCCTCGCAACTGGCCGAGCCCCAGTACGCCGAGCGTGTCACTGATCTTTTTAAGGAGGTCCAGCTGCGGCACAAGTTCCGCCGGCTTGTTCATGCCGGTGCGTACGAAAATATCCAGGACGTCTTTGACGCGACCGAGGTCCTCCCGGATGGCCGTGCCGACTGTCTCCATGAGCCGTGCGCTTGGTGCCGACAACGCCTCACGCGCTTGCTCGACCTGCTCATCGCCAGGCAACAATTCCTCAAGATTGAACGCCGCACGAATATCACTAATGCGCTCACCGGCATTGCTGGAACGCGCCACGTAATAAAGCAGGTTATTCAGCAAATCGTCGACCGGGTGGTTGTCATACGCCGCCAGTCCTTCGTCGATCACGTGTTTCACTTGTCGATCGGCTTGCCCGAGCAAGCGCTTGATCGCGATCGACGTCTCGAGGCCACCATTTTGCAGGGACTCCAGAACGCCGCCGACCACCCACCAAAGCTGGTGCATGTCATCACGAGTCGCCGCCGCCTCAAACGAATCAGCAACGCTGCTTAACGTTTCGAGGTGCCGCCGGTTGTCGCCCCCCTTGATCCAGCCAAGCAGCGCGAGCTGAAACTTCGGCCGCATCCGTCTTGCCAGCAGTACCGGGTCCTGGCCGTCACCAACTCGATCCCGCGCCCGCTCTTCCTCTCGGTTCGGGGATAAATTGAGGAGCAGCAGCGTGCCCTCCGATAGCAGCGGTTCGCCGCGCACGGCGCGCAGGTCATTGAGCATGGGCAACAATACGAGCGCGATATCGCGGCCGCCGGCCAGCAGGCTCTCGATGTAAATTGGCAGCTGCACCATCGAACGCGTCAGTGCGTCGAATCCGTCCTCACGACCGGCACCGGCACGCAGCGCTGACAAATACTTGCAGGCCAGCTCCATTTCTTCGACAAGCAATGCGGCGCCGTAGGTTTCGCTGATTTGTAATGCGCCCCGCGCCAGGTGCAATAGTTCGCCGGCTTTGACAAGTGCCGCGGTCCCACCACGCCCGTCGACGCAGTCTTCGAGCGCCAGGTGCGCCAAGCGAATCGTTTCCGTCAATTCGCCGCTGATAATTGCTAGCGAGCGCGCGGAACCCTCGCCGTTATCGTCGCTGCTCATGTGCTGCTGGTTACCGGTGTCGCCCGTCATCTTTTCGTCCGCGAAACTTGCGAGGGTTCGTCCCCGCCGTCGCTATCCGGTCCTCACCTGAGAGTTTGCCACTGCGTCGGATGGCGGCTCGGCATCATCAGCGCCGTCGCGAGCCAGGGAAGTCGCCTGCATCATTTCCGGCGGCAGCGTGAATCGTTCGACCGTCTTTCTGAGCTCGGTCGCCAGCTCCGAAAGGTTCGCAATAGAGGCTGCTGTTGCGGCTGTTGCCTCGCCCGTCTCATCGCCGATTTCGCGCAATCGCGTCGTTCGTTTGGTGACGTCCGCCGCCGAGCTTGCTTGCTGCCGTGCGGAACTCGAGATGTTCTGCACGAGACTGGCAATCTGGTTGGATACCTGTTCGATTTCGTCGAGCGCCGCGCCCGCATTCTCGGCAAGCAATGCACCGCCGACGACGTCAGTCGTGCTGCGCTCCATCGAAACGACCGCTTCGTTGGTGTCCGACTGAATGGTCCTGACCAGAACCTCGATCTGCTTGGTTGCATTTGTCGAGCGCTCTGCAAGACGCTGCACTTCGTCGGCGACGACGGCAAAACCGCGCCCGGCTTCGCCCGCCATCGATGCCTGGATCGATGCGTTGAGCGCGAGGATGTTGGTCTGCTCGGCAATATCGTTGATCAGCTCCACGATGTTGCCGATCTCCTGCGAGCTCTCGCCGAGCCGCTTGATGCGCTTTGACGTCTCCTGGATGGTTTCGCGAATCGCGTTCATGCCGTCGATCGTGCGGCGCACGGCCTCGCCACCCTTGTGCGCGACTTCAACCGAGTGTCGAGCAACGTCCGACGAGCGTTCGGCATTGCCGGATACCTCTTCGATGGACGACGCCATCGAGTTCATCGAGCTGGTTGCGGCGTTGATTTCCTGCGCCTGTCGGTCGGCCGCTTCAGCCAGATGCGATGCCGTATTTTCCGTCTGCTTCGTCGACGTATCAACCATGAGCGCGGTCTCATTGACAGTGGCAACCAGTGTGCGCAGCTCCTCGATCGCATAGTTGAACGAATCGGCGATCGTGCCGGTAATATCCTCGGTCACCGTCGCCTCGACCGTCAGGTCACCGTCAGCCAGGCTGCCCATCTCGTCAAGCAGCCGCAGAATCGCCTGCTGGTTGCGCTCGTTTTGCTCCGCATGTTTCCTGGCCGTTTGTTCGAATGCGGCCGTGCGGCGATGCATAACGAAAAGGCCGGCGAGTAACAGCAGTGCGAGGGCGAGCGCGCCGAGCGGCAGCCACACGAGACCCGGAATGCCGCTACCAGGGTTCGCAGACGGCCCCGCAAAGGCATTGTCCAACAGTCGACTGGCACTAGAATTCAGCTCCGCCTGCGTCGTTGCCAGCGAGCTATACGCTTCAATGTGGGTGCCAAGCGCCGCCGACTGTTGCTCGAGACCGTCGAGGCTGCTCGCCATCGGCGCCAGCGCTGCCGCGCTGTCCGCACTGCTCAGAGCGGCTACGTCAAGCTCTGTTGCTTCGCCGGCAAGTGCGTCGTAGACGTTTCTCAGGAAGACCACGTCTGCTGCGATGCTGATCGCCCCGGCAATGCCTTCTTGCGGCAGAGTGGCTGCTGTCGTCCGAATTCGATCCGCGCGCTGCTGGAACTCCTGGATGACGGCGGCCGAACCGGACCGCTCAAGCAGCTCGTCCGACAGTTGCAGAATAGTCGTTGCATCGCCTTCCATCTGCTGCCGCGCAACTTGCACCGACTCTACGGCGGATCGATTCGCAACGATCGCTGCCGCGCGCGACTCCAGTTGCTGCCAGTCTGAAGCCCGACCCGGCGAACCACCGCGCCGCAGGTCAGCGACTTTGAGAACGGCCTCATTCAGCGTGTCGGACGCGCCGTCAACACCATTAAGAGCATTCGCTGCCTGCAATGGAATCGCCTGCGACAAAGCGGCGAGCTCCGGTGCTGCTGCGCCCTTGTTGCCCGACTGCCAGTAGGTCAACGCGGCCGCGACAATGAGGCACAGCGCGATCAGTCCGGCAACGACGTTGAATGATGACGATTTTTCAGATTGTTTGGCCATGAATTCCCGGACCTTTATTCCGCAGCCGCCTGCAAAAACATTTTGCTTTCGACCAGTTCGAATAGATTGAAGACGGGCCAGATTTCTGTGCCGCGTCGATACGTACCACCCAGAAAACTATCGCAGCGCGCGATAGTCTTCGCCGTCTCCTGCGAATTCTCATGTTCCATGAAACGCCGGAACCCGAGCACCTCATCGACAACAATGCCGGCGGGAACTTCACGATGGTTGACCGAAATCACGCGCGTGCTGCGCCGTAACGAGGTCCTGCCGCTGCCGAGTAACAATTTCACATCGATGAGCGGCAGCAGATGACCGCGTAGATTGGCGATTCCCAGCAACCAACGCCGCGAGCCTGGCACACGAGTTATCGAATCCGGCAACATCAGCACTTCGCGTACCTGTTCGCGGCCGGCCACAAACTGCTCCTGGCCGATACGAAAAGCGACGCCAACCCACTCGGTCGAAACATCGCCGCTGCCCTGCCCGGCATGAGCGGCGCGGCTACGCTGCTCCATTGCCCGCAACAGCGCAAACGGTTGCTCAACCAGCGTATGAAGATCGGCGTGACCGCTCATTCAGTCTGCCGTGACCGAGTGAATCTTCTGCACCAGATCTTTGTCTGCCACCGGTTTGACGAGGTACTCAACCGCGCCCTGGCGCATGCCCCAGATCTTGTCGGTCTCCTGATCCTTGCCGGTGATCATGATGACCGGTATGTCAGCGGTCGCCGGATCTTTGGTGAGTTTTCGCGTCGCCTGAAACCCGTTCATGCCCGGCATCACGACGTCCATCAGGATGCAATCCGGACGTGCGGTTCGGGCCGTCTTCAGACCCTCCTCGCCGCTATCGGCGACAAGTGTCTCAAAACCCGCCTTTTCGAGCATATTCTGAAACAGATGCAGCTCGGTTGGCGAATCATCGATGATTAGAACAACTGCCATTCTTGAATTCCTCAGTTGACCTGGTTGGAAATGGCGCCAAGCAACTCGTCCTTGGTGAACGGCTTGGTCAGATACTGCTCGCTGCCGACGATACGGCCGCGGGCACGATCAAAAAGGCCGTCCTTACTCGACAGCATGACAACCGGCGTTTCCCTGAACATCTTGTTGTGCTTGATCAGTGAGCACGTTTCATAACCGTCGAGACGCGGCATCATGATGTCGACAAAAATCAGGTCTGGTTGATGATCAGCAATTTTGGACAGGGCATCGAACCCGTCAATCGCGGTGAAAACCTGGCAGCCTTCTTTGGTCAACAGGGTCTCAGCCGTGCGGCGAATAGTTTTGCTATCGTCGACAACCAGTATTTTGAGTCCACTCAAGGAGCGGGATGCGTTAGCTGACACCTGATTTCCCCGTGCTGAAAAATGACTTTTACCATATTGACATAAAGCCCGCTACGACGCCCGCCACGATCTGCAAAATCACGGGAATTCGGGCGCTTACGTCGTATTTCGCTGTATAGTTGGCCGCTGCTCGCTGAATGCACTGAAGTTTTGATAAAGATGGCTGAGGACAGACTCAAAATCGGCATCGTGATGGACCCGATCGGCTCTATCACGACCAAGAAGGACAGCTCCTTTGCAATGCTGCTGGAGGCGCAGCGCCGGAACGCGGAACTCCATTATTTCGAACAGCGCGACCTGCGCCTGATATCGGGCAAGGCGATGGGGCTGTCCAGACGCATCAGCCTGCGCGACGATCCGGCTGATTGGGTCACTTTCGGCGAGCAAGAGGATGTCGGGCTCGGTGGGCTTGACGCCATTCTGATGCGCAAAGACCCACCGTTCGACATGGAGTACGTCTACACGACCTACATCCTGGAGCGGGCCAAACTGGAGGGCGCGTTGATCGTCAACGATCCGCGGGCTCTGCGCGATATGAATGAGAAAGTGTATACGGCGTGGTTTCCCGACTGTACGCCGGTGACGCTGATCACGCGCTCAATGCGTGAGATGAAAGCGTTTCTCGCCGAGCACGGGCGTATCGTCGTAAAACCTCTCGATGGGATGGGCGGCCGCTCCATATTCGTCATACGACAAGGTGACAACAACGCCAATGTCATTTTCGAGACCCTTACCGACTATGGAAGCCGGTTTGCCATGGCCCAGGTGTATATCCCGGAGATTACGGAAGGCGATAAACGCATTCTGTTGATCGACGGTGAAATCGTGCCGCATGCTCTCGCACGCATTCCTTCAGGTGACGATAATCGCGGTAATATGGTGGCAGGCGCCGTCGCCAAGGGTCAGCCGTTGTCGGACAGCGACCGCCGAATTTGTGAGCGGGTCGGTCCGGCATTGCGTGATGCCGGCGTTCTGTTCGCCGGCATCGACGTCATCGGCGACTATCTGACCGAGGTCAACGTCACCAGTCCCACCGGGATACGCGAACTGGACAAGGCGTTCGGTATCAATATCGCCGGACTGATGTTCGATGCTATAGAAGCTAAAATTTCTTGAGATTTTTGCCGCGCAGTGACGCGAGTCTCACCCGAGGACAGGTCGTCGCATTACACTGACCGGATCGGGCTACACCCTTGTCTAAGGCAGTAAAGAGGCGGAACATCCTGGCGCATATGGCAAACATCGCCCTCCAGTCCGAGCCATTCGACGATGAACAGCTGGTTCTGCCGGCCGTACCTGACCGACTCCCGGCGATGCTGTTTCTCGCGGCATTGATCCACGGCATCCTGATCATCGGCGTCACGTTCAATGCGGTACTGACACAACCCTCGACCGACGCAATATCACTCGAAGTCACCATTGTCGCCAACCCGGATCAGCGTATTGAGCGGCCGGAAGAAGCCGCTTACCTGGCGCAGGCGAGTCAGGAGGGTGGCGGCAACACGCTCGACCAGGTCCGCCCTTCCGCACCGCTGCAAAGCACCATGCCCGCCGATAACCGCGGCACTAACGACGGCACCGGGCTTGTCGATGCCAGGGCGCACGAGCGCTCAGCCGATGAGGTTCTGACGACATTCAATCAAAGCAACCAGAGGATCGTGATCGACCCACGCGCTGAACCTCAGCCCGAGGACAGCCGCGCCATTGAAATGCAGGCCGGCGAAGAGATCACCCTGCCGTTGCCGCAGGAAGACCAGGCTAATCTGCTGATCCGCGATAACGAGCCGCGACAAATGATCGTCAGTGCCGATACGCGAGAATCCGTCATTGCTGTTTACCTCGACAACTGGAAGCGTCGCATCGAAGCCGTTGGCGCCTCCTACCTGCCAGAACTCGGTGACATCGGCAGCATATCGGGCAGCCCGACGCTCACCGTGACCATCGATGCCTCCGGTGACCTTAGCGACGCCGTGATTCGCAAAACCAGCGGATCGACGGTGCTTGATCTCGCCGCGCTGGACATTGTGCAACGGGCGTCGCCCTTCAATCCCTTTCCGCCGGAAATGGCGGCCGAGTACGATTCGGTGCGATTTGAATACAAGTGGCTGTTCGCCGAGCGCCTCATTCCGACGGCGGCTCGATAAGGCCAGAGCGCTACTCCAGACCCTTGTACCCGGCCGCCATAGCCCCGATACTGGTGCCATGCATCCGGACAGTTCATTAACAAATCAACTACTTATCGCTATGCCGGGCATGGCGGACCCGAATTTCAGCACCACGGTCACTTTGATCTGCGAACATAACGACGACGGTGCGCTCGGCATTATCATCAACCGGCCCTTAACGCTGACACTGGCGGGCCTGTTTGAACAGCTGGATGTTGACGACGCTAACTCGAGTGAGGCCAGTAACGCCGTCGTTGCCGGGGGGCCCGTTGGCACCGAGCGTGGATTCGTCCTGCACAACGCCAAACAGAGCTACGAAAATACATTGCCCGTCTCCGAGACGATCAATCTGACCTTATCGCGTGACGTAATCGATGCCATGGCCAGCGGCAAGGGGCCGGAGAAATCGCTGGTGGCCCTGGGATACGCGGGCTGGGGAGAGGGACAGCTTGAGGAGGAGATGCTTGCAAACTCCTGGCTGAGCGTGCCGGCAACGCCCGAGCTTGTTTTCGACACGCCATTTGCCGAGCGCTGGGACTCCGCCGCGCGCACGCTGGGCATTGATATCGCCAGCTTGCCGACAGTTGCAGGCCACGCCTGATTTGTTGCGCCCACGGACGATTCTTTGTTTTGACTTCGGACTGCGCCGCATTGGTGTTGCGGTCGGTCAGGACGTCACGGGCTCGGCGAGCCCGCTAGGTGTCGTCGCGAACCGCGACGATGGCATCGATCACCCGCACCTCGCACGCTTGATCGCCGAGTGGCGTCCGACGAGCCTGGTCGTTGGCATGCCGGCTCACGCCGATGGTTCACCGAGCGCCTTGCAGGAAAGCGTCAACGCGTTCATCAGCGATCTCGAACGCCACGGCCTGCCCATTGCAACGGTTGATGAACGCTACACATCCATCGAGGCGGAGCGCGTCCTGAAAGAAGCGAGAGCGGGTGGTCGTGTCGGTCGCATTTCCAAAGAGATGATTGATAGCGCGGCCGCCGTCTTCATCGCCGAGCGGTTTCTCGCTAACCCCGAATCTTCCGATACGGTCTGAAGCGACGGTCTAGTAATCCCAGACGACGGTGGCAGCGTCGAAGACCGGCCCGTCAACGCAGACGCGCTTCATCGCAAGCCCGTCCGGCGTCTTGATAGGCAGGGTGCAGCCAGCGCAACCGCCAACCGCACAGGCCATAAACTCCTCTAACGATACCTGGCAAGGAAGTTCATGGCGTGCCGCCAGATCGGCCACAGCTCTTAACATCGGCGTCGGGCCACACGCGAACAACTCGACTTTGCCAAGCTCTTCTGCTGACAGTGTGCAGAGCCACTGCTCTGTGAGATCGGTGACGAAGCCGTCAAAACATCCGTCGAATCCGGAGAGTGTCGCCAACCGGCACGGTATATCCCAGCTCTCGAGGAGCGGCATCGTGCTGTTGATTCCGTCGGCGAGCCAGGGCGTTGGCAGGCGAGAGGGCACCAGGTCGAAAGGAAACGGGATCTCGGACCCGAGAATCGCCAGCGGCTTGAAAGCGCTGTGTTCGGTGCGCAATCGATCGGCGAGGAAAACCATCGGCGGTATGCCAACGCCACCACCAATCAGCACCGCATTCGGTCGCTCTGACGACAGCACGAAAGGTTGGCCGATCGGCCCCAATACGCTGATCGTGTCTCCGGGCCCTTTGCGCGACAGGTGCCGCAGACCGCCACCGACCGTCTTGTAGAGAATCTCGATCCAGTCCTCTCTCGCACGCATGATCGACAACGGTCGCCGCATCGGCAGCGATTCGTCGCAGGTGATATGCGCAAAACTGCCCGGCTTTGCCGCTGCAGCACACTTCGGGGCACGGACTCGCATGATGAACTGGTCGCCGGGGAAAGCAGTCGAGGAAATCACCTCGCCGTCTTCCACAAAGATCGTGCCCCGGTTTTTCTGTGCAGCCTGCTGCGCTGCAGTCGTCATTGATCCGCCATGACGCGACCCACCCGGTCGAGCACGGCCATGCGGACAGCAACGCCGTTGGTCACCTGTTGCTCAATGACCGACTGCGGTCCGTCGGCCACGGCGCTCTCTATTTCGATGCCGCGATTCATGGGACCCGGATGCATGACGATAGCATCAGGCGCCGCCCACGCCAGATGCTCCTGACTGATGCCAAAGCTCGCAAAATACTCATCGATGCTGGGGATGCCGTCGAGATTGCCTATACGCTCGCGTTGAATGCGGAGCGCCATCACGACGTCGGCGCCGTCCAGACCCCGTTGTAAATCATCGGTAACCATCGCACCCGGCACGCTCTCCGGTTCGGGCGCCAGCGGCGGCGGTGACACCAGACGCAGCTCACCAACGCCGAGCGTGGCCAAACCATGCGATATCGACATAGCGACACGTGAATGCCGGATATCGCCAACAATCGTGACGATCAGGTCTTCGAAGCCACCTTTGTGCTGGCGAATGGTCAACAAATCAAGAAGGCCCTGAGTCGGGTGCGACACATCGGACTCGCCAGCGTTTAGAATGCTCACGTGATCCTGCACGTGCCGTGCGATGAAGGCGGGCACGCCGGCGCTGGCATCACGAATCACCATTACGTCGACCTGCATGGCCTGCAGCGTGTAAATCGTATCGAGAATACTCTCGCCCTTTTTCCGTGACGAGGTGTTGACGTCGAGGTTAAGCACGTCGGCGCCCAGCCGCTTGGCGGCAAGATCGAATGAGGCCCGCGTCCGCGTGCTGGGCTCGAAAAACAGGTTGGCAACTGTCCGGCCAGCCAGTAAATCGCGGCGCGCCGGCCGGTGGCCCGCGTGTGTCAGGTAGCCTTCGGCGTCATCGAGAATGTCGATCAAGAGGGCGCGATCGAGGTTCTTGAGCGTCAACAGGTGGCGCAGATTACCGTTACCATCAAGCTGCAATGCAGCTTCTTCCTGCAGGTTGTGACTTGGTGCGGCGTGGTCCATCGGGGCGCAATTCTACGGGTATTCTCTCCCCCCCACCACTCTCATGTCGCTGAACAGCCGGCCTCGTCATCCCCATCGCACAGTGCAAGGCGGTCGGACGAGATATTTGTTGGCGAGACATAAAGCGAGCGTAGCGAGACAGTCCGCCAAAAAATATGTCGGCTGGCCGCCTGTTGCAGCACTTGAAGATGGTTTAGCGGGGGTTAACCGCCGAAGTTGACCCTGGCTTCGAGGTTGGCGCGAGAATCGGCGTGCGACATCGCCTCTTCCAGGGTGATGGTGCCGTCTTTGTATAGCTGCAACAGCGCATCATCAAAATTCCGCATACCCTGCTCGCCGCTGTCCCTGTGGGCTTCCTTGATGCCGGAAATGTCGCCCTTCAGGATCAGGTCCTTGATGTGCGGCGTGTTCAGCAGCAACTCCACCGCGGCCACGCGTTTGCCATCACGGCCGCGAACCAGGCGCTGTGACAGGATGGCGCGCAGGTAGTGTGCAAGATCCATGAACACCTGGGCATGCTGCTCTTGGGGGAACAGGTTAATGATGCGGTCCAGCGTTTCCGGCGAGTTGTTCGCATGTACCGTTGCCAGTACGAGATGACCGGTGCCCGCCATGTCCAGAGCGGCACGCATGGATTCGATATCGCGAATCTCGCCGATTTGAATCACGTCAGGGGCCGCGCGCACAGCGCTCTTCAACGCCCGGGCATACGACTTGGTATCGAGGCCCACTTCGCGCTGATTGATTATCGATTTTTTGTTCGGGTGCAGAAATTCGATCGGATCCTCGATCGTGAGAATGTGCGACGAGGTCTTTTCATTGCGGTGATTGACCATTGCAGCCAGCGTCGTGGATTTGCCGGCGCCGGTGGCGCCGACCATCAATATCAGTCCGCGCCGCAGCATCACGAGATCTTTGAGTTCCGGCGGCATGCCGAGGGCTTCAAGCGTCGGCAGGTCCGACGTAATAAAGCGCAACACCATCGCGACAGTGCCACGCTGATGGAATACGTTGACGCGGAAACGACCAAGGCCCTTTTCGGAGAGCGCAAAGTCGATTTCGAGCTCCTTGTTGAACTGCTCCATCTGCTCTTCAGTCATCAGCTCCAGCGCCGCCTGCCTGACCATTTTTGGGGTCATCTCGAGACTGTTGACGGGAATGATCTTGCCTTCGATCTTGATCTTGGCTGGCGAGAATGGCGCGAAAAAAAGGTCGGAAGCCTTTTTTTCAACCATCAGTTTGAAAAGGGGTCTGACGTTCATCGTTTAATCGGCTCTCTGAGGTTCAAAACGTAGCGGCCGAATCTTCTTCCAGAATCCGCAGGGTCTGCGAATGCCGCTCTGCGCTCACCGCTTCGCGCTTGCTTTCGAGTTTGATGCGCAGTCTGAGTTCGTTCTTGGAATCCGCGTTGCGCATCGCTTCTTCGTACGAAATCGCGGCATCCTCATAAAGTACGAACAGCGCCTGGTCAAAGGTCTGCATGCCGAGTCGCGTCGATTTCGACATGATTTCCTTGATCTGCCCGACCTCGCCTTTGAAAATCAGGTCCTGTACCAGCGGCGTATTCAGCATGATCTCCATTGCCGCAATACGACCGATACCGCCTTCGCGGGGTACCAGACGCTGTGCAATGAATGCCTTGGTATTCAGCGACAGGTCCATCAACAGCTGCTGCCGACGCTCATCCGGGAAGAAGTTGATAATTCGATCCATGGCCTGGTTGGCGCTGTTGGCATGCAGCGTCGCGAGGCAAAGGTGGCCCGTCTCGGCAAACTGGATGGCGTATTCCATCGTCTCTTTGTCGCGAATCTCGCCGATCAGGATCACATCCGGCGCCTGCCGCAACGTATTTTTCAGTGCCGCGTGCCATGAGTCTGTATCAACACCCACCTCGCGTTGCGTTATCACGCAGCCGTGGTGCGGGTGGACATATTCAACCGGATCCTCGATCGACACAATATGGCCACGGGAATTGTGATTGCGGTGACCGATCATCGCTGCAAGTGTCGTTGATTTACCTGAGCCGGTACCACCCACCACGATGCAAAGGCCGTGCTTGTTCATTACGACATCTTTTAGAATCGGCGGCAGATCCAGATCTTCCAACGTCGGGATTTCCGTGGTGATCGTCCGCAGTACCGCGCCAATCATGCCCTGCTGCACAAACGCACTCACACGGAAACGGCCGATGCCCTGCGGCGCAATTGCAAAGTTACATTCTTTGGTGGAATCGAACTCTTTGATTTGCTTATCGTTCATGATCGAACGCACCATGATCGCCGATTGTCCCGACGTCAGCGCCGTGTCCGTCGCTTTGTGGACGGTACCGTCGACCTTGATTGCGGGCGGAAACCCGGCCGTTAAAAACAGGTCCGAACCATCACGTTCAATCATCTTGCGCAGAAGATTCTGTGTCAGTCGTACCGCTTGTTCGCGTTCCATTGTTCTCAAGCTCCTGTCAGCGTCGCTACGTAGTAGTAGTCGCCGACTCTAGAAATTCTCTTTGTTGACTGCCCGGAAGCGCGCTTCTTCCTTGTTGATCAGCCCCTGGGCCAGCAATCCAGTGAGGTTCTGATCCAGCGTATGCATGCCGGAACCCTGCCCTGTTTGAATCGCCGAATACATTTGCGCAATCTTGCCCTCACGAATGAGGTTGCGAATGGCGGGCGTGCCAATCATGATTTCGTGCGCCGCGATGCGTCCGCCGCCGACCTTCTTCAACAGCGTTTGCGAGATCACCGCGCGCAGCGACTCGGATAACATGGAGCGCACCATCTCTTTTTCAGCCGCCGGGAACACATCGACGATACGATCGACAGTCTTCGCGGCAGAACTCGTGTGCAGCGTGCCAAAGACCAGGTGACCGGTTTCGGCAGCCGTCAGCGCCAGGCGAATGGTCTCAAGATCGCGCAACTCGCCAACCAGTATGACGTCCGGATCCTCGCGCAGCGCGGAGCGCAGCGCTTCGTTGAAGCCAAGCGTGTCGCGATGCACCTCACGCTGGTTGATCAAACATTTCTTCGACTCGTGAACAAACTCGATGGGATCTTCGATAGTAAGGATGTGATCGGGCTTGTTGTCATTGATGTAGTCGACCATCGCCGCCAAAGTCGTTGACTTGCCGGACCCCGTCGGCCCGGTCACCAGTACGATGCCGCGCGGGTGCATCGAGACATCCTTGAATATTGCCGGTGCACCGAGGTCTTCAAGCGTCAGGATTTCCGAGGGAATGGTCCGAAAGACTGCGGCCGAACCGCGGTTCTGGTTGAACGCGTTGACGCGAAAACGCGCCAGCTTGGGTATTTCGAACGAGAAGTCGGTTTCGAGAAACTCCTCATAATCCTTGCGCTGCTTGTCATTCATGATGTCGTACACCATGCTATTGACATCCTTGTGGGTAAGCGCAGGCATGTTGACTCGCTTGATATCGCCATCGACACGAATCATCGGCGGAACACCGCCGGACAGGTGCAGGTCTGACGCGTTGTTTTTAACCGCGAATGACAATAGCTGGGCAACGTCGACGGCCATGTGTTTCCCTCTTGGACAGCGCTCCGGATTTACCATAACCCGGAGCTAATTAAGCCTAGTATAGCGAAGCATCCGGACTAAAACGTGATTAGAGTCACGGAAAACCTAGCGTTAATCCGCAATTTGCTGGCAACAGCGGCGACCGAGGCTGATCGTGACCCCGACAGCATCAGTTTGCTCGCCGTCAGCAAAAAGCAGCCCCTGGAGAAGATCGTCGAGGCCGCTGCCGCGGGGCACCGGGATTTCGGCGAGAATTTCGTCCAGGAGGGCCTCGACAAGATGCAGGCGTCGTCCAACGCGGACCTCACCTGGCACCTGATCGGGCACCTGCAGAGCAATAAAACACGGGTCGTCGCCGAATACTTTGACTGGGTGCACACTATCGACAAGCTTAAGACGGCAAAGCGATTGAGCCAGCAGCGACCGGCGCACCTGTCGCCCCTCAATATCTGCCTGCAGGTGAACATTGACGACGAGCCCGGTAAGTCAGGCGTCAGCGTCAATGCTGTGCGGGCGCTGGCGGTGGCGTGCGCAGAGCTGCCCGGTATTCGCCTTCGTGGCCTGATGTGTCTTCCTGCGATACGCGAGGACTTCGCGGCGCAGTGCGAGCCCTTTGCAAGGCTGCGGCGGATCCAGGAAGAATTGCAGCCTGAGGGTCTGTCCCTCGATACACTGTCGATGGGGATGAGCGGCGATTTTCGCGCGGCTATATTTGAGGGTGCCACTATTGTGCGCATCGGCACGGCCTTGTTTGGCGAGCGAACCTGAGGATCAAGAGAGAACGATGGACTACGGAAAAGTCGCCTTTGTCGGCGGCGGCAACATGGCACGAGCACTGGCGGGAGGCATGTTGGCCGCCGGCTATGAGCCCAGCCACATACTCATTTCAGAACCTGTCGCAGAAAACCGCAGGCGACTGGCAGAGGAACTTCCCGGCGCTATCGTTAGCGCTGACAACGAGCAAGTTGTCAGCGAAGCCGCGTGCGTGCTGTTTGCGGTAAAGCCGCAGATACTGTCCGCCGTTTGCAGGCCACTTGCCACGGCCATGCAGCGGTCGCGGCCGCTGATCATCTCGATCGCCGCCGGCGTGCGCAGCGACGATATCGATAGCTGGCTCGGTGGCGGCCATGCCGTTGTGCGCGTCATGCCAAACCAACCGGCGCTGCTCCGACTCGGTATCTCCGGGATGTATGCCAACCGGCGGACGACGGCCGCACAACTCGAAGCCGCCCGCAGCATTATCAAGACGACCGGGCCAGTCATCGCGGTGCCAACGGAAGCTGACATCGATACGGTCACAGCCGTCTCTGGCACCGGACCCGCCTACTTCTATTTGCTCGTCGACATGTTGGTGAAAGTCGCCGAGCAGCTGGGACTCGACCACGATGCGGCGCTCGCCCTGACTCTCGAAACCGCGCGCGGTGCCGGCGAAATGGCAGAGCAGTCCGGTGAGACGATGGCCACGTTGATCGCTCGCGTGCGCTCACCCGGGGGCACGACGGCAGCGGCATTCGACTACATTGATAGCACCAATTTTCGTGATATCTTCAGCGCTGCCGTCATCGCCGCGCGTGATCGTGCGGTAGAGCTCGCCGACCAGGCGCACGCTGAAAGTCAGGACTGACAATGCCATCAAATATCACCTCAGCAATCGTGTTCATCATCAATGCCGTCACGAGCCTCTATCTGCTCGTGCTGTTGCTGCGCTTCTGGCTGCCGTGGCTGCAGGCTGACTTTCGCAATCCGTTGGCACAGGGGATATTGCGCCTGACCTCGCCGATCGTCGTCCCGGTGCGTCGTATCGTGCCGCCGTTCGGTCGCCTCGACACGGCAACGGTGCTGGTGGCATTTATCATTCAATACGTGACGGTTTTTCTGCTACTGCGCATCGTCGGACAGACAGCCGGCTTTGTGCCGATCGCCGTGACGGCAGTCGTCAAGCTCGTCGTACTATCGGTCAACCTGTTTGTGTACGCGATATTCATTCGAGTCATCCTGAGCTGGGTCGCGCAGGGTGGTTACAACCCCGCGACCGCCATCATCACGACGTTGACCGAACCGGTGCTGCGACCGTTTCGTCGGGTCTTGCCGGCGATGGGCGGTTTCGACCTGTCGCCGATTCTCGCCATCATCCTGCTGCTGGCGGCAACCATTGTTATTAACGGATTCAAACCGTTAGGCCTGTAGCCGAATGACTGGAAACGTTCGCTCTGAAATGTGCCCGATCCGCGATGAATAGTTTATAGTGGAAAAATAAGGGGGCTAGATTCATGCCGATAATCAGAACACTGCTCTGCTTGTTCTTTCTCGCACAGACCGCGGCCTGTGGTGGACCCGGAACTTCCACCGACGTTCCGGATGCACAGCCCGCCGAGGCTTCCGATGCTGATATTGGGTCCCATGTCGTCCACTTCAGCGCGCAGACGACGGACCAGCTGCCGCGCGAGATCGCGCAGGCCTATCAGATTCAACGCAGTCCGGAACGCGCCATGCTCAACATCTCAGTGATCCGGAAATCTGACAATGCCGCGGTCACTGCCGATATTTCCGTCAAGACACGCAACCTGACCCAGCAGTTGAAGAGCGTCGAATTACGACCGATAACGGAGCAGAATGCGATTTACTACATCGGCGAAACCAAGGTTGCGAATCGCGAAACGTTGATTTTCGAAATCAGCGTCCAGCCCGAAGGTGTCGATCGACCATCAGAGATTCGTTTTCAAAAGCAGTTTTACACCGACTGACAGCACGTTAGCCGATCACCAAAATGGTGCATTCGCGCCCGATTTTTCATTTCGCTAATAATCTGCAAAAAAACCCGCTAAAAAGCGGTCTTTACCGGTTACGTCCCTTTAAAACATGTGTTATCGTCGCGCAGCATTTGACGCGGGTCTAACCCGTTCCGCCGCGAGCCAAGCTCGCTTTTCTTTTTTTAGGAGTCAGTTTTTCATGGCAACGAATACCAAAAAGCCACCTACCAAATCCGAAATTTATGCAAAGATCGCCGACGATACCGGTCTTACGCGCAAAGATGTTGCAGCCGTTTTCGAATCTTTAAACGGTCAGATCAAAAAGAACCTCGGCGGTCGTGGTGCTCCCGGCATGTTCACCGTTCCGAGCCTCTTGAAGTTACGCGTCGTGAAGAAGCCAGCTCGCGCAGCTCGCAAGGGTGTCAACCCGTTCACCGGTGAAGAGATGATGTTCAAAGCCAAGCCAGCCAGCAAGGCTGTCAAGGTCACCGCGCTGAAGGCACTGAAAGATATGGTCTGAAGGCTTTTCTGGCAGACCCTTTATTTTTCAGACAAAAGGAAGCCGGGCTTGCCCCGGCTTTTTTTATGCCTGCACTAGCGCCTCCTCCGCGCCTCCGACAAACGCAGTGACGGCCTCGCGAAGCTCGCCGAGGCGGCCATGAAAAAAATGCTCGGCGCCCGCGAATACTCGCAGCGCGGGACCAGGCCGTAGCGTATTCAGCCAGTCGATAGTCTCCTCGACAGTGACGAGCTCATCTTCATCGCCCTGCACGATTAGCCATCGACAATCCGGTTGAGCGTCGAGCCCGTCCGCAAACCTCGAAACCGCAGGCGCGACGCTCACCAGACCGTCAACGTCACGAACCGTCGAGGCCCGTACCGCGATCGCGGCGCCGAAGGAAAACCCCGCCAGCCACAGCGGCTGCTCGACATAACGTGCACGCATCCAGGCAATCGCTGCGAGGGCGTCATCAAGTTCGCCGACGCCATCATCGAAGCGACCCTCACTTTGTTCAGTGCCGCGAAAATTGAAGCGCAATGCCGCAAACCCCAGGCGCACAAAACTGCGGGCGAGCGTATGAGCGACTTTGTTGTGCATCGTGCCACCGTGTTGCGGATGGGGGTGACAGACGACGACAGCACCGGTCGGTGCGCCGTCCGCCGGCTCCTCGAGCAGCGCCTGCAGTCGCCCGGCTGGACCGGCGATGAAGAAGCTCTCGGACTTGGCTTGTTTCCCCATTAATCCCTCTTGAGCCAGCCCGACACGAGTGGCTTAGTTAGTGGTTATTGCTGTAAAATTATGACCTTATGAAATATCGGCCGCTACTGGAAGGGCCCGCAAGACACAATTGGTGACGTCATGAGCTCCAGTATGGACCTCGAAACGCAGTATTGCGCTCACAACTATCATCCATTGCCGGTCGTTTTGGAGCGCGGCGAAGGCGTCTATGTCTGGGACGAGAATGGCAAAAAATACCTCGATATGATGAGCGCCTACTCCGCAGTCAGCCACGGCCATGCCAACCCGCGCCTTGTGCGGGTCGTACAGGAACAGGTTGCACGACTCAATATCGTGTCGCGCGCCTTTTATTCGAACACGTTGGGGCCGTTCCTTGCTCGTGCCTGCGAACTGACTGGCCAGGATATGGCGCTACCGATGAATACCGGCGCTGAGGCGGTCGAAACCGCGATCAAAGCATCGCGCAAGTGGGCATACACGGTGAAGGGTGTGCCACATGACAAAGCCGAGATCATTGGTTGTCACGGCAATTTTCATGGGCGCACAATCGCTGCCGTGGCGATGTCGGACGAGCCGCAGTACCAGCAGGGATTCGGTCCATTCCCGCCGGGATTCATCAATGTTGAATACGGCAATATTGAAGCGCTCGAAGCGGCAATCAACTCCAATACGGCAGCGTTCATCGTTGAACCCATTCAGGGCGAAGGCGGCATCATTATTCCACCGGCCAACTACCTGAGAATGGCAGCCGAGCTCTGTCGAGAAAACAACGTGCTGCTGATCGCCGACGAAATACAGACCGGGCTTGGGCGTACCGGCAAGCTGCTGGCCTGCGAACATGACGACGTGCAGCCGGACGGCCTGATCCTCGGTAAGGCGCTGGGTGGCGGCATCTTGCCAGTGTCCTTGTTCCTTGCCCGCAGCGACGTAATGAACGTATTTACACCCGGTGATCACGGCAGCACGTTCGGCGGCAATCCGCTCGGCGCCGCGGTTGGTCTCGAAGCACTGAATATCCTCGTCGAAGAAGACCTTGTTGATAACAGCGCGAAGATGGGTGCGTATCTGTTGCAGCAACTCCGCGCGATCGATTCACCCCTGGTCCGTGAAGTCCGTGGCAAGGGTCTGTTTATCGGCATGGAGATTGATCGACGCCAAGTCAGTGCGCGTGCCGTCTGCGAAGCGCTAATGGCGCGTGGACTGCTTAGCAAGGAGACACATGAAACCGTCGTTCGTCTTGCTCCGCCTCTCGTTATTGGGCAAGCGGAACTCGATTGGTCCGTCACACAGATCGCCGAAGTGCTCGGCGCCATGGCCAAGCGTAGACTTGCCTCTTGAACAACATCAGCAGGAATCGATAAATGCCCAAAATCACCGTCGTCCATATCGTACTGCTGGCAGCGGCGGCATTGATTGGTGTAATCGCCGGCTGGATTGTCCGCGGTAGCCGCGCCGTGCGCGAGAGACGGGCGATTAACGCAGGGTGGCAGGAACAGATTAAGGAAGAGCGCAGTGAAAGTGAGCGCCTTGCCGAACAGAATAAATACCTGATGGACCAGAATGGCCAGTCGCAGGCGTCCAGCCGACTGGCAATGAAGCGCGCGAAGGATTTGTCGGACTCCATGCAGGAAGCCTATCAACGTCGCAATGACATGCGCCGCAAACTCAAGGCTATTCGCAGCAACCTGGAAACGGCCGTCTCGGAGCGCGACGAGCTGAAAATGAACATCGCAAGTCAGGGTGATCCGGAAACTGCAGCCAAGGACAAGGATGACAAGATCTTTCAGCTCAGCCGCGAACTGGATGACTGGCAAAAACGCCTGCCGCCGCTCATTGAGCGATACCGGGTCCGCGACGAGGAGGCCATACGGCTCGAAGCCGAGCTGGCCGAAGCACGCGCCCAGGTTCTGCGGCTGGAAGAAAGCAACGGCGGCGCCATTTCGCGGGTCGAACCGGTGCTGCATCCGGAGGTTCTCACCGACGGTCACGATGCTTCCAACGACACCATTGATAACGAACAGATTGATCCGTCGGACGCGAACAACCCCGGCTCTACATCACGAGACGACCTGCAGCAGATCAAAGGCGTCGGACCTGCGATCGAAAAAACCCTGAACGAGATGGGCATAACTCGTTTTCACCAGATCGCCGGCATGGGCGAGTACGACATCAACCGGGTAGCAGAGCGACTCAAGGGTTTCCACACCCGCATCTATCGCGAGGACTGGATAGGGCAGGCGCGCGAACTCGAAGCGCGCGGCGTCAGCGCGTAGGGCGCGCTTTGCGGCTGTTTCGTATTGCAGTACTGGCGGCCACTCTTTGCATCGGCGGCTATTGCATTGCTGCGGCGCAAATCGTCAGCCCGGATGCTCCCGCTGATTTAGACGCACTGTGCGCGCGCGCGTTCGCGGACCACAATCCCGGGCCGGTGAATTTCGACGAATCCACAACGACCTTTCGTAGTTCGGCAGTGCCGGTTTTACAGCGCATCGTTGCGCTCGCCAACACGTGTCGCAATGCGGCGATTGAAATAACCGGACATACTGATTCTTCGGGCGACGAACGGTGGAACGTGCGCTTAAGTCTCGCACGCGCTGAGGCCATCGCGGATTACCTGGCACAGCAAGGTATTGCCGCCGAGCGGCTGATCGCTACGGGCGCCGGCTCATCGTTACCGATTGCCGCCAACTCGACGCGCTACGGTCGCGGCCTGAATCGGCGCATCGAATTTGCGTTTATCCCTGGCGACGAAGCAGCGCCTAACCGGCAGCGGCCTCCTCCGGGCTCGTCAGATTGACGAGCTCGATCTCGAACAGGAGTGGCGCGTTGGGCGGCACCGGCGGTTTGCCGCGCGCGCCGTAACCGAGCTCTGGTGCGATCTTGAGTTCACGCGTTTCTCCGATAAGCATGCAGGCGACACCCAGGTCCCATCCTTTGATGACCTGCCCCGCACTCAGCTGAAACTGGAACGGCCGATCGCCGCCTGACGTCCAGATTTCTGTGCCGCGACCTCCCTCAGCGCTATTGTCGTAAAGCCACAGTGTGGTATGCACGTCGGCGTAGTCACCGGCGACCGCAGCGCGGCCATAGCCTCGAGACGTAATCGTGGCTGTCAGCCCCTCTGTAATCGCGACGACGCCATTCGCGTCGGCGGACGGACAACTTGTTGCCGCCTGTTCCGTGCTGGTCGGCTTGTCCTGGCCGCATCCTGTCAACAGCAGCGCGCCAAGGGCTGCCACAACGTAGTACCTGTTCATGTATCGGATTCTTTGAAATCGAGCGACGCCGAATTGATGCAATAGCGCAACCCGCTGGGCTGCGGTCCGTCTTCAAAAATGTGACCGAGGTGTGCGTCGCAATTGCTGCAGACCACCTCGGTGCGAATCATGCCATGGGTCTTGTCGCGAATGGTCTTCACCGCGTCACCGGCAAGCGGCAACCAGTAACTGGGCCAGCCCGACCCGGAATCGTACTTGTGCTCCGAGCTGAACAGCGGCGCGTTGCAGCAGACGCACGTGTAGGTGCCGTCGGCCTTGTGGTCAACGTACTTGCCCGTAAACGGCCGCTCCGTGCCCGCGTTTTGCGTAACCTGGAATTGTTTGTCGGTCAAATTCTTGAGCAGATCAGTCTCGCGCAGATCATCGTTCGCCGGGTCCTTACTCATCGTGTTTCCCATCGCCTTTTTCATCGTTTTTTCCAGTTTCGACTTTTCCGGATTCGGTATTCAACAACAGCTTGTTGATACGCTGCACGTACTGAGCAGGATTGTCCAGCTGCGATCCTTCTGCAAGCAACGCATGGTCGAGAACAACCTGCGACAGGTCATCAAAGCGGTCGCCGTCGGTCTCCGCCGACAAGCGATCAACCAGAGGATGCTTGACGTTGATTTCAAGAATCGGTTTGGACTCCGGGATCGTCTGGCCGCTTGCCTCCAGCATACGCCGCAGCTGCGGATTCAGATCCGTATCAGCGGCGACGACGCAAGCGGGTGAATCGACCAGGCGCCGACTGACGGTGACGGACTCAACGCGATCTCGCAACGCTCTCTTGATTTTCTTCAGCAACGCCTTGTGTTCTTTCCCGGACTCTTCCGGCTCGCTGCCCTCCTTGTCATCCGGCAGCTGCAACGCTGACTTCGCTACGTCGACCAGTTCCTTGCCGTCATACTCACCGAGCCCTTCAACGACCCATGGATCGATGCGATCCGTCAGCAGCAGCACCTCGAGATCGCGGCTCTTGAGCTGCTCGAGGTGCGGGCTCGCCGCCGCCGTCGCGTAGTTTTCGGCTAGCAGGTAGTAAATCTTGTCCTGCTCGGCGCCCGCCCGACCCACATAGTCCTGCAAGGACTGATCCTGTACGTCGCTATCGTTATGCGTGCTGGCAAAGCGTAGCAACTTCGCAAGCTTGTCCTTGTTACCGTGATCTTCGACAAGGCCTTCTTTGAAAACCTGGCCGAACTCTCGCCACACACCCTGGTAATCGTCATTGTCCGCATTGGCCAGCTTGGCGAGCATATCCAGGACGCGCCGTGTCAACGCGCCGCGAATTGCGGTGATCTCCGGGCTCTGCTGCAACAGCTCGCGCGACACGTTGAGCGGCAGATCAGCAGAATCCACAATGCCTTTGACGAAACGCAGGTAAAGCGGCAGGAATTGCTCAGCATCGTCCATGATAAAGACTCGCTGCACGTAGAGCTTGAGCCCTCGCGGTATCTCGCGATTCCAAAGATCGAAAGGCGCTGCTGTGGGAATGTAGAGCAGGCTTGTGTATTCACGCTTGCCTTCGACGCGATTGTGGCTCCAGGTCAGAGGGTCGGCGAAGTCGTGTGACAGGTACTTGTAGAACTCCTTGTACTCATCGTCAGTAATATCAGAGCGAGACCGAGTCCACAGCGCTGTTGCCGAATTGATGACACGCGTTTCCTCTGTTTCGGCGCCGACTTCCAGCACGGATACCGGAAATCCGATATGGTCAGAGTACTTCCGGATCAGCGCTTCGATTCGAAACGCTTCGACGAATTCGGTTTCGTCATCCTTGAGATTCAGCGTGACGCGCGTGCCACGTTCGGCACGCTCAATATTCTCAACTGAAAACTCGCCCTTCCCATCAGACTCCCAGCGAACGGCGTCACTGGCCTTCAATCCGGCCCGACGTGATTCGACGGTCACCTTGTCGGCGACGATGAAGCTCGAGTAAAACCCGACGCCGAACTGCCCGATGAGTTGAGCATCGTGCTTCGTGTCGCCCGTCATCTTCTGCAGAAATTCCGCCGTACCCGATCTCGCAATGGTGCCAAGATTATCGATCAGCTCGTCACGCGACATGCCGATGCCGTTGTCGACGACGGTCAGCCGCCGGTTCTCTTTGTCGATCTCGATGCGGACCGACAGTTCGGCATCATCACCCAGGAGCTCGGGACTGCCAATAGCGCTGAAGCGCAGCTTGTCAGCGGCATCCGAGGCATTGGATATCAGCTCACGCAGGAAGATTTCCTTGTTGCTATATAGGGAATGGATCATCAGCTGCAGAAGCTGACGGACCTCCGTCTGGAAACCCAGTGTTTCTCGTTTCGAACTTTTCGCCACGCGCGGAACCTCTTTGCCAAAGGCTCAGACCATATAGGCAAATAGGCTGAATTCAAGCCCGGACGGCGGGTATTTCGGAGCGTATCAGTGAGACTTCGACGAGTGACGGCTGCCGGGGCCTAACAGCCGCAGACCCAGCACCACAATCAGTACGGCACAGGTTGCCAGGGCCGCGATGGGATGGGTAATCGCCAGCCAGAACGCACCGGCCAGCACAAAGAGTCCAAGAGCGGCTCTTAGAAGCCTGAACAGGAGGCGACGAAGGCGCTCGCGCAGCAAGCCAAATACGCCGGTCAGGTCGTCAATATCATCGAGGTATTGCAGGAACCGTTCCAACGTTTTGCCTATCGCACGACTGTCAGGCGCGTCGGCGCGGGCTCAGGATCGTTACCGATATCTTCCGCTTCCCGCAACGAATCATTCGCCGACTCTTTGGCATGCGCAATAGCGCGGTGAAATAATTCCCAACGCTGTCGTGCGGACTCATTCGTGAGTGCGTCGACAGCGGAGTCAGTTGTTTTGTGCTTATTTGACATACTGTGGAAAGGGGTTGGCCAATCGTTACAAGTGACTATAAGAGTGTCTGTTTTTGATGGCCGTGAGATACATCACAGCTTGTCATTGATTTTTGAAAACACACCGCCGGATCATCAAAAACAGGACCTGGTTCCGGCAGCAAGGTGGAACTGCCGCACAGTTGACAGCCACAAAAAAACGCCGACGAGTTGTCGGCGTTTGTTGGGTATTCGGTGCACAGAATAACGCTGGCTTCAGTCGTTATCGGAGTCTTTGATCCAGTTGCGTTTCACCTGGTCCGACCAGTCACGGTAGCCTTTCCAGGTATAGACCGACGGGTCGATGCCGGCGCGGCGGCCTGTTGGCGCAGGGGCACGGCTTACCCATCGACGGTATTGCTGCCAACCGTCTGCGTCGTTCGCAGCCGGTGGGGCATTATCCACCATGGCATCGTGAAGTTTGGAATCGTGTTCGGTATCCGTTCCGAAGCGATCGACCCATTTCATGTGTTTGCTATCTGGCATTGAGTCTGCTCAGTCAGTCCTTTGAACAGATGCTATGTCTTGACAGGACAGATGCACAGGAACTGGATCACAGTGCGAAGGGTCGTTTTCCTCATATCTATCAGATAGTTAATGGTCCGTTTTACTTAATCTCATAACACGGTCGATATTCACCTGCGGATATTTTCATCCGTCGATGTGCGACAAAGTCCGTGAGCAGCCGATCCAGCAGATCCATGATGCGGCGTGAGCCGTTTATCGTGAACGGACCATTACGTTCAATCATGGCCGCCGTATCGTCACGTACATTCCCCGACACGATCCCGGAAAACACCCGCCTCAGGTTCGCAGCAAGCTCGTGCACCGGCATGTCATCCTCGATAACCAGTTTCGCCATCGACTCGTGCGACGCAACAAACGGCTGCTGAAACTTGTTATCGATTTGCAGTCGCCAGTTGAAATAATAAGCATCGCCTTGCTGCCTGCGAAACTGGAGTACGTTGTCGAGCCCCGCGTTCATTTGCCGCGCGACTTCAGCAGGATCATCAATAATGATGCGGTAGCGATTGCACGCCGCCTCCCCAAGTGTCGCAGCAACAAATGCATCGATTTGCCGGAAGTACGGTTCGGCCGATTTCGGGCCTGTCATGATCATCGGCAAGGGCTGGCTTTTATTGTCGGGGTGCATCAGTACGCCTAGCAAATAGAGAATCTCCTCTGCCGTACCGACGCCGCCAGGAAAGACAATAATGCCGTGCCCGAGACGCACAAATGCCTCGAGCCGTTTTTCCATATCCGGCATGATCACCAGTGAATTGACGATCGGATTCGGCGACTCCGCCGCAATGATGCCGGGCTCCGTGATACCAATATAACGACCGGCGCGGAGGCGTTGCTTGGCGTGACCTATTGTCGCGCCTTTCATCGGCCCCTTCATGGCGCCCGGGCCACAACCCGTGCAGACATTCAGGGCGCGGAGGCCGAGTTCATAGCCGACTTTTTTAGAATAGTCATACTCGTCGCGGCTGATCGCATGTCCGCCCCAGCAGACAACGAGGTCGATTTGTGCGGGTAGCGACAGCAGGCGCGCGTTGCGTACGATATGAAACACGGCGTTAGTGATGCTTTCCGAGGTTTTCAGGTCGAAACGAGGATCATCGATGATCTCATTACGCGTGAAGACGATGTCGCGCAGTACTGCAAACAGCAGTTCGCGCGTGCCTCGAATCATGCGACCGTCGACAAACGCTCTCGCCGGCGCCTGTTTCAAAGATACTTTGAGACCACGGTCCTGCTGAATGAAGCCGACTTCGAAATCGCTGTAGGTCTCCAACAGCTCACGCGCATCGTCTGTATGGCTGTCCGAGTTCAGAACGGCCAGCATGCAGCGACGCAGCATCGGGTAAAGCCCTCCTGCGCCGTTGTTTTTGAGTTGATCGACCTCGAATTGGGAAAGAACCTCGAGGCTACCTTCCGGCCACACCTCAGCGTCGATGAACCTCGGATCGGTTCCCATTGCGCTCAGCTACTCACGTTAGGGACGAATTTCGATTGGCGTATTCTCGTCCGTCATGAGCCAGATATCGATCATGTCCGAATTGGTCACCGCGATACAGCCATTGGTCCAATCCTGCGTGCGATAGTAAGTCTCCGAGTACTTCGGCTCGTTCGGCTGCCCGTGAATCATGATCGCACCGCCAGGACTGACGCCCTGCTCCCGAGCTTCACGCGCATCATTACTATTAGGATAGGAAACGCGAATGGAAAGAAAATAGTCGCTGGACGGATTGCGCCGGTCCAGGGTGTAGTTGCCTTCGGGCGTCTTGAAGTCGCCTTCGCGCTGCTTGTCGCCAACAGGCATGATGCCAAGAGAAATATTGAACGTCCGGAATGCCTCGCCATCCTGAAGCAGGTGCAGCTTGCGCGCTGCCTTTTCAATGACGACCTTATCAGCCGCCGGAAACTCGCCGGCCTGGATCGCCGCCGGACCGAGCAGCACAGCCCCGAACAGCACAGCCCCGAGCAGCAACGGCCGCTGGCAGCACGACGTCAGTGTCCTGATCTTTTTCATGGCCTGCGGCATGGCGACTTCATAGCGGGGAATCCTAACAAACCTCGACTAACGGTAAAACGCTCAGCGTCACACTATACATTGCGTCCGACGATCCAGCCGATCGCAAAACCGATACCACCGGCAACCAGCGTGTAAATGGGCAGGTAGAGAAACACTCGCTCGGGATACTCAGCATCCGTGAACATCCCGTTCAGGTTGACGTCATAGGCATAGTGCAAGTACAGCGACAATCCGAGCGCCGGAATTGCAAAACCCAACGTCGCAAGCGGCAGGCGAAAACCATTACCTGACCAGGTACCGTTGCCGCGGTACAACGTCAGCCACGATAGAATAAGCAAGATCAGAAGCGGCACCAGATTGGCAAGCAGGTAACGATCGTGCTCCTGCACGTCGCGAAACCAGAATGCGGCCGCTAGCATGATCAGCAACACCGGCAGCAAACGCACGGGCAGCACAACGCGACTATGACTCATGGTGCGCGATCCCCATTAGCTGCGCTCGACATCGGCGAGTACCGGAAAGCGCACCTTCGTCCCCGGACTGACCTGCTGCACGTCGACGCCCGGATTGTACTGACGGAAAAGCCACAACGGGACGCCGTAGCGACGGAGTGAGAGGATCCAGATCGACTCGCCGCGGCGTATCGTGTGCTCGGTGACATCTGTGATTACGTGCTGGCGAAAGTACTGATCCTGCTGCCGGCGGTGGTAGTCGATGCGCCGCCGTTCAAATGCCGCCACGTCGACCTTGCCGAGATCGAGCTTGATCCGCTGCCCAACCGCGAGCGAACTGCCGAAACGAAGACCGTTCATGTCGCGCAATCGCTGCGTCTTGATCTCGAGCCAGTCGCCGAGATGACCAAGCGTTTCGAGCGGCTGCACCTCGATACTGTTGTCCGCCGCAATTGTATAGTCGCTCGGATCCGATAGCAGGGCCGGGAGCGCCGAGACCGTTGCTTCCAGATCGTCAGCCATGGCGCCCGACGTTACTTCGCCGATCTCCTCGCTCGCCAGAGCTTCGGCGTCAGCGGCGGCGATCGGTTCTTCAACGACAGTCGGCGCGGCGGCAACCTCGGGTTGCGTTGCAGCGGCAGCCACCGTCGCGGTCGGGGCCGGCCCTGCGGCGGGCAGCCGAATACGCTGCCCGGCACGAATGCGGTGACTGCTGCTCAATCCGTTAAGCATCACCAGTGTCGAGACGCGCGTGTCATACGCTGCGGCGATCTGCGACAACGTGTCGCCGCGAGCAACGGTATGAAACAGGTCGGGCAACTGTTTATCGAATGTGCTGGCCGCGGGCAGCGCGGCTATCTCAGTCGCCAGTGGCTCCCGCAACGCATCGTTCGGTAATCGCAGTGGGTAGCCCTTGGGAATATATTTGCTGCCCTGCCAGATGGTCGCCTGCAAGCCGGAATTGTGTTTCCTGAGCTGCGCTTCAGATACGCCCAGTGCACGGCTCAGGTCGGCGGCCGGAACGTAGGCCGGCAGGCTCGCAATTGAATAATCGACAGGCGGCTCGTATTGAACACCAGGGAAATAACGCTCGGTATTCTGATCAACCTCCTTCGCGGCGAGGAAGGCGACGTAAAAATTCCGCGAGGCAAAGCCGAATGTGCGGCCCTTGTAGTTTCGCAGTATATCGACATAAGCGGTATCGCCGAACTGCTTCATCGCGCGCCTGGCGCCAGCAAGACCATGATTGTAGGCGGTGATCGCCATGGGCCAATTACCGGTCAGTGAATAGTTGTAGGCCAAAAGCTGACCTGCGGCCCGCGTTGCTGCAAAAGGGTCATTGCGCTCATCAATTACATGATCAACGCGCATGAAACGCCGGCCGGTACTGCGCGTGAATTGCCAGATGCCGGATGCGCCAACGTGCGAGCGTGCGGCCGGATTGTAGGAAGACTCAACGTGTGGTAAAGCAGCGATCTCTGTCGGTACGCCCAGCGCCGTGAACTGTTCATTGACATAGGCGCGCCATCGGCCTGAACGCCGCAGCCCGTCGCGGAATCGTTCTCGCAGACCTTGCTGATAGCGGATGCGCTGCGCGGCCGCCGCCAACGTGTCATTGCCGACTCCAGAAGGCCATAACGCAAGAATGCGCGCCTCTTCAGCGCTGAGTTGCTCACGCTTTCCGCTCGCCAGCACCCGCAGGGCCGCCTGGATTTGCTTCCGTCGTGCAGCGACGCGGCGCTGGCGTTGCTTTCGGGACAGCTCAGCCGGCATGGCAAGCCGGTCATAAATAATCGCCAGATCTCGGTTGTCGTGCAAAACCCCTTCGTCGACTGAGACTTCGGTGAAGATCGCAATCCAGAAGTCGACGTCCGGCTGCAGCTCAGCCGGTTGTGGAAATAGCTCATCGGCGATCGCCGGGCTGCCCAGCAGCAGAAGCAGCACCATTACGTAGCGCCTGAAGTTCGTCATCTTCGCAAATTCATTGGCATAGCCGGTTGCATCAATCGATGCAGCGGAAAATACGCTATTTCGACCTGCCATTGCCAGCACGCATTGCAGCGGCGCCACGTCCGAGTAAACTGCAGCCCCCATGACAGGCGAACGCAAGCCGCTTTCCAGTTTTTGGACACCACGGTACTGGCCGGTCTGGCTCGGCATGGGCCTGCTCCGTGTCCTTTGCCTGCTACCACATCGCTGGGCACTGTCTCTCGGTCGGCTGCTGGGGCGCCTCGTTCATAGCATGCGCGGCTCGCGGCGCGCCGTGGTGCGACGCAACATTGAACTGTGTTTTCCAGATCTGACGGCCGCGGAACACGAAGCGCTGGTTTACCGGCACTTCGAAGCGCTGGGCATGATGCTCATCGAGATGGGGCTCGGCCGCTGGGCCAGCGACAAACACTTGTTGTCGATTACGAAACTGAAGGGGATTGAGCACGTAACGAACGCGCTGGAGTCAGGTAGCGGAGTCATTCTCTTAAGCGCGCATTTCACGACGCTGGAAATCATGGGCCGTGTGCTGTCTCTCAACACGCCACCTTTCGATGCGGTCTATCGGCGTAACCGCAGTGAGTTCATGACAGAGCTGCAACGCACGGGCCGCGAGCGCTCCGCCGAATTCACAATCGAGAAGCGCGATATCAGGAAAATGGTGCGCAGTCTCCGCAAAGGTCGCGCGGTCTGGTACGCGCCGGATCAAAGTTACAGTCGCAAAGGTGCTGAAGTCATTTCATTCTTTGGCATTCCCGCCATGCAAACAACCGCGACATCAACGCTCGCAAAACTCGGCAACGCGACGGTCGTGCCGTTTTTTCCGCGACGTTTGCCCGACTCCACTTACGAGCTGATTCTAATGCCGGCGTTGCAGGATTTTCCGAGCGACGATGCGGCGGCTGACACACGGTGCTATGTCGACTTGCTGGAGCAACACGTGCGCACGTGTCCAGAGCAGTACTTTTGGATACATCGAAAGTTCAAGGACCTGCCGGCCGACTACCCGGACTATTACGCCAACCTCGACGCCTCGAAGTAGCCCTCAAGCAGCTCCTCCCAGTTACGCGCACGGAAATGCGCCTGCGGATCGAGTCGCCTGATCTTCAGCAGCGAGCGCTGCAGTCGCTGCAATGATTGCTGCTGCCACGGCCCAGGGGGTCGCAGCGCACCTTTATCGAAGTCCAGCATCCAGAGGTGGCCGTCTGTATCGATCTGCAGGTTGTAGGCATTCATATCAGCGTGATAGACGCCGGCCGCGTGAAACTCCCGAATCGCTGCACCCAGGTCATGCCAGAACGTCACGCCGAGGCCATTACCGGCAATGTGCTGCGATAAAGACACGACGTCCCGCAATCTCACGGTGACGATATCGGCGGTGTACGAAATGCCCCGTCGACAGTAGCGTGCCGCAACCGGCTGCGGAACACGCATCTGGCGTACCGACAGCTTCTGCAACAATCGCCACTCCATAAAGGAGCGAGTCTTGTCGGCGCCGGTAAAGACGTAGCGGTCACGCACCCACCGGCCAACCATGCCGCCGCGCAGGTAGTGCCGCAGTACGAACTGACCCGGCACGTTGCCGATGAACATCGTATTGCCACGGCCCGCCGAGCGCAGTCGGCCACTCACCGCTTCTGCGTGGAGCCAACCCTCAGGCGTGAAACACTCATCCGAAATCTGGTTGATAAGGGTCTTATCGTATACGATGGCGCCGGTCGCGGTTTTCTCGACGGTTTCGGTCAAACTGCCGGTCCTCTAATGTCGACTTGTCGGATTTGATAATGCCCTATTTAGCCGTTCAATCGAAGCCGCAGAATATTTGCGTGGTTCGACTGTCGGCGATCGGCGATACCTGCCATACGCTTGCTGTCGTTCGCCGCCTGCAGGACAACTGGCCGGACGCCGCCATCACCTGGATCATCGGCAAAACTGAGGCCGCGCTAATGGCCGGCATCGATGATGTCGAGCTTATCATCTTCGACAAATCCAAAGGCCGTCACGCATACGACGACGTGCAGCGACAATTTGAGGGCCGGCGCTTCGACATTGCGCTATGCATGCATGCCTCGATGCGCGTCAACCTGCTCTGCCGCGCCCTGCCCAGCGACGTTCGTTTAGGCTACGACAAGGCCCGTGCACGAGACTTCCAGTGGTTATTCACTAATCAGCGTGTGCCACCGGCAGCGGAGCAGCATGTGCTCGATGCCATGTTGT
>CAZTQL010000022.1:22279-31147 GCA_964615665.1 uncultured Woeseiaceae bacterium | reverse complement strand
TTCTGGCGTAACGACGACGGTAATTACGAATTGCCGTTCGGTTCTGTTCTGGCGTATGACACAGATCAGGAAGGTTGGTACGCGCAGGCCGTCTATCAACCAGTGCCGCGCTGGCGGTTCGGAGCGCGTATTGACGGGCTGTCAGGTGATTCGCCAGGCGCTCTGTTTGACGGCACACCGCTGGCGCTACGTAGCGATGACCCGCGGCGCTACAGCTTGATGACCGATTGGTCGAACAGTGAGTTTAGTCGGTTGCGCCTGCAGTTCATGCGCGACGAATCTGGCCCGGAAGATGCTAACCAATGGGGAATTCAGTACATCTACAGCATAGGCGCCCATGGCGCGCACGCGTTCTAGTGAAGGCGATCAACGTGTTTAGAACGCTTGGCCTGCTGCTTATTTCTGTTGTCCCGGCATTGGCGTCGGCGGACCTGCGAATTTTCGCGTGTGAACCGGAATGGGCAGCGCTGGCCGAGGAAATTGGTGGCGAGTTCGTCACGACGCATAGCGCGACGACCGCTTTACAGGACCCTCACTATATTCAGGCGCGCCCCAGCCTGATCGCGCACGTGCGCCGTGCGGATCTCGTCGTCTGCAGCGGTGCCGGTCTTGAAATCGGCTGGTTACCCGCACTGCTGCAAAAAGCGAATAACCGCAAGGTCATGCCAGGCAAGGACGGTTACTTCGAGGCCAGTCGTTACGTGCTGCGCGCCGGCCAGACGAATACCGTGGATCGGTCGCAGGGCGATATTCATCCGGAAGGGAACCCACACATCCAGACTAATCCCCACAATATTGCGGCCGTTGCCAGCGCGCTTGGCAAACGTATGGCTGTTCTAGATTCAAGCAATTCAGAGAGTTATGCAGCAAACCTCGACGACTTTCTAAGTCGATGGGGTGCGGCTACCAGGGACTGGGAGGAGCGAGCGCGACCATTACGCGGCGCTCGTGCGATAACGCATCACAAATCATGGGTCTACCTTGAGGAGTGGCTCGGCATCGAGGAAGTTGCAAACCTTGAGGCAGTGCCCGGAGTACCGCCGACCGCGACGCACCTTGGCAAACTGACTTCTCAGTTCAGCGACGGCGGCGCCGACTTTATCGTGCGCTCGCCATACCAGGACGCGCGCGCATCAAGATGGCTGTCCGAGCGCACGGGTATTGGAGCGATTGTGTTGCCGCTGACAGTCGGTGGCACTGACGGTGCGCAGGATCTCTTCTCGATGTTTGATGACATCATTGCCCGGCTTCTCGAGGCGCAGGCCGGTGAGTAATTTCGTTGACTGGACCATTATTGGTCCCGCCTTTGTTGCGGGCCTGATTGTTCTCAGTACCCATGTACCGCTGGGTCAGGAGGTACTGAAGCGTGGCATCATATTCATTGACCTTGCGATTGCGCAGGTGGCGGGGCTCGGAGTCATCGCGGCGCACGCGATGGACTGGGATCCGGAAGGATTCCAGGTCGAGTTGGCAGCGGTCAGTGCAGCGCTGCTGGTGGCCGTGGCTCTGCATTGGACCGAAAAGCGCTGGCCGAGAATTCAGGAGCCGCTGATCGGTATCGTTTTTATTCTTGCTGCGACAGGCGGGATTCTGTTGCTCGCGGGCAACCCACATGGCAGTGAACACCTGAAAGAGCTGCTGGTTGGGCAAATACTCTGGCAAACCTGGGGTTCGTTGGTGCCGATCGCTGCGCTGTACGCACTGGTTCTGATCGGCTGGTTCTCATTGCACCGGTGGATGAGCGGCCTGGCTTTTTATATTGTTTTCGCCATTGTCGTCACGGCGTCAGTACAAATCGTGGGGATTTACCTGGTGTTTGCGAGCCTCATTATTCCGGCTCTCACCACGACCGGTATTCGGCGGGGCAACCGGCTGTTCACCGGGTACGCGATTGGCGCAATGTCCTATCTCATCGGCATCGCGCTTTCGGTGATGCTGGATTTGCCGACCGGTGCCGTTATCGTCTGGTCAATGGCAGCGATCGCTTTGATAGCCGGTTCGTTGCTTTCAGATAAACGCTCGGCCGTTTAACCCTGATCCAGTAACTCGCGCAGGTTGATCACCGCCGCGTTGGCTCGCGCAAGGTAGTTCGCCATTACCAGCGAATGGTTGGCGAACAGTCCGTAACCGCCGCCATTGAGGATGATGGGCGAACTTAATGGATCAAGGCTGGCTTCCAGCTCACGAATGATCTGGCGAACGCTCACTTCCGCGTTCTTGTCAGCGAGTACGAGCGCAAAATCAAACTCGGCGGCCCGGAAAAAATGCACGAGTGCCCAAGCGGTACCACGAGCTTCGAAAAATATGTCATCGGTCTGGAACCACGAGGTGCGCACGTTAAACGTGTCCGGCTGCGGGCCGGCCGCTTCGGCCGCGGCATCGCCGGCCAGGTCATCGTTGATGCGGTTCGCAGCGACACTATTGCCGAGGCGACGCGTCAAACTGCCGAGTCGCTTTTCAACCTGCGACAGCCATTCGCGCAAGTTGTCGGTACGCGCATAGAACTGCGTGTCCTGATCACCAGCCATCAGGCGGTCACGGTAGGCGATAAACGAATCGATGCCTTCCCGGTAAACGGATTCAGTCGTCGGGAAGATCCACGAATCGTTGTTATAGAAAAACTGTGGCGCTCCTTCAGCGACATCCTCGTCTTCCTTGGACTGTGACTGGCTGCGCGTGTAGTCATCGCGCATGACGCGCCCCAGGTCGCGCAGCTGATTGACGACGCCGAGTTCCCAGCTGGGAATGTTGTCGAGGAAGATCATCGGCGGTGTCTTGTCGTTGGTCAGGTAACCGCCAGGTTTGTCGAGCAGAGTTTCTCCAACTCGGATCAGTGTGTCCGTGGTCGAGTAGCCGACGATAGCGGAGTCGGGATCAGCGGGATGGTTGACCCAGAATATGTCGGGCTCACGCGATACCCAGAAGCCGACCACGAACATAACCAGCAGGAAGATGCCTATCGACCAGATGCCGATCTTGGACCATTTGCGGGTTGCCAGAATACTTTTTGCTGAGCGTTCCATGGGGTCAATCTCCAGCTTGAAACGAGGTGCCTACCGGGCCAGAGATTCTACCAGTTTCGGCAGGGCGATCCCCGAATTTGCGGCGATAACGAGATCGAATTTCGCGGCCTGGCGTGTGGGCTCTGGATTGATTTCCGCAACCAGTGCCTGGTTCTGGCGAGCCAGATCGACGAGACCCGCAGCGGGATAAACTTCCGAGGAGGTGCCCACCGACAGGAAAACATCACAATCGGAAGCCGCGGCATAAGACTCATTCAATGCCCGCTCCGGGATAGCCTCGCCGAACCAGACAACGCCGGGCCGCAGGTTGCCACCGCAGTCCGGACAGCGCGGTACCTCGTGCGAGTCGTCACTTTTTGCAAGCGTACCGTCGGCAAAACAGCGGTCGTCGAAAATATTGCCGTGAAACTCGATAACGTCGGTACTACCGGCTCGCTGGTGCAGGTTATCGACATTCTGAGTGATCAGGGTCAACCGGGGCACGAGGCCGGTTAGCGTCGTCAATGCGACGTGACCCACGTTGGGCTCGACGGCTGCAACCAGTTCACGACGCCAGCGATACCAGCGCCAGATCAGTGCCGGGTCGGCCAGAAAGGCTTCAGGTGTTGCAAGATCCTGCGGCGAATAGCGGGCCCAAAGACCTTCCTGCGCATCGCGAAAGGTCGGGACACCGCTCTCGGCTGAAACACCGGCGCCGGTCAATACGCAGACGTGACGGGCGTCCCGGAGCGCGGCAAGCAACGACTCCGGAATGTCACAGTCATCCGTCACGCGGCCAGTTGACGCAACACGTAGTGCAGGATGCCGCCGTTCTCGTAGTAGTCACGTTCTTTCGGCGTGTCGATGCGCACCTGGGCCCGGAACGTGACGGGTTCGCCTTCGGCCGGAGTTGCCGTAACGGTGACTGTTTTCGCGTCCGCGGCGGTATGCCCGGTGATTGCGAATACTTCCTTGCCGGTGAGGCCCAGCGACGCCGCGTCCTGTCCGTCGAAAAACTGCAATGGCAAAACGCCCATACCGATCAGGTTAGAACGGTGGATGCGCTCAAAGCTCTTGGCGATGACCGCTTTGACGCCGAGCAAGATGGTGCCTTTTGCCGCCCAGTCGCGCGACGACCCTGTGCCATATTCGCTGCCAGCCAATACGATGAGCGATGTACCTTCTTCCTTGTAGCGGTTGGCGGCGTCGAATATCGACATCTGTTCGCCGCTCGGCTGATGACACGTCCACCCGCCTTCGGTGCCCGGGGCCAGCTGGTTGCGCAGACGAATGTTGGCAAACGTGCCCCGCATCATGACCTCATGGTTGCCGCGGCGCGAGCCGTAGGAGTTGAAGTCGGAAGGCTTGACGCCCTGCGCCTCGAGGTACTGCGCGGCCGGGCTGTCCGCGGCAATGCCGCCTGCCGGTGAAATATGATCCGTGGTGACCGAGTCGCCGAGCAGAGCCAGCACGCGGGCGCCTTCGATGTTGGTGACCGGAGCGGGATCCTTGCCCATGCCTTCGAAGTAGGGCGGATTTTTGACATAGGTGGACGCTGCGTCCCATGTGTAGATTTCGCCGGTTGGTGAATCGATACCTTTCCAGTTGGCGTCACCTTCGAACACGCTGGCGTAGCTCGACTTGAACATGTCCGAGCTAACGGTAGCAGCGATCATATCCTGGACTTCCTTCTGGCTCGGCCAGATGTCCTTCATGTAGACCGGATTGCCGTCCTGGTCTTCGCCAAGCGGATCGTTGAAGAGATCGACGTCCATATTGCCGGCGATCGCGTAGGCAACCACCAGCGGCGGCGAGGCGAGGAAATTCATGCGTACGAGGGCGTGGATTCGGCCTTCGAAATTCCGATTGCCGGACAGAACGCTGGTCCCGACCACGTCGCCTTCCTGGACTGCGGCCGCGATCTCGGGCTTCAGCGGTCCGGAGTTGCCGATACAGGTCGTACAACCGTAGCCCACGTTGTAAAAGCCAATCGCCTCCAGATCATCGATCAGTTCGGCCTTCTTCAGGTAATCCGTAACAACGCGCGAACCAGGCGCGAGGCTCGTCTTCACCCACGGTTTGGCCTTGAGGCCTTTCGCGGCCGCATTGCGGGCAACCAGACCGGCAGCCAGCATGACGGCCGGGTTCGATGTATTGGTGCAGCTGGTGATTGCCGCGATGAGAATAGCGCCGTCACGAATTTCGACATCGATGCCGTCGATCTTCGCCGTGGCGCTGCCGCCTTTATCGCGTTTGGCAATCGCCGCCTCCAGGTGTTTGCCGTAGGTCTTTGCCGCGGCGCTTAACGCAATTCGGTCCTGCGGGCGCTTCGGACCCGCAATGCTGGGCTCAACGGTCGCCATATCGAGTTCGAGGGTGTCGCTGTAGAGTGCGTCTGCCTGACCGTCGTGGCGCCACAGACCTTGTTCTTTTGCGTAAGCTTCGATCAGTTTGATCTGCTCGGCGTCGCGGCCGGACAGCTCGAGATAGCGAATGGTCTCGCCGTCGATCGGGAAGATCGCGCAGGTGGAGCCAAACTCCGGGGACATGTTGCCGAGCGTTGCGCGATCGGCTAGCGGCAGCTGTCCGAGGCCATCGCCGAAGAACTCGACAAACTTACCGACTACACCTTTCTCGCGCAGCATTTCGGTAACGGTCAGCACCAGGTCGGTCGCCGTTGTGCCTTCTTTCAGCTTCCCGCTCAGCTTGAAGCCAATGACGTTGGGAATCAGCATCGTGATCGGCTGACCGAGCATGGCAGCTTCCGCTTCGATGCCGCCTACACCCCAGCCCAATACTCCGAGTCCGTTGATCATTGTCGTATGCGAGTCGGTACCGACCACGGTGTCGGGGTAAGCCGAGCGCGTGCCGTTCCTGTCTGCGTCGAAAACAACGCGACTCAGGTATTCGAGGTTTACCTGATGCACGATGCCCGTATTCGGCGGGACCACGCGGAAGTTGTCGAACGCGCTTTGGCCCCAGCGCAGGAACGAATAACGCTCCTTGTTGCGCTGAAATTCAATCTTGTTATTGAGGTCGAGTGCATTGGCTGCGCCATAGTTATCAACCTGAACTGAATGGTCGATGACCAGTTCGGCAGGCGATAGCGGGTTGATGCTCTTCGCCGAACCGCCCAGTTTGACGACCGCGTCGCGCATGGCGGCCAGGTCGACGACTGCCGGTACACCGGTGAAGTCCTGCAGTATGACCCGTCCCGGAGTGAAGGATATCTCGGTGCAGGGCGCGGCTTTTGGGTCCCAGCTCGCGAGAGCCAGAATATCCTCGCGCGTCACGTCGCGGCCATCCTCATGGCGCAGCAGGTTCTCCAGCAGGATTTTCAGGGAGTAGGGCAGTCGTTCCGCGTGGCCGTCTTTGACTGCATCCAGGCGAAAGATCTCGAATTCATTAGCACCGACCGCGAGCGTCGAGCGCGCGCCAAAGCTGTCCGTCATGTTTGTCTCTCCGGGGTTATCGTATTGTTCCGGGCCGCCAGACGGCTGCCGCGAGGCGCATTATAGCGAAAGGCTGGCCACAACGCTTATTCGGTTGCATCGATTACCGCGCCGCCGAGGCAGAGGTCGCCCGCATAAAACACGACGAATTGCCCGGGCGCCACGGCTTTTTGCCGCTCGTCGAAGGTGACGCTTAGTGTTTCCGGGTCACGCTCCCGGACGATGCAAGGCTGGTCGTCCTGCCGATAGCGGATTTTGGCCGCACAGCGCAGGCCCTCCACAAGACCGTCAGGCCGCGTACCGATCCAGCTGGCATCGGTTGCAAGCAGCGCGTCACTGAAGAGCAGGTCATGTTCGCCTTGCGCCACGATCAGTTTGTTCTCGGGAACATTCTTGGCGACGACATACCAGGGTTCCTCGCTGCCGTCTTTGCGGCCACCGATGAAGAGTCCCTGGCGTTGTCCCAATGTGTAGTACATCAAGCCCTGGTGAGTACCGACTGATTTTCCGTCCGGTGTTTCCATCGGGCCAGGACTCGCCGGCAAGTAGGTGCTGAGGAACTCACGAAACGGGCGCTCGCCAATAAAGCAGATGCCGGTGCTGTCTTTCTTGTCGTGGATCTTCAGGCCGAAGTCGCGCGCGATTTGCCGAACCGCGCCTTTTTGCAGGTCACCGAGCGGGAAGACCGTTTCGGACAAAGCCTCTGCATTGACCGCGTGCAGGAAATAACTTTGGTCCTTGCCGATGTCGGCACCTTTGAACAATGCGCCGTGCCCGTCGATGATTCCCGCACGTGCATAGTGGCCAGTCGCGAGCAGGTCGCCGCCGAGTCGTTTTGCATGTTCTCGAAACACGCCGAACTTGATTTCCCGATTGCACAAAACGTCGGGATTGGGTGTGCGTCCGGAACGATACTCGTCAAGAAAATACTCGAACACCTGGTCTCGATACTGTTTTGAGAAATTGGCATGGTGCAGCGGGATCTGCAGTTGCTCGCAGACGCCGCGTGCGTCCTGCAGGTCATCCGCAGCCGTGCAGTAACCGTCGTCGTCTTCCCAGTTGGTCATGTGCAGCGCGTGTACGTCGGCGCCGGCTCGCTGCAGGAGAATGGCAGCGACCGCGGAATCCACACCGCCGGAGAGGCCAAGAATGACGCGCTTGTCCTTTACCTGTTTTTCGAGTGAATTCGCCATAGGCGCCGCATTCTACTATGGAAGACGGGTGCTACCGTGCTGAGGATGAAGTCGGCGATGCCGTCCCGGTCATGATCCGCAGTCGGCGGTGCTCCGCGGCGTGCAAAAACGCCGTCGAAATAGTCGGTGAGCGCCGCAGCAATGTAGAGTCCAACCACCCACCCCCTGAGGTTGTACCATGCACAAATCGTGATGGGCGCAACGCCTGGATAGCCGTATGATTACAGGCATGAGCAGCTTGAACTGCGACATGCTTTATTTCAGGTTCATTCCGCTGGTGGCGGTTTTAATGTTGTCCGGTTGCGCGACAACGCTCGACCTGGATGGCGCCTTGGCCGTGGTGCCTTACCGAATTGAAGGCGATGGTCGCATCGTCGTTGAAGCAACGGTCAATGGAAAGGGACCGTTCGAGTTCATACTGGATACTGCAGCCAGCATATCGGCAATTTTCGACGATCTGAGCGACCAGATATCGCTACAAGCGATTCCCGGCCAGGTGGTAAGAGTCCGGGGCGCGGTTGCGTCGGGTGAGTTCTCGCTTCTGGATGTCGATCACCTGACGCTTGGCACCGAGACCTGGGATGCGCCCAGATTGGTGTCGCTGCCTTCCGACTCGGAAGCAGCTGGTGATCTCGACGGCGTGCTGGGTGTGGATTTCCTCAGCCGCTATGCGGTGTTTTTTTCCGCCGGCGACCGCGTCATTCGTCTTTACCGGCCGGAGCTTGTTGCGCGCCAATCCTACCGTGGCTGGTCCTCCGTTCCGCTGGCTGTCAGGTCGATTTCAAGAGATGGTCCAGCCGTTTACGTCATCAACATCGAAATAGAAGGCCATGCAATCCCGGCCGTGTTCGACCTTGGCGCTGGCGTGAACATGATTAACTGGAAGGGTGCCCGTAGCCTGGGAATCAAGCGACCTCTGACAGGAGAGCGTCAGGTTATCGCTGGTGCCGTTAACACGATGACCGTTCTCGTCCGTCTCGATGCACGGGAAGTTACAACCGCAGGAGTTCGCTGGCGCAACGAATCATTTGCCGTCGCCGATCTTGAGATTTTCGAGACGCTGATGATTTCTGACGGGCCGACTGCCATTCTCGGCGCGGCACTATTTACGCAACGTGATTTTATTATCGACTTTGAGCGCAACCGGTTGCTCGTCAATGTCGGTCAACAGGAAGTCGACTATGCAATTATCGCAGCGCCCGATTAGCGCCCGATTAGCGC
>CAZTQL010000022.1:0-22179 GCA_964615665.1 uncultured Woeseiaceae bacterium | reverse complement strand
AACAGGAAGTCGACTATGCAATTATCGCAGCGCCCGATTAGCGCCCGATTAGCGCACGAGGGACTCTAGACGACGTGTGCGCTTGCTAGCACACGATCGACATGCCGCTGCAGCGGCATCATCTCCGATAGCACGGAATCCGGCTGACGTGTGCCGGAAAAATAATCACGCATGCAGTGTAATACGACAGGCGACCTGAGCATGAACCGCTTACTCTCAAGCTCCTCGAATGTCATCCAGTGCCTTGCGATGATGCCTTCATCAAATTCAAGGGCCTCGTCGCAACTGAGGAAGTTCGCCACAAAGATGATTCGGAGGTACTGACGGCGTGAGGCTGGATCAACCCAGAGATACACACCGACTAATTCTCCGCACGCAACATGGCAGCCGGTTTCTTCGAGTGTTTCGCGAACGACGGCGGCCTCAGGTGACTCGCCGGCTTCAATATGTCCGCCGGGCTGGCTGAAGACACGGCGGCCGGAAGCGGTTTCCTCAACAATCAGGAAACGGCCTTGATGCTCAATGATTGCGGAGACGGCGAGGTCGGTCGACTGCATGGCCCGCTCAAACGCCGAGTTGGCGGAATTCCATCTTCGTTTCGCTGGCCAGCCAGATCTCGTCGAACATCTTGCTGTAAAGCTCCGCCACGGCGGGCTCGTGCGTATCCGCGATGCCTTCCCAGCGTTCTGCCTGCAAACGATAGACGAGCGCGGTTTCATCAGCGATACAAAAAGCTTCCGCATGGGTACGAAGATCTTCGCGTACGTGCCGGAATTCGATGTAGGTGTTTAGGCGACGCCCGAGGTGGACGAAGTCGTTGCCGTTTTTTACAGCTTTGGAAGGGTTGGCAATCAGCACGCGAATTCTCGCGTAGGTCTGTGACAACACTAATCGTTTGATTATTTCGAGGAAGTCCGAGTCGTCGTAAATTCCGGGCTCGAGATCATGCGTAAAGATCGATACCTTTCGAGATGCTTCACCAACTACCTGGATAGCAGCTTCCCGCATTTCTTCACGCGTCGAGATAACCCAACGCTTACTGTTTTGCTGCGCCTGTTCCATAGGCGAACCATATTACCGATGATGAGTTGTTCAACTTGCCAACTGCGTCACGTTTTGACCGATGTCGGCAAGTTGCAAATCATTCGCATCCCTTGCGGTTTATGGGTTTCAGCGTTGTTGCGAAAATAATCCCAGAAGGGCCTCAGGGCGTCTCAAACGCACCATTGGCCAGCAGCCACGTCAACAATTCGGGGGTGATTATGTTTAATAACCGCCGGTTCGTCCGCCGACGTGCACAGAGTTCGCGAATACACTCCAGGTCAGAATCAACGCCCAATCGGGTGATGCCGTTCAGATAGGTTCGCGAATCATCAAACGCGATTCTCGCCATGCCGTGTAAGGTCAGGCGGCGAAGCATCGCCGGTGAGTCGAGCAGGTGCGTGATGTCATCGCCTGTTGGCGCGTCTGGCCGCAGCCACTCCTTGGTCTGCGTTGCGGACGGTCCCAGCTCATCGGCGCGGTGGCCGGCGCGGCGTAACGCTTGCTGTGACAGGTATCCCGGTTGCGCTTCGCTACTGGTCAGGTCTGGGTCGGCATACCAGTCGGGCGCCCGCATGCCGATCGAATAAGTCATGCACGCTCTTGTTGCAGTTCCCCAGTGGGCAACACCGGGTGGCAGGTACAACACATCGCCCTGATGCGTGGCGTGGCACGCATCGCCGTCAAACTCAGCGGTTAACAGCAGCTCCTCACTGGCGCTTTGATTGTCACCCACGTCTTCCGTCGTAAAGCGCCATTCGCGAGCGCCAATGCCCTGGCAGAGAAAGACATCGTAATTGTCCCGATGCGGACCGACACCGCCGCCAGGTGCTGCAAAGCTCACCATCAGGTCGTCGATGCGCCAGTCGGGCACAAATGGCACCAGGGCGAAGAGCCTGCGCATCGCCGGCAGGTGTTTTTCGACATCATGAACGAGCAGGGTCCAGTCGCGAGCGGGCAGTGCCTGCAAAAAAGCTTCGTCGAAGGGGCCGGTCTCGGCGCGATATCGAGTTTGCGCATGCTGCCTGTCGCAGAACACGATGCGCGACTCAACATCATCGCAGGTAGCCAGCCAGGCGAGTTCGTTGCGGGAAATGGAGGGGCGCAGTGAGTCCACCGCTTGCGGCATAAACAGCGGTGTTTTCTGCCAGTAGCCGTCGAGAAACTCGTCCGCCGTCAGAGCTTTTGGAAGTTGCAGCACGGTGGCTTCAGCTCTAGATATCGCGGGCCTGTTGCTCGGCCAGTCCCAGGTACGATTGCGGCGTTAGCGCAAGCAGTCGTTCTTTCTCAGCCGCGGGAATCTCGAGAGAGCTGATGAACTTTCTGAGAATGTCCTTGCTAACGCGCCGTCCACGCGTGAGCGCCTTGAGTTTTTCGTAGGGTTCCGGGATGCCGTAGCGCCGCATCACTGTCTGTACGGCCTCGGCCAGAACCTCCCAGGCCTCGGCTATGTCGCTGTGAATGGCGTCGCGGTCAACCTCCAGTTTGCTGACTCCTTTCCGCAATGATTGCAGGGCGATAACAACGTAACCCGCGGCAACCCCGAAATTGCGCTGGACCGTGGAATCGGTGAGGTCTCGCTGCCAGCGCGAGATCGGCAGTTTTTGCGCGAAGTGCCCGAGCATCGCATTCGCCATGCCAAGATTGCCCTCGGCGTTTTCGAAATCGATCGGGTTGACCTTGTGCGGCATCGTTGACGATCCAACCTCGTTGTTGGCTACCTGTTGCTTGAAATAGCCCAGCGAAATATAACCCCAGGCATCGCGTGCAAAATCGATAAGGATGGTGTTGTAACGGACCAGCGCGTGCGAGTACTCGGCCGTCCAGTCGTGTGGCTCGATCTGTGTCGTGTATGGGTTGGGCTCCACGCCGAGCGACTCGACGAAGCGGTGGCTGACAGATCGCCAGTCAATGTCCGGGTAAGCGACGCAATGCGCGTTGAAATTGCCAACGGCGCCGTTGAACTTACCGAGAATCGCGACAGCAACAAACTGCTGCTGTGCACGTTCCAGACGCGCAACCACGTTGGCGAGTTCCTTGCCGAGCGTCGTCGGGCTGGCCGTCTGTCCGTGCGTCCGCGATAACATTGGCAGGTCCGCGTAGCGATGCGCCAGTGATTTCAGCTGATTTCTGAGGTCACGCATCTGCGGCACGAGCACTTCCGAGCGCGCCGTCCGCAGCATCAGTGCGTACGACAGGTTGTTAATGTCTTCCGAGGTGCAGCTGAAATGCAGAAAGTCCTTCAGCGGCTCCGTCTCAGGGCCGTCACCGAGCTTTTCACGAATGAAGTATTCGACCGCTTTGACGTCATGATTAGTGCTGGCCTCGATCTTTTTGACCTGTTCGGCGTCATCGAGCGAAAAACCGTCGACGATGCCGTTCAGCACATCTTTCATCACGGACGATAGCGGGCCAAGCTCATTGACCGCCGGCTCATCCGAGAGCCACTGCAACCAGCGGATTTCGACCAGGACGCGGAAGCGGATCAGACCGTACTCGCTGAAAATATCTCGGAGCCCGCCGAGTTTGGCAGAGTAGCGACCGTCGGCAGGGGACAGCGCTCGCAGTGTGGAAACTTTCATGTTCAGCAGACTTTCATCATTATCAATTCGGTATAGACTTGCACCCGCAAAGCGAGAATCATACACCTTTTCAGTCACATCGAAGCGGCGCTCAGAGTGCCAAATGGAGCCGGAACGGCAATGAACGACAAGGCATATCGAATTGAAAAAGACAGCATGGGCGAGCTTGAGGTCCCTGCGGATGCACTTTGGGGCGCGCAGACACAGCGCGCAGTCAATAATTTTCCGATCAGCGGCTTGACGATGCCGCGCCAGTTCATCGCGGCGCTGGGGCTCGTCAAGTGGGCTGCTGCCGGCGCTAACGCCGAGCTTGGCCTGATCAAAAACGAGTTGGTGCTCGCGATTCAGAAGGCGTCGCTGGCGGTCTCCGCCGGCGAGTACGATGAGCACTTCCCGATCGATATCTTCCAGACCGGCTCTGGCACCAGCTCGAACATGAATGCGAACGAGGTGATATCGCATGTGGCCACGGCGGATCTTGGCAAAGAGGTGCACCCCAACGATCACGTGAACATGAGCCAAAGCAGTAATGACGTGATACCAACCTGTGTTCATGTCAGCGCCGCGCATGCGATCGATCAGACCTTGCTGCCGGCGTTACGGCACCTGTCATCTGCGCTCGAGAAGAAGGCCGACGAGACCCGCGACGTCGTCAAGACAGGTCGTACCCATCTGATGGATGCAATGCCCGTTACGCTCGGTCAGGAGCTGGACGGATGGCGGTCCCAGATCGAGCACGCCATCGAGCGGCTCAACGACACAATGAAGCGCCTGACCGCGCTCGCACAGGGTGGTACCGCTGTGGGTACCGGCATTAACGCGCATCCGAAATTCGGCCGCAAAGTTGCCGTATTGCTGGCCGAGCGCACGGGCGTTGCTTTCAAAGAGGCTGACAACCAGTTCGAATCCCTCAGCACGCAGGACGCGGCGGTCGAAGCTTCCGGGCAGCTGCGCGTGCTCGCGGTCAGCCTGACGAAGATCGCCAATGACCTTCGCTGGATGAATTCGGGCCCGCTGGCCGGCATCGGCGAGATTGCGCTGCCTGCATTGCAGCCGGGCTCGAGCATCATGCCCGGCAAGGTCAACCCGGTAATTCCTGAATCCGTCGCCATGGTCTGTGCGCAGGTCATCGGCAACGACGCGACCATTACGATCGGTGGCCAGTCGGGCAACTTCCAGTTGAACGTGATGTTGCCGGTCGTCGCTTACAATCTGCTGCAGAGCATCGAGATACTGTCGACGGCCTGTATTTGCCTGGCCGACAAAGCTATTGCCGGCTTCACGGTCAATAACGACAACATCACCAAAGTGCTGGGCCGCAACCCGATCCTGGTGACGGCGCTTAACCCGGTCATTGGCTATGAACTGGGTGCCGCGGTGGCCAAGAAAGCGTACGCAGACGGGCGGCCGGTCAAAGAGGTGGCGCGCGAAATGACGGACCTGTCCGATGAGGAGCTGGATCGCTTGCTGGACCCGGCTGAACTGACGACCGGTGGAATCAAGCATTAGCAAGTCTCGCTCACGAAACCCGCTGACGCCGGAAGCACTGCGAGCCTCCTTCGCAGGCACCCGTTTGCCTCTCGATCCGCTCGATGTGGCGCTGCCGCCGGGCGCCGGGCAATGGCCTGCGTCGATGCTGAAAAGACTGACGGCATCGCTCAGACCGGCGGGTGTGCTGATCCCGATCATGGACCGGGCAGGGGAGATGACCGTGCTATTCACGCAACGCTCGGCCGACCTCACGCACCATCCGGGGCAGATTTCATTCCCGGGTGGCCGCATGGAGGAATATGACGAGGATCTGCGCGCAACGGCTTTACGAGAGACCCATGAGGAAGTCGGTATTGCACCGCAGCAGGTATCGGTTATCGGCTACCTGGGGCCGACGCCGACGACGACCGGCTACGCTGTGACGCCGACGATTGGCATCGTGGATCCGTCGTCCGAGCTTGTTATCGATACGATGGAGGTCGAATACGCTTTCGAGGTGCCGCTGGAATTCCTGCTCGATGAGGGCAACGTGCAGCACGCGGAACGCGAATTCGACGGACACAAAGTGCCTGTGGTCGAGTTTCATTACGAGGGCCAACGGATCTGGGGTGTAACGGCGAATATGCTTCAAGTGTTCAAGAAAATAGTTATAAAAAAGTAACTTATGAAGAATATACAGAAACTACTTGAAGTTATGGCGCAGCTTAGAGACCCGCAAAACGGCTGCCCATGGGATGTCGAACAGGACTTCGCGAGCATCGCGCCGTACACGATCGAAGAGGCCTACGAAGTCGCCGACGCCATAGCCCGAGGCAACCTGCACGATCTTCGTGACGAGTTGGGTGACCTGCTGCTGCAGGTGGTGTTTCACGCACGCATGGCCGAGGAGGTGGGCGAGTTTGACTTCGAGGACGTGGCCGGGGTCATTGCCGACAAGATGCTGCGGCGTCATCCGCACGTTTTTGGTAGCGAGGAGCAAAAAGAGACTGGCAAGGTGGCCGGTACCTGGGAGGCCATCAAGGAGGAGGAGCGCTCGGCGGGCGAGGACGACAGCGCTCTGGCCGGCATCGCGAGGGCCTTGCCGGCACTGAAACGCGCTCAAAAGCTCGGCAAACGCGCGTCACGCGTAGGATTCGACTGGCCTGATCGCACAGGTGTCAGGGCCAAAATCGACGAAGAACTGCAGGAGCTCGAGGAAGCCGCCAGCCGCAACGATACCGAGGCCATCGCGGATGAGCTGGGTGACCTCTTGTTTGCGGTCGTTAACCTGGCCCGGCATCTCGATGTGGACGCCGAACACGCCCTTGCCAATGCGAATGCGAAGTTCGAGCGCCGCTTCCGTCATATGGAGGCGGAGATCGCGATAAAGACGGAGGACATCAGGGACCTGCCGCTGGAGACGCTGGAACAGCGCTGGCAGGCGGCAAAAGGCCGCGTCGGCTAGGCGGCAGACGTTCATAAATCGTTCAGAAATCTCGAGTTTTTCCTCCCTGCCGTTCAGGAACAGTTCATTGCCTGACGCTTAATCTTGTGCTCAAGCTGGCCAGATGCCAGTTGTCTGACACAAGGAGCAGGACAATGAACGCACGAATCACCGTATTAGCCGCCGCAGCCGTATTGCTCGGCACCTCCGCGAGCGCTCTCGCGGATCACGACTATCGTGTGGCACGTAATGAAAGCGCTGTCTACGACTACGCGAAGGTCATTTCGTCAGAACCAATGATCAATTACGTCACCGTCACCACGCCGGTCCGCGAGTGCCGGGAAGAAATACGGTATTACACCGTCGATCGCCGAGCCCGTAATACCGGTGGTGGCGCGCTGTTTGGTGCGATCATCGGTGGCGTGCTCGGCCACCAGGTTGGCAGCGGGCGCGGTAACGATGCCGCGACCGTCGCTGGCACGCTGATCGGTGCCGCTATCGGCAGCGAAAACGCCCGGAAGAACAGCCACGACTACGGCGTGGAGCGCATTGCGCGGCCCATAGAGCGCTGCTCAACGACCTACGAGAGACGTCGTGAAGAGCGCATTGACGGCTACCGCGTGACATATCGGTATCGCGGCCAGAGGTACATGACCGAGATGCCCTACGATCCAGGCAACAAAATGCGCATTCGGGTCGACGTGCGGCCGGCCGGGTAACTACCGGACTTGATGTGACACGCTTCGTTGCAATCAGCCTGCGGTCGTACCAAACTTGGGCCATGCGTCTGACTTTGACACTACTGCTGTTCTCGACCCTGGTGCTGCTGGCGCCGCGGGCTGAGGCCTTTGACCTCGAAGAGGCGCTCAAAGAGACGCACCCGCAATATGAGGGCGCCCCATCGTTCAGTGTGACGCAGCAGGACGGCATGACATTGTCGCAGGCGACCGAATCGGTTCGCCGACAGACCAATGGCCGCATTGTCAGCGCTGAAACCCGAGTCCAGGGTGGCCGTGAAGTTCACTACATCAAGGTTCTCACCAAAGACGGCAAGGTCAAGACGCACAGAGTCAACGGCCGGCGCCGCTAGGCTATTTAGCGCAACCGGGAAGCGGGAACATGCGACTGTTAGTAATAGAAGATGATGCGACGCTGCGCGAGTCGCTGGCGCGCAAGCTGGGCGAGTCCGGGTTCGCTGTCGAACAGGCAGCTGACGGCAAAGAAGGGCTTTATTTCGCCCTGGAATACCCTGTCGACCTCGCCATTATCGACCTCGGTCTGCCGGAAATGTCCGGCCTCGACATCATTCGTGAAGTGCGCAAGCAGGGTAAGGCTTACCCTATCCTGATTCTCACGGCGCGCGACCGCTGGGAGGACAAAGTTGATGGTCTGAGCGCGGGTGCCGATGACTATGTGGTCAAGCCATTCCATTTCGAAGAAATCAGTGCGCGGGTCAACGCGTTGCTGCGTCGCAGCGGCGGCTGGGCATCCTCGGAAATGACGGCCGGGCCCGTGACGCTCGATCTGTCACGGCAGGAGTTGCTGGTTAACGACGAGGTCGTCGAGCTGACGAGCTTCGAGTACAAAATTATCGAGTACCTCATGGTCCGCGCCGGGCAGGTGATTTCCAAAGCGGAATTAACAGACCGGCTGTACGACCAGGATTTCGAGCGCGATAGCAATGTCATCGAAGTGTTCATTGGCCGGCTGCGCAAGAAAATGGATCCGGATAACTCGATCAAGCCCATCGAAACGCTACGGGGTCGCGGCTACCGCTTCGCGCTGGAGCGTAATCAATCCGGCTGACATCGGTCATGCAATCCCTAAGCAGCCGACTTCTGATCTCAGTCAGCGTCCTGCTGCTCGTCTTCTTCGGCGCAACCATCGCTGTTTTAGACACCGCGTTTACCGAGGCGGGTGAACAAGCACGGCGCGATATCCTGGACGGGCAACTCGTTGCGCTGCTGGCTGCTGCCGAACCTGATAAAAACAATGAACTCCAATTGCCGGAGCGTTTACGCGAGCCGCGGTTTCAGAGTATTGGCTCCGGCTTGTACGCTGAGTTGCGCGACTCGGCGAGCAGCGTGCTCTGGCGATCACATTCAGCGCTCGGTCTTGAAATTCCGACGGGTGTTCGACCGGAGCTCGGCAATCACCTGTTTGCACGCGAAAGCCTGGAGGATGGCACGCCGCTGCTGACACTCAGTCTCGCGGTGGAGTGGGAGTTCGTTGACGGCTCGCTGAAATCGTACATTTTCAAAGTGGCTGAGAGCCTCGATTCGTTTAACGCTCAGATCGCCGGGTTCCGGCGGCAATTGTTCGGATGGTTTGCTGCGGTCGCTATAACGATGTTGCTGGCATTTTCGATGCTGCTGCGTGGCTTGCTCAAGCCGTTACGGCAGATCGAATCGGAGATTTCGGAAATCGAAGAGGGCGATCGCGTTTCTTTGTCGGGTGCATTCCCGACCGAGCTTCGCGGCGTTGCACGCAATATGAATCTGTTGATCGATAGCGAGCGCGCGAGGTCAGATCGCTACCGCTACACGCTCGATAACCTCGCGCACAGCCTGAAAACGCCGCTGGCCGCAATGCGCGCACTTCTTAACGATCAGCACCTCGAGGGCTTTACCGGTCGCTTCGACGAGCAGATCGAACGTATGGATGAGATCGTGCGTTACCAGTTGCGCAAGCCCTCTGCCTCCGTCGCCGACAACCTCGTGTTGCAGGCTGTGAGAGTTGAAAATGAAGTTACGCGCCTCGTTGACGGGCTGCGCAAGGTCTATCACGACAAACGCCCTGATTTCGACGTGAATATTGAGCCCGGTATGCAGTTTCGCGGCGATACCGGGGATTTCCTCGAGCTCGCCGGCAACCTGTTGGACAACGCCTGCAAATGGTGCAAGGAAAGAGTCCGCATCACTATCGTGCCGTCGGTCGGCGCGCGCGCAATTGCCAGCGGCATGGTGATGACGATTTCTGACGACGGTCCTGGCATTCCGCAAGAGGCGGCCGATGCGTTATTGCAGCGCGGGATGCGTCTGGATGAGTCGACCCCGGGACACGGCATCGGGCTTGCCGTCGTAAAAGACATCGCCCGCGCGTATGGCGGGCGACTTTCCATCAAGCAGTCTCAGGATCTTGGTGGCGCCGAGATTACGGTCTCGATACCGCCAGTCACTTCGTCCAAATCAGCTTGATTCGCCGCTACTGCGTGCAGCGGCCGACTTGGTCAGATTGACGAGTGGTTCCACGAGGTCCATCGGCAGCGGGAAGACGATCGTATTAGTGCGCTCGTTGGCGATTTCCTTGAGCGTCTGTAGATAACGAAGCTGCAATGCCTGTGGTTCCTGGGACAGAATATTCGCCGCTTCGGACAGCATCGTGGCGGCCTGTTTTTCGGCCTCGGCATTGATGATCTTCGCACGTCGCGCACGTTCGGCTTCGGCCTGTTGCGCGATGGCTCGAATCATACTTTCGTCAAGGTCGACGTGTTTGATTTCGACATTCGCAACCTTGATCCCCCAGTTATCGGTTCTGGCGTCCAGCAGGTTCTGAATATCCACGTTGAGCTTATCGCGCTCAGCCAGCATGTCATCGAGTTCGTGCTGACCCAGCACGGAGCGCAGCGTGGTTTGCGAGAGCTGGCTGGTCGCTTCAAACACATTGGCAACGCGAATGATCGCTTTTTCCGGATCAACAATGCGGAAATAGATAACGGCATTGACCTTAACCGAAACATTGTCGCGCGAGATGACGTCCTGGGTTGGCACGTCGAGTACGATGACGCGCAGATCGACTTTGGTCATCTTCTGCAGGAATGGGATCAGGATAATCAGCCCAGGCCCTTTAACCGTTTGGAAACGCCCGAGGAAAAATACGACGCCGCGCTCGTACTCCTGCAGGATCTTGATCATGTTCGTCAGCACAACGATGACGAGTGCGACAATGATTCCGATGGTTGCAAATTGCATTAGAGACTCCTATCTCAAGTTTGTAGCTGCGCGTCAGTGCTGCTTTCGCTGACGGGTTCCACGTCGATTATCAGGCCGTCCATGCTGCGCACGATCACGGTCTGGTCCTTATTGATCGGTATGCTGGAATGCGCGTGCCAGGCTTCGCCCTCGAGCCAGACACGTCCCTCGCCGGTAAAGTCTTCCATTACGGTGCCAACGCCGCCAACGATCGACTCCGCGCCGGAGACGGCGCCACGACGCCGGAGTTTCACGATGAAACCCAGCATCCAGATGATGAGCGCCGCAAAAACAATCGCCAGCCCAAGCACGAACGCAATAGAGATGCCGAAGCCCGGGACGCCGCTGTCAAACATCATGACGGCGCCGAATACAAAAGCGGCGATACCGCCGAGGCCAAGCGCGCCGAAACTCGGCGCATAGGCCTCACCGATCATCAGCGCGATGCCAATGATGATGAGCGCCAATCCCGCATAATTGACGGGCAATACCTGCAGGGCGTAGGCCGCCAGCAACAGGCAGATGACGCCAACGACGCCCGGTACGATCGCGCCGGGGTTCCAGCCCTCATACATCAGTCCGTAGACGCCAATCAGACCGAGCAGCAGCACGATTTCGGGATTTGAGATGGCACCGAGCAACTTGATGCGCCAGTTGGCCTCGTAGTTTTCTACCGTGGCACCCGACGTGGTCAGCGCGACCGTCTCGCCGCTGATTTCAACCTCGTAGCCATCGAGCAGTTGCAGCAGTTCGTCGCGGTCCTCGGCAATGAAGTCGATGACGTTTTGTTCAAGAGCTTCTGATGCTGTGAGTGTCGCCGCATCAGTGACCGCTGATTCTGCCCAGTCGGCATTGCGGCCATGACGCTCGGCGAGCCCGCGAATGTACGAAACCGAGTCGTTCAGAATCTTGCGCTCCATCGCGGTACCGGCGGCCGGCGCCTCGGCGTCGTCGTCAGGTTCTGGTGCGGCGCCACCGCCCGGATTCGGTGGTGCCGGCGTGGCATCGCCACCGCTCAGCGATACAGGCGTCGCGGCGCCCATTACGGTTGTCGGGTTCATGGCCGCCACGTGGCTGGCGAGCAGTATATAGGTCCCGGCACTGTCCGCACGTGCGCCCGCCGGTGTGACGTAGGTGGCGATTGGCACAGATGAACCAAGAATGGCCTGCACAATGTCGCGCATCGGTTTCACCAGCCCGCCCGGCGTGTCCATGTTGATAATGATCAGTTCGGCGCCCGTTTCTTCCGCGTACTCGATGCCGCTGATCACATAATCGGCCGTTGCGACCCCGATACCGTCCTTGACGTCGAGTTCGACGATATTCGCCGCGATCACCGGCGAGAAAAGGCCACTAAGCAGCCATGCGAGTAGTGCGAGCGGAGGCGCCGAAAGAAGCGCGTTTTTCCGTGTTGCTGTTGATTGTTTCATGCTCGAATTATACCAGTCTGCTGCGGGTGCTGGTGTCGATTTGGCTTTTGCTTCAGATGCTGTGCTGGCATGCTAGCGCCTCTCGAGGGACACAGGCGGCACAATAATGTTCATCAGGTTCATCACGACCGGGGGCACTATCGACAAAATCTATTTTGACGACTTGAGTCAGTTCGAGGTTGGCGAGTCACAAGTACACCACGTCCTTGATGACGGGCTCGTTACCTTTGACTTCGATATCGTGCCGTTGTTGCATAAAGACAGCCTCGAAATCACGGATGACGATCGCCAGAAACTGCGCGAGTTTATTGCCGCCGATGACGCGAGCCTGTTCGTCGTCACCCACGGAACGGACTCGATGCCAGAGACGGCAGAAGTGCTCATCGGTCTTGACGGGAAGACGATTGTCCTGACGGGTGCCCTCAGTCCCGCGCGCTTCCGCAGCACCGACGCTGTGTTCAATGTCGGCATGGCGGTGGCGGCCGTCCAGGTCGCGGCACCCGGGGTTTATATCGCTATGAGCGGCCAGGTATTCGAGGCCGGCGCGGTTCGCAAAAACCGCAAGCAGAATTGCTTCGAGCAACTCTAGTCGCTCGCTCCCGTCTTACAGGTCGAAGCTGATTCCCTGCGCCAGCGGTAGATCCTTGCCCCAGTTGATTGTATTCGTCTGCCGCCGCATGTAGGCCTTCCACGAGTCACTGCCGGCCTCCCGACCGCCGCCGGTCTCCTTCTCACCACCGAATGCGCCGCCAATTTCGGCGCCAGAGGTGCCGATATTGACGTTGGCGATACCGCAGTCAGACCCGCCGTTCGATAAGAAATACTCGGCGTTTTGCAGGTTATCGGTGAAGATCGCCGACGATAGCCCCTGGACGACTCCATTCTGCATAGCGATTGCTTCATCGAGGGTATCGAACGGAATCAGGTAAAGGATTGGCCCGAAAGTCTCGTGCTGTACGATTTCCCAGTCGTTCTGAGCGACTGCGATTGCGGGCGTTATGAAATTGCCCGGTCCCTCGATGCACTCGCCGCCGCACAGGATTTCACCGCCGGCCTCGCGAACCGCTTCGCATGCCGCTTCAGTGGTTCTTACCGCTGCATCGTTGATCAACGGGCCCATCAATGTATCCGGATCGAGCGGATCACCGATCCGAACCTGGCTGTAGGCTTTGACCAGCGCGTTCTTGACTTCATCGAAGCGTGAGCGGTGCGCGATGACGCGCCGAGTCGACGTACAGCGTTGCCCGGCCGTGCCGACAGCGCCAAATACAATCGACGGGATGGCAAGATCGAGATTGGCAAATTCGTCCACGATGATGGCGTTGTTGCCGCCGAGTTCGAGAAGGCACTTGCCCAGACGACTTGCCAGCTGTTCGCCAACGCCGCGGCCGACCCATGTCGATCCCGTAAACGAGATTAGGTTGACCCGTTTGTCGACAACAAAACGCTCGGCAAGTTCATGCGTGCCCGTACCACCGTTGATCAGGAAGAACACGGGCGGCAGATCCATGCCGTCCAGCGCTTCGTTGATGATCTTCTGTACAGCTACGGCACACAGTGCCGTATTGTGCGACGGCTTCCAGATGTTGACGTTGCCGCAAACCGCAGCGATACAGGCATTCCAGGCGTAAACGGCCACCGGGAAGTTGAACGCCGAGATCGTGCCGACCACGCCTAGCGGGTGCCATTGTTCATACATCCGGTGCTGCGGCCGTTCTGAATGCATCGTGCGGCCGTAGAGCATGCGCGACTGTCCGACGGCGAAGTCGGCGATGTCGATCATCTCCTGAACCTCGCCATCACCCTCGGCCTTGATCTTGCCCATTTCCATCGACACGAGGCTGCCCAGCGGGTCTTTGTATTTACGCAACGCGTTGCCGATCCTGCGAATCGCTTCGCCACGGGCCGGTGCGGGCAGTGTGCGCCAGGCGAGGATTGATGCTTCGGCCATTGCGATGACTTTTTCATATTCGGCATCGGACGTGGCGCGGACGCTGGCGATCACGTCGCCGGTCGCCGGATTGATCGACTCGATCAATCCGGCCGAGTCGTCGGCGCTTGACGTTGCGCCATACCAGGTGCCGTCGTTAATTGCTGCGAGGCCAAGTTGCTTCAATACTGACTGCATGATTCTAGTTCCCCTTGTTCGCACGCTGATGGCCGGTTTCACCACGAGCGATCAGTTCAGCAGATGTCTGGTTATTGCCGCCATGCGCATAAAAGCGGCCGAAACGATTTTCAATGATATCGGACAACTGGAACTCTTCCTGCGCAACGAAACCCGAGTATTTCCCGGGCTCCGCAAGAACCAGATCCATCACGCTGCAGATACCGGCAGCCGTCGTCACCTGAATAGCCGACCAAAGGCGACCGGCGACAACCTGTGGGTAGACTCTGTTGACGTAGTTTTCCTCGCGAAATTCGCCGTCCTGTAAGCCCGTGACGGCCGCGTAGATGATGACGACATCCTGCAAAGTCTGGGGAATTGCGTTCTCGAGAATACGCTTGAACGTGGCGCGATCGTCGTTTAGCCGCAGGCCGTTCATCAGCAAACGAATCTGTTCGCAATGGCCGGGATAGCGAATTGTCTTGTAGTTCATCGTGATGACACGGTCGCCGTAGGTTTCACCGAGCGAGCCCAATCCGCCGGATGTATTGAATGCTTCATAGCTCTTACCGTCGATCTCGATTTTTTCGAGGCCCTCGAGCGGTAGAACGTCAACCTCAGCACCGTTGACGATGCTCGTGCACAAGTTGCCATACTCGTTGATAACACCATCCGTCGACCAGGTCAGCGAGTACTTGAGAACGTTGTTCGGATGCTGGGGTAATGCGCCGACGCGCAGTTTGACCGAGCGCAGAGAATCGAAATGCTGGATCAGTTCATGCGCGGCAATACTGATAAACCCGGGCGCGAGACCGCACTGCGGCGCGAACGCTTGTGGGCTACCTTCTGCCAAGTTGCGAACCTTCCTGGTCACCTCAACGTCTTCGGTCAGGTCGAAATAGTGCACGCCCTCGGCGCGAGCGACCTCGGCGACCGCGACATTACAGAAGAAGGGCAGCCCGGAAAGAATGGCTGTCGGCCGGTGTTTCCGGACATGAGCTGTCAATGCATCGGTATCGCTGGCATCCAGGTCGAACGCGGCCAGGTGGCTGAGATTGTGGGCGTTAACCACTTCGGCCGCGGCACCGGCCTTCGCGTCGGCCAGCTGGATATCGTAATCGTCGGTTTCTGCGAGCAGTCCGGAGATGAGCGCGCCGATTTTGCCGGCGCCAAGAACGAGTACTTTGTGCATTTGAAGCTCCCACGCGTCTGATCGCGTAACGGAAAACCGCCGTGTGAACGGCGGAGAGATGGCGCGCATTGTGCCAATGTCGCGGCGCCCTTACCACACCCTGAGCCGCGATATTTCGGGATACATTTGAAAGCGTTTTGAGTGCCACGATGGGGTCCGTTTCGGAGCGTTGAAGCTGCGGAAAAAAAGACTGATAAATGACTGATTACATGAGAAACTTTTGAGTCCGGATGGTCGCCATGGCATAGTCTGCGGCCCGCAGGACCCGATCGTCGGGCCCTGTTTTTTTTGAGACGAAAATACGACGTGAGCAGAACAGTACCGAAAAACGATTGGCATCCCGCGAGTTGGCAGGGCTTCCAGGCCTCGCAGCAGGCGTCATACCCGGACAAAGCCGAGTTGGCGCGAGCGGTTGCCGACCTGAGTCGGCTGCCGCCGATCACGACCTCGTGGGAGATCGACGCGCTGCGCGACCAGATCGCCAAGGCACAGCGGGGCGAAGCGTTTGTCCTGCAAGGTGGCGACTGCGCCGAGACCTTCGACGAATGCACGTCAGAAAATATCGTCGACAAGCTCAAGATCCTCTTGCAGATGAGTCTCGTCATGATTTACGGGCTCAAGAAACCGGTGGTGCGTATCGGACGCATGGCGGGTCAGTACGCGAAGCCCAGATCGGCGGATACGGAGACTCGTGAGGGCACCACCTTGCCGAGTTTTCGCGGCGACCTGGTTAATCGCAGCGCCTTTACGCCGGATGATCGAATTCCCGACCCGCAGATGATTCTTCGCGGTTATGAGCGTGCCGCACTGACACTGAATTTCGTGCGGTCGCTGGTGGACGGCGGGTTTGCCGATTTGCACCACCCGGAATACTGGGACCTGGGCTGGGTGGGGCACTCGCCCGCGGCTGAGGATTACCACGGGATCGTCCGGTCAATTTCCAACGCGCTGGATTTTCTGGAAACCGTCTCTGGAAGACAGTTTCATCTGACGCAGCGTGCGGACATCTACGCGGCTCACGAAGGGCTGCATTTGCCCTACGAGCAGGCGCAGACTCGCTACGTGGGTCGAGAAGGCCGGCAGCGCTGGTACAATCTGACAACGCATTTTCCTTGGATCGGTATGCGTACGGCACAGCTGGACGGCGCACACATCGAGTATTTCCGGGGTATCGCCAATCCCGTTGGGGTCAAGGTTGGTCAGGGCATGACGCGGGAGTGGTTGCAGGATCTGGTGCGCGTTCTAAATCCGAATAACGAGCCGGGACGCCTGACACTGATTCACCGCTTTGGCGCCAAGGCCATTGACGAGCATCTGCCGCCGTTGATCACGGCCGTCAAGGAAATCGGCTCGCCGGTGCTGTGGGTCTGTGACCCGATGCATGGCAACACCGAGAGTACGGCGGATGGCACCAAGACGCGCCGATTCGATAACGTTGTCTCTGAAGTTAAATCGGCGTTTCGCGTACATCAGTTGATGGGGAGCTACCTGGGTGGCGTGCACCTTGAGCTCACCGGCGACAATGTCACCGAGTGCACAGGCGGTGCGCGGGGACTGACGGATGCGGATCTAGCACGTGCGTACAAATCGACCGTCGATCCACGCCTTAACTACGAGCAGGCGATGGAAGTGGCGATGCTGATTTCGGGTCTCAAGGACGCTAGCCTCTAGCCGCAACTAGCGTGACGACAGCCGGCTCCAGGCCTCGGTATTTGACTCCTGACGAGTCTCGCCGGGCGCGAGGCCATCCAGCGTCCACGGGCCTACGGAACGACGAATCAGCCGCAACGTCGGCAGACCGACCGCGGCGGTCATGCGGCGTACCTGGCGATTGCGTCCTTCGCTGATCGTGACCTCGATCCAGTGGTCCGGCCCGTTGGCGCGATAGCGAATGGGTGGCTGGCGCGGCCAGAGATGTTCGGGTTCATCGATAATCTGCGCTCCGCTGGCACGTGCCCAACCATCCTTGAGATCAACGCCGCGCAACAGCGAATCCAGCTGGACCTTTGACGGGCTGCCCTCAACCTGCGCCCAGTAGGTCTTCGGCGTTTTCGCGCGTGGCTCGCTGATTCTGGCTTGTAACCTGCCGTCATCGGTCAGGAGCAGCAAACCCTCACTGTCAAAGTCGAGCCGCCCGGCAGGATAGACGCTCGGCGTATCTACATAGTCGGCAAGGGTTGCACGACCTTCCGGATCACGGAACTGGCAAAGCACCTGGCAGGGCTTGTTGAGCAGGACTAGCGGCATAGGATTAACGGCTCACACATGGAGGAAGGCTCTGGCGCCTACATTGCCCAATATCGAGCGATCTGTACAATGCACGCCCACTGATGTCCGGCTGAGAACACTATGCATTACGACCATATCGAGGTGCCCGCTGACGGCGAGGCCATTGTCGCCAACCCAGACCATTCGCTGGTTGTTCCCGACAACCCGATCATTCCGTTTATCGAAGGCGACGGTATTGGTATCGATGTCACGCCGGTCATGTTGAACGTTGCCGAGGCAGCCGTCGAGCAGGCCTATGGTGATGCTCGGCATTTGCGATGGATGCGCGTCTTTGCCGGCCAGCGCGCGATCGAGATTTATGGCGATGATGAATTTCTGCCACAAGAGACACTCGACGCGATGAAACGCTTTGTTGTTTCGATCAAAGGGCCGTTGTCCACGCCGACGGGCGGTGGCATTCGCTCGCTGAATGTCGCCATCCGGCAAGCACTCGATCTGTATGCCTGCGTCCGACCGATTCGTTACTTTCCCGGCGTGGAAACGCCGATGAAAGACTCGGACCTGGTCGACATGACGGTGTTTCGTGAGAACACCGAGGATATCTACGCCGGCATCGAGTTCCCAACAGGCTCTCAAGAGGTTCAGAAACTGATTCACTTCCTGCAGACGGAACTGGGCGTAACCAATATCCGCTTCCCGGCGAGTTCGGGAATTGGCATCAAGCCGGTCTCGAGAGAGGGCTCGGAGCGCCTGGTTCGAAAGGCCATCCAGAATTGCATCGAGCGTGACTCCGGCTCAGTGACGCTGGTCCACAAGGGCAACATCATGAAGTACACCGAGGGCGCGTTCTGCCGTTGGGGTTACGATGTGGCGCGTGCCGAATTTGGTGCTACGGAAATCGGCGACGGCCCGTGGTTGTCATTCAAAAATCCGCTTACCGGCCGCGAGATCATCATTAAAGACGTGATCGCCGACAACTTCCTGCAGCAAATTCTACTGCGTCCTGAAGACTACGATGTCATTGCCACGCTCAACCTGAACGGCGACTACATTTCCGACGCGCTGGCAGCGCAGGTAGGCGGCATCGGTATTGCGCCCGGCGGCAACATTGGTGACGGCGTCGGCGTCTTTGAAGCGACGCATGGTACGGCGCCGGGTTTTGCCGGCAAGAACCGGGTCAATCCGGGCTCCCTGATTTTGTCCGCTGAAATGATGCTGCGTTATATGGGCTGGACGGAAGCCGCCGATCGCATCATCAAAGGTGTCGCCGGTGCGATTGCCAATGGCGAGCTTACTTTCGACCTGGCGCGATTACGCGCCGCTATTCGTGCGCCCAAGCGTAAAGTGAAGACGCATGACAAGAAAGAAGTCGAGCAGGAACTTGAAAAATTGATTCCGGGTGCTCGCCTCGTTGGCACTCGAGGTTTCGGACGGGCCGTCATCCGCCACATGCAAGATTGAAGCGTGGACAAAGCGGTCTTTGACAAAGCGTGCCGCGACTGTCCGCGGCTCTCTGCTTTCCTTGACGATGTTAATGGTCGGTACCCGGATTATTACTGCCGCCCGGTGCCACCCTTTGGCGTGTCTGATGCGAGGTTCCTGATAGTGGGTCTTGCGCCGGGTCTGCACGGTGCCAACCGCACTGGGCGTCCATTCACCGGCGATCACGCGGGCATTCTCTTGTACCAGATGTTGTACAAGTATGGCTTCAGTTCGCACGATCATTCGGAAGCCGCCGATGATGCGCTGACGCTTGTCGATTGCCGCATTACGAACGCAGTGAAATGCCTGCCGCCCGATAACAAACCGGTCGGCGCCGAGGTCAATGCCTGCAATCGCTTTCTTGCCAACGAATTGGCATTGTTGCCGGCGTCGTCAATCGTCCTGGCCCTCGGCGGCATTGCGCACCGTGCGGTGATCAAGGCGTTGAGTCGACGGCAGGCAGACTATAAGTTTGCGCACGCGGCGCTGCACGACCTTGGGGAGTTTCGCCTGCTCGACTCCTATCACTGCAGTCGATACAACACCAACACGGGCCGGCTAACCGAATCTATGTTTGACGACGTATTTGCGAAGGCCCGCGACTTGCTTGTTAAATAGGCGGGTGAGTGATGATGCAAAATTTGAAGTAAAGACGTTCCTCGGCAGCCTGACGCATCGGCCCGGCGTCTACAGCATGCTCGACAGCAAACACCGCGTTATCTACGTTGGCAAAGCGCGGGATCTAAAGAAGCGCGTCTCCAGCTACTTCAATCGTACCCAGGCCTCCGCGAAAACAGCCGCAATGATGGAGCGGATGGCGCGCGTTGAAGTAACGGTCGCCAACACCGAGGCAGAGGCGCTACTGCTCGAGTACAGCTTGATAAAGCGCCACAAGCCGCGCTTTAACGTGCTGCTGAGAGACGACAAAAGCTATCCCTATATTTATGCCTCGACAGAGCATGCGTTTCCCAAGTTGCAGTTTCATCGCGGCGCGCGCCGTGGCAAGGGTCGGTATTTTGGGCCATACCCGAGCACTCGTGCCGTGCGGCAGACGCTCAACGAACTCGAGAAGCTTTTCCTGATTCGCAACTGCAAGGACAGTTTTTTCAGTAACCGAACGCGGCCCTGCCTGCAATATCAGATCAAGCGCTGCACCGCGCCGTGCGTGGAGTTGATTTCCGCCGAGCAGTACCGCCAGGACATCGACGCCGCGATCCAGTTTCTTGATGGCAAGAACAAGACCGTTGTCGACACATTCGTGCAACGTATGGACGACGCAGCGGCGCGGCAAGACTACGAACAGGCGGCGCGTTTTCGCGATCAGATCGCGCGGCTGAAAGAAATCGAAGCACGGCAACTGGTCAAACGGTCCGGCCGTAAGGACCTCGATATTCTCGGCTTCGCATCGAACGGCGCAATGCACTGTGTGACCGTACTGTTCATTCGCAATGGTTCGATTATCGGGAGCCGCGATCACTTTCCGCGCCTTGCCGGTGAGACCGACAAGCAGAAAATACTGAACGCGTTCGTTGCCCAGTACTACCTCGGCCGCGAGGCGCCGCCGGAGATTATCATCGGCACCGAAATTGAAGATGCCGACCTGCTGGAAGCGGAGCTTGGCAACCGTGCTGGCCATAAAGTCCTTATTCGCGCACGGGTCCGCGCTGATCGGGCGCGTTGGCTGCAAATGGCGAATACCAATGCCGATCAGGGCTTAAGCTTAAGGGCCGCCAGCAACGCGACGATTCGTCGGCAGTTCATAGCACTTGGCGAGGTGCTGCAGCAGGAGGAGCCGCCGCAGCGGCTCGAGTGTTTTGACGTGAGTCATACGTCGGGCGAAGCCACGGTGGCGTCCTGCGTCGTTTTTAACACGGCGGGACCGCTGAAAAGCGACTACCGGCGCTTCAACCTCAGTCCGGCAGCGCCGGGCGACGACTACGCAGCGATGGCGGAGGCGCTGCGCCGGCGCTACGAGCGAGTCAGGAAAGGGGAGGTCGCGATGCCCGACGTGCTCTTCGTTGATGGCGGCAAAGGCCAGCTCGCCGCGGCTATGCAGGTGCTTGCCGATATGCAGCTGGACTGGTTGAGCGTTGTCGCGGTTGCCAAGGGCAGGGCACGCAGGCCGGGGGCAGAGCGTTTGTTGCGGCCCGGTAGCGACCGTCCGCTGAGCTTGCCACCGGACTCGCCAGCACTGCTGCTGATTCAGCAAATTCGCGATGAAGCCCATCGATTCGCAATCACCGGCCACCGTCAACGGCGGGCAAAAGCGCGTCGGTCCTCACGTCTTGAGGAAATACCGGGATTGGGACCGAAGAGACGCCGGGAGTTGTTAAGGCAGTTCGGTGGCCTGCAGGGCGTTATCGGCGCCGGCGTCGATGACCTGGTGCAGGTGCGCGGTATCAGCCGCAAGCTGGCTGAAACGATATACAATGACCTGCATCTCGATCACGACTGACACCAGAGCTCGATTGTGAAACTGAATCTCGCCATCATTCTCACGTTGTTTCGCATAGCGGCCATTCCGGCTGTAGTCATTTGTTTTTACAGTCCTTTGCCAGATGCGCGGCCCATAGCGGCGATTCTGTTCGGTATTGCCGCCGTGACCGACTTTATTGATGGCTGGGTTGCGCGCAAGTACAACCAGACCTCGCGTTTCGGTGAATTTCTCGACCCGGTTGCGGATAAGCTGATGGTCGCGATCGCACTGGTCATGCTGGTGCAGGCGCAGTCCGGCTGGTTCGAGGACATTATCGCGATGATCATCATCGGCCGTGAAATCACGATATCCGCACTACGCGAGTGGATGGCCACCATCGGTGAGCGGGCTAACGTCAAGGTTTCGGTGGCGGGCAAGGTCAAAACGACCCTGCAGATGTTCGGTATTGCATTCATGGTCTACAAAAATACGTTGTTCGGTCTCGACATGTACGCGGTCGGCTTCGTGCTGTTAGTGGCAGCCGCCGTGATGACGATCTGGTCGATGATCATCTATCTCAGAGCGGCATGGCCCTTTATCGCCGACGACCATTCAGGCGGCCAATCCTGACGTAAATCAGAAACCGCGGCATTTCGCCTTGACAGCGCGCGGCAAGTGGCTAAAATCTCGCCCTCTGAGCAAAAAGCGGGTCTCCGGCAGGGGCCTGATATCCTTCATATTTGCGCAGACACTGAAAAAAAGCGGGTGTAGCTCAGCGGTAGAGCATCACGTTGCCAACGTGAGGGTCGTGAGTT
>CAZTQL010000021.1:0-32022 GCA_964615665.1 uncultured Woeseiaceae bacterium | reverse complement strand
AGGTGGTGAGGGCCGGCCCACATATAGACGGCAATCAGGGACCAGAAATGCACAACCGACAGACGGTACGAATAGACAGGCCGTCCGGCCTGCTTGGGAACGAAGTAGTACATCATGCCGAGGAAGCCGGCGGTCAAGAAGAAGCCGACCGCGTTATGGCCGTACCACCACTGCATCATTCCGTCGACGACGCCCGTATAAATCGAATAGGACTTCGTCAGTGAGACCGGGATGGCCAGGTTGTTAAAGATGTGCAGCACGGCAACCGTGATGATGAACGCGCCGTAAAACCAGTTAGCCACATAGATGTGTTTGATGCGCCGTTTGGCGATCGTGGCAAAGAAAACGACGGCGAAAGCGACCCAGACGACGGCGATCAAAATATCGATCGGCCATTCGAGCTCGGCGTATTCCTTGCTTTGCGTGATGCCAAGCGGCAACGTCACGGCCGCCAGCACGATAACCAGCTGCCAGCCCCAGAAGGTGAAGGCCGCGAGCTTGTCGAAGGCTAGTCGCACGTGGCACGTGCGTTGCACGACGTAGTACGCCGTCGCAAACAGCGCCGATCCGCCGAAGGCGAAAATGACGGCATTCGTGTGCAACGGCCGCAGCCGGCTATAAGTAAGATATGGCAGGTCGAAGTTGAGTTGCGGCCAGATCAGTTGCGCGGCAATGATCAGGCCGACGAGCATACCGACAATGCCCCAGACGACGACCATGATCGAAAACTGGCGCACAACTGTGTCGTTATAGGAAGCTGCTTTGTCCAAAGGGAGACCCCTGGTTAATGTTGACGAATCTGTTATGGCGACCGGCGAAGCGCTTATTCAAGGAAGGATCGTTGATGCGGCGCCAGCTGGATCGCTGCACAGTATAGCGGCGCAGCGGGAAGCAGGCTAACAGCCGCGCCAAAGTCATCGTATAGGGGAGGATACGTATGGCGCGTCTCGCCCAACAAATGTCCAGATCGGGCGCTCTTATTGCTTATAATCCGAGCCCGAGTCCTTGCCGAAGACTTCTATGAAGCGAATCCCGCTGCCTGCCTATATTGTCAGCGAAATTCTGAATGCATCCGCGGATGCCACCATTATTTCAGACCAACAGGGCACCATTTCTGTCGTTAACCTGGCCGCCGAGCAGCTGTTTGGCTATGCGCCGGGAGAACTGGTCGGCGAGCCCATCGAGAAATTGCTGCCGGAGGCCATGCGCCAGGCGCACGAGGGGCTAAGGAGCTCCTATCATCAGGCCCCACGCGCGCGGCCGATGGTCTCGGGGCTGGATATTCAGGGGCGTCATAAAGACGGCAGCTTGTTTCGGGCGGAGATTGCGCTGAACCCGATCGAGACCGAGGACGGCCTGATCGTCACGAGCACCATTCGATGTCCTAATGTGGCTGACGATTCCGAGGCCTACTTCCGCACGCTGCTGGAGTCGGCGCCCGATGCGATGATTATCATCGATGAGCGCGGCAAGATCGCAATCGTCAATGCGCAGGCTGAGGCGATGTTCGGCTATCGCCGTAACGAGATGCTCGGCCAGCCTGTAGAGGAACTCCTGCCGAAGCGGCTCCACAAACGACATGTTCAACATCGTGAGGCTTTCGCGAAAGCGCCATCGTTGCGCCCCATGGGCGTTGGTCTCGACCTGGCCGCGCGGCGCCGTGATGGCAGCGAGTTCCCGGTAGAAATCAGTTTGAGTCCGGTGGTGTCGGCCAACGGCCGATTTATATCGAGCGTTATCCGTGACGTCACGGCGCGCAAGCTCATGGAGGATGACATCATCGCGGCGCGTCAGGAGGCCGAGCGCGCTAACAAAGCTAACAGCGCTTTCCTTGCGGCCGCCAGCCACGATCTGCGCCAGCCGGTGCAGGCATTGAGTCTGTTGAACGGCGCGTTGCGGCGCACTGTCAAGGATGAACGCGCGCTGGAGATGATCGAGCACCAGCAAAATTCGTTGACGGCAATGACCAACTTGCTGAACTCGTTGCTGGACATCAGTCGCCTGGACGCCGGTGCAGTGACGCCGGAACTCGAGCAGTTTCCCATTCAACGCCTGATCGATCGCCTGTCTCCCGAGTTCGCGCGGCAGGCGCACCATGGCGAGCTTGAATTCACCTGGTCAGCGAGCAATGCGGTGATCAATAGTGACCCGAACCTGCTTGCCGAGATCATTCAGAATTTTGTTTCCAATGCGATCCGTTACACCGAGAAAGGCACGATCCGACTCGAATGTGTCGATAGCGAGGGCCATTGCCGTGTACAGGTATCGGACACCGGAATTGGCATTGCCGCGGATCAGTTGGAAGAGATTTTTCGCGAGTTCCACCAATGCAAGGCGCCGGGGGCGAGCAAAGAGGGTTTCGGCCTGGGTCTCGCGATCGTCAAGCGACTGGCCGACCTGCTCGAGCTAACCGTCAACGTGGAGTCCGATATCGGCGCCGGCTCCTGTTTCAGCGTGACCATTCCAACGATCGCGGGGGCGGACGTTGTCGCCGACGAAGACGAGCCGGATCTTGCCGACACCGATCGCTCAGCCGCCGGTTTGGTCATCCTCATTGAAGACGACGTCAACGTGGCCAATGCCTGGGCGCTGTTGCTCGAGGCCGAGGGTTTTGAAATCGCGACGGCCGCCTCGGCGACCGAGGCCAGCGCACTGATCCGGGAACTCGACGATGTGCCCGCGCTGCTGATATCCGATTTTCATTTGCTGGACGGCTCCACCGGTGTAGAAGCGGTCAGCGCTATCCGAGAGTTCTTCGGCGTGGATATCCCTGCCTTTATTGTGAGCGGCGATACCTCCAAGGTGGTCAAGGACGCACGCATGCTGGATAACTGCACACTGATGAGCAAACCGATCGATACGAATCGGCTGCTCGCGGCTGCGCGGCGCGCAATCCGCAGCGGCGAGGTGCCGCAGGACTAGGGGTGCCAGAGGACCAGGGTGCCGCGCCGGAGCGATAACGCTCCGGCTTATCGGATCCTGGTAGGAATCAAGCGGCTTCGTGATTGTCGAGGTCGACCGGAGTCTGGAACCAGTCAGGTTTGATAATCAGCAGGTCACAAGGCAGATGTTCGAGCGTACGTTCTGCTGTTGCGCCGATAAATAGCCGTTTCCAGCGGTTGCGCGCAACGGCGCCCATGACTACAACATCAGCTTTGAGTTTTTCCGCGATCAGCGGCAGTTCTTCATGAGTCAGCCCGGCAACCAGGTGCGACTTGTCTGCATGGAGCTTGTGGAACTCGGTGATCTCGCTAAAGCGTTTTTGGTGGTCTTCGTGCATCTGCTGTTCGATTTCGTCGAAAGGCAGCGATACCGGGATGTACGCGTTCGCGGTCGCCGTCGCGACGGCGATACGCGGATCGTACGAATGGAACGCGTGCAGTTCGCCCTGCACCTGCCGTGAAATCGCTTTGCCGACGTGCAATATTTCGTCATCCAGCGCGGCCGGTTTGTCATGCTGATGCATCGGATCAATCGCCGCGACGAATACCGGTACTTCAGCAAAGCCCTGCGATTTGACGAGCCATAAGGGTATCGGGCATGTTCGGATAAGATTCCAGTCCGTGTTGGTTAACAAGGCACGGGTTACTGCCGAGTGATGGTGAGTGTCTTTTACGACAAGATCGCTGCCGCTTTCGGAAGCGTGTCTGACGACACCCTCGTAAAGCGGGTGATCCCAAATCGCCGACGTTTTGACAACGACGCCCTCGGCACGAATTGGCTCGGCGATCGTCTCCAGGTGCTGCTCATGGCTTTGGAGCACTTCCAAACGCGCTTTTTCCAAAGACGGCGAATCAAACAGCCGGTCGCCGCTCAGGTACTCATTGTAATAACAGACGAGTAACTCAAGCTCCGCGCCGCTGCTCTTCGCCAGCCAGGCCGCGCGCCCAACGGCTGGCTGATCCTTTGCGGTTGGGTCAACAACCGCCAGGATTTTGGAGATCTTTCTCATTGTCGCACCTGACATCTTCCGATGAAGAGATTGCTCTATCTCATCCAGAGCATACGCGCGGCGAATAGTCTTTCCATAAGACCAGTTCCTTAGCGCCTCTCGGTTACTACTTATTTGGTCGTAAGTGGATTTACTAATTCCGCAAAACGGATAAGTACGCTTAGATGACGACATAATTGACGAAAAGGGGCACGGGATGTCAGTCGCGTCGAACGATGCGCTGCGAGCCAAGTTGCAACGCAAAAAAAGCGAATTAACCGCGCGCCTCGAACGCATTTCTCTGAATTTGCGTCGTGGTTGTGAAGCCGATTCCAAAGAGCGCGCGAAGCAATTCGAAGACAACGAAGTTGTCGACGCGTTAGGTAATGAGGCGCGTGGCGAACTCGTGAAGATTTCCGCGGCGTTACAACGCATGGACAACGGTAACTTCGGCATATGCGTGGGGTGTGGTCTGCCGATCAACCCGGGACGAATTGAAGCATATCCCTACGCGGATGAGTGCATCGAGTGCGCCGAGTTTGACGAGCACCGACGGGCCCGTACCTGACAGAGCAATCAGCAGCCAGCAGCCGTCAGGCTGACATATGCATCTTGACGAGGTCGGCGAGCGACCGGGCCTGCATTTTTTCCATTACGCGAGCGCGATGAATCTCAACGGTGCGCTGGCTGACCCCAAGTTCATAAGCAATGACTTTGTTCGGCTTGCCGGTGACGACCAGGTCGAAGACTTCCCGTTCGCGGTTTGTCAGGCGCTCGAGGCGGTGAGCGACCTCTGCATGATGTTGCTGAGCCTCGCGGCGCTCTTCATCCGTTGCCAGCGCCTCGCGGATTCTGTCCAGCAGTTCCTGATCGCGAAACGGTTTCTGGATGAAGTCGACGGCGCCTTTCTGCATCGCTTCGACGGCCATCGGCACGTCGCCATGACCCGTGATGAATATGATTGGCAGCGTATCGCCGCGCTTGATCAATTCTTCCTGTAGTTCGAGACCACCGAGACCTGGCATTCGAATGTCGAGCACCAGGCAGCCTGGCCGCTGACCCGATATCTTCTCGAGGAATTCGTCGGCAGAAGCGAAAATCTCATGATTCAGATTGACGGAATCCATCAATGCCTGCATGGCAAAGCGGATGGCGGCATCGTCATCGACGATGAAGACTGTGGGTGGAGAGTCGTTTTGCGGTGTCATGGGCGCTGATTGGACCAGAATGCAAAAAATAATGCGAGTTTTTCGGGGTTAGTCGAGGCGCTTCTTAAAACGCAGCGTCGCCAGCAGCATGGCGACCAGCGTGAAGCCAACAAGATAGTAGAGATCCGATTTCAGCTCGCTGAGGGCGGCGTCCCGCAGCATGATACCGCGGGTGAGGCGGATGAAGTGGGTATTAGGCAGAATCTCGCCAATCGCCTGGGCGAAGGGTGGCATGCCGTCAAACGGAAACATGAAGCCCGACAGCAGGATCGAGGGCAGCAAGATGAAGACCATCATCTGCATTGCCTGAAACTGTGTCTTGGCCGCCGTGGAAATCAGTAATCCAAGCGCCAGGTTCGCCGCGATGAAGACCGATGCCGCAAGCAGCAAATCGAGTGGATTGCCGCGTATCGGTACTGCGAACAACAGCCGGCCGACGGCAAGGATCAGTACCAGCTGGAGCATGCCGATGACAATGTAGGGAATGACTTTGCCGATCATGAGCTCGCTTGAGGTTACCGGTGTGTTGATCAGCAGTTCGAGATTGCCGCGTTCCCGTTCGCGAACAATCGCGACCGAGGTGAACAAGATCATGGTCATCGTCAGTATCACGCCGAGCAGTCCCGGAATAATGTTGATCGGACTGCGACGCTCGGGATTGAAGTAAGGGCGTACGGAGATCAGCTCTTTGCTTGTGGCGCGGCGCGGTGACGTGTCAAAAGAGAGCGGCATCATCACCAGCTGGTTGGCGACGCCGAGAATCGTCGGGTCGCTGCCATCGACCAGTAATTGCACGGCAGGTCGAGAGCGATTATTCACGCGGCGATCAAAATCTACAGGAAGCAGTACGCCGATCGATACTTCCCCACGTCGCAGCAATTCCTGAAGCTCGGTAACCGTCCCGACGTGGGCGACGATGTCTACGACTTGTGTCTGCCCCAGTTCAGCAACGAACTGTTCGGATAAATGCGTGCCCGCCTGATTCGCTACGGCGGTCTTGAGATCTCTGACATCCGTGTTGATTGCGTAACCGAACAGCAGCATCTGAATAACCGGCAAGCCGACGATCATGCCAAACGTCAGGCGGTCGCGCCGCAGCTGGCGTAGCTCTTTTTTTACGATCGCCAGGATCCGAAAGAGCGACTTCACTGATCGTGCCTCGGTTTCAGGGTGACAGCTACGAAGACGTCTTCCAGGGTTGCCTGTGCGCGGGTGACGATGGCGTCGATACCGCGTGTGTTGAGGGCTTGCTCGATTGGCGTAATCGGGTCGACAATATCCTCGGGCATGAGAACGCGCAGCCGCACGCCAAGTTGCGTCACGCTGGCAACCTCCCGCAGCTGGTCAATTGCGGTCTGTGCGGCATACGGGTCATCCGCGACGACCTCAAGAATGTGCATGCCAGTCGCACCCTGCAATTCCTGCGGCGTGCCGTCCGCTACTTTGACACCGTGATCCAGTATCGCCAGGCGATGGCAGCGCTCCGCTTCGTCCATGTAATGGGTCGAGACCAGTATCGTCGTGCCGCCGCCGGCGAGGCGAAACAGGTTGGACCAGAAATCGCGGCGACTTTGCGGATCCACCGCGCTGGTCGGCTCGTCGAGCAGCAAGAGCTCGGGGTGATGCAGTACGGCGCAGGCGAGGGCGAGGCGCTGTCTCTGGCCACCACTCATGGTGCTTGCCAGCTGTCGACGTTGGTCCATGAGGTCGTATTTCTGCAGCAGCTCGTCAATACGGGCAGCGCGTTTAGCGGCGGGGTAAGAGTAGATTTCCGCGATGAACTGCAGGTTCTCAAAGACGGTCATGTCGCCAAACAGGGAGAATTTCTGCGTCATGTAGCCAATCTTTGGTTTCAACGCTTTCGAGTCGCCCGGCACCTCATTATCGAGCACCGTCGCCGTGCCCTCGGTTGGCGTCAGAAGACCGCAAAGCATCCGAATCGTCGTGGATTTCCCCGAGCCGTTAGGTCCGAGAAAGCCGTAGATCTGACCTCGGGGAACGTCGAGGTTGAGATTGCTGACGGCGCGCAGGTCACCGAACTTTTTTGTCAGGCCGCGTGCTTCGATGGCGTAACCTGGCTGCATCAGTCGGCCTTGACCTGCGGAAACTCAACCTCGACAGGCACACCGTCTGGCAGGCGGTCGCGCTGCTCAGCGATATCAATTTTGGCCATGTAGCTGAGACGCGAGCGGTCGCGCTCGGTCAGTGCGTAGTACGGTGTGAACGCGGCGTCGTTCGAGACCCAGCGCACTCGCCCCCTGATGGGCGAGCTCAGGCCGTCGACATGAATCACGGCTGCGGCACCCGCGGCCACGCTAACGCGCAATTGTTCCGGTACAAAGACGCGCGCATACGGCTGTTCGCCGCCCAGCATGATAATGGTCGCCTGGCCGGCGGCCGGGCGCTCGCCCAGCTCGAACAGACGGCTGTCGACGATCCCGTCGACAGGCGCTCGCAGGCTCAGGCGCTCAAGATCAATGATCGCGCTTTCTCTGCGTGCCGCCAGTTGTTGCAAGGCCTGCTCGGCCTGCGCGAGCTCTTCAACGGTCGTTCCAGCGAGGCCTTCCTGCAATTGTGCGAGGCGCAGCTTGCGGTTGGCCGTCGCCGTGTCCCGCGTAACTTTCGCGAGATCGAGTTCATCTTGAGACGCAAGGCCCTTGGCATGTATTCGCGTAATGCGATCGAACTCGCTGCTGCGAAACGCGAGCTCCCGGGTTGCGCCGTCCAGATTGGCCCGCGCCGCCGCGATTTGTTCCTTTCGTGGACCGCGCAGGAGTTCGTCAAGTCGTGCCTGTTGCTGGGCTAGTGCCGCGTCGGCCTCTTTGAGGCGCGCTACGGCGCGAGTATCATCCTGACGCAGCAGCAGCTGGCCCGCTGTCACTGCCGCCCCTTCTTCGGTGAGAATTTCAATAATTGGTTCATTGAACTCAGTGCTTAGTTCGATGCGATCAGACGCGAGCTCACCGACAACGCGCGCCGTGTCATCTGGCGGGCTACAGGCCGCGAGTAATGTGCATACCGTGATCGCAGCGGCATTGAGTGCTTTCATTTTTCTTGCTCCGTTCATAGCTTGATATAGGCGAGCAGCATGTCGATCTGGGTTTCAATCAAGCGGTCAGTGTCGAGTGCATGCCTGGCAAACAGGATTCGCCAGATCACCGAGACCATGACCGGCGCAAGCACCAGCTGTGGCAGCCGGGTGATGTCGGTGTCGCGAAACTCACCGCGCTCGACCCCACGCTCGACAAGGGTCGTAATTGCCGCGAGGCCTTTTGCTACGACGTTGTCCCAGTAATAGTCCACCAGGTCCGGATGCTGCTGGCCTTCGGCGATCAGCAGCCGGATAACCACCGCGACCGGCGAGCCCGGCAAGGTTTTCATGAAGTCGACCAGCGGACCGCGCATAAATGCTTCGGACGAGAGCTCGGTTTTATCGACTGCGGCGAGCAGAGCGTCAATCCGTCGAATGACGACGCTCCGGATGACCGCCTTGAACAGCGCTTGCTTGGTCTCGAAATACAGGTACAGCAGACCCTTGCTGACGCCGGCACGCGCTGCGACCTCTTGCACGCGTGCCCGGGCGTAGCCTTTCTCGGCGAAAACTTCGAAGGCGGCCTCGGTGATTTCCTGCGGCCGATCTTCCTTGCGGCGCTGAAAGCGCGGCTCGCCCATCGTGACACCTTTACTGACCAATGAGTCAGTAAGTATAGTAAATGACCGTGTGGTCAGCAAGGCCTATTAACGATACACGCCGCTATTCCCGCATAATCGCGCTCTATGTTTACTTATATCGATCCCAGCATCCGCAAGCGTCTGGAAGAGCAGGGAAAACTGTTTCAGATTGATGGTGATGGAGCGCCGGTGGCCGCCGATCATGCGGTCACGCGTGGGCCAGCCATCAGCCTGCTTGGACCCATAGCGTTGCCGCTGAAACTCTGCGATCTTGCGATCGAGGTTGATTGGTATGCGTGCGTGCGCCGCACCGAGCTGGGCAAGCTTGAAGAGATAGCGGATGAGTTGCGTGCGCAGCAGGGGCAGGCGCTGTTCGCGACGCTGGCGTCTTCCATGGCGGTCAATAGCGTGCTCATTGTCGGCGATCCGGCGAGCTGGAAAAATCCGCTGGTGCGCGTGCACTCGAGCTGCCTCACGGGGGATGTATTTGGTTCGGAGCGTTGCGAATGTGGTCCGCAACTGGCGTCCGCACTGCAGAAGATCCGCGAGGACGAGCAGGGCGGCATAGTCATCTATATGTCCGGGCACGAAGGTCGGGGTATCGGGCTGTGGGCGAAAGCGGCGACCTACTTGCTGCAGGACGGCGGCGAGGACACTTATCAGGCCAACCGCTCACTCGGATTGCCGGACGACTCGCGGGATTTCAGCGATGCCGGCTCATTGCTGAAGTTCTTCGTCAAGGGCCAGCCGTTCCGCCTGCTCACCAATAACCCGAAGAAGGTCCACGACCTCGAGAAAATGGGCATCACGGACATTACGCGCGTAAAACACGTGACTGGCGTGACGGATGCCAATCGTCGTTATCTCAGTGCGAAACAGAACTGGGGTCACGAGCTAACGCCCGAGGATCTCGACGCCAAGTAATACGGGCGGTTACTGCCGCCACAGGCGCAGGTCGCGCGGCGTGTGCGCGGACGTGCTGCGGAACGGGTTGATATCAATGCCGCCGCGTCGCTGATAACGAGCGTGCAGCGTTAGATCGAGCGGCTTGCAGCGTTCCATTATGTCCATAAACATACGCTCGATACAGCTCTCGTGAAAATCACTGTGCTGCCGGTAAGAGACGATATAACGCAGCAAACCAGCAGGGTCGATGGTCGGCCCGCGATACGCAATCTGCAGACTGCCCGTATCCGGCTGCGCCGTAACGGGGCAGAGGCTGCGCAGCAGATGAGTATGCAAATCCGCGGTGACAATGTTGTCGCTGTCCGCACGTAGCAGACCCGCATTAACTTCCCAGTCGTCGCAGTCGACGTCGAGATCATCGAGGCTGCTACCCGCGAGCCGCGCGACTGTGCGCGCCTCGGTGCTCGAAACCGGGGCCACCCGAACGTCTACCGGCGATTCGACGCAACGCGTGAGATCCGTACGGATGGTTTGCTCAACGTCGCCAGCAGAGTCAAATTCGGTCATCGCAAACGAATTGAGATACAGCTTGAGCGACTTGGATTCGATGATATTCGGCGACTCGACCGGAACCACGATGCGTGCCGTCGCTACCGCCGGCCGTTTGCCGGTACCGAGCCAGCTGAGTTCCCAGGCGTTCCAGACGTCTACACCCGCAAACGGCAATTCAGCGGTGATCCCCAGCGTCTCGCGATTTTGAATGCGCGGGATGGCGTCAAGAACCTCCGGTGCGTACTTGTCCGGATGGTGGGCCGCGCGGCCGAGCGCTAGTTTACGATTCGTCACAAACTGTTTCCTGTTGACCCATATGTCTTGACCACCGTCCCGGCCACCATTAGCCAAAGTCCGGTATTTTGCATCAAGATGAGCCGGAAGTGGGCCAATCTTGTGTAAACTTATCGCCCATTTTCACTCCCGCGGCGTAATGTCACTCCTGAATCCCAGGCGGCTGGCGATCACGGCGGGCCATTAACTCACGAGTGCGGCAAGCAATGAGTCCTGCAAACAGCAAATCCGAGAATGACCGCGGTTTCATAATCCCGATCGGCGGCGGCGAAGAGAAATTCGATAACCCCGAGATTCTGGACCGCTTTATCGATCTGTGCGGCGGCAAAGAGGCACGCATCGGCATCATTCCGACCGCGTCGGAGCTGGAAGATACCGGGCGCAATTACGAAAAACTGTTTCGGCGCATCGGCGTCAAGCACGCGCGAGTGTTGAATTTCATCTCGCGCGAAGATTGCCAGTCGGGTGAGGAGGTCGAATACATCAACAAGTGCGATGGTGTCTTCATGACCGGTGGTAATCAGCTGCGGTTGTCGACAACACTCGGCGGCACCGCGGTCGCCCAGCTGATCCGCCGCCGCAACGCCGAGGGCATGCATGTCGCCGGTACCTCGGCCGGTGCGGCATTTATGCCAGAGCACATGATCGCCGGGGGCATGGAGGGCAGCACACCGCATCCGGAAATGGTGACAATGGCGCCCGGGCTCGGGCTGACCAATGCCTTTATCATCGACCAGCATTTCCGTGAGCGTGATCGTCTCGGACGACTGCTGACGGCACTCGCCTACAACCCGTTCGCCGTGGGCATTGGCCTCGACGAGGACACGGCCGCGTTTATCCTGCCGGGCGACGCATTTGAGGTCGTCGGCAGTGGCGGAATTACCGTAATCGATCCGACCGAGTTGAAGTACTCGTCCATGGATCAGGCGCGCCGGGGAGACCCTGTCAGCCTGATTGGCGTAACATTACACATTCTCGTCGCGGGCGGTCGTTTCGACATTGCCACGCGCGAGGCGCACGCCGAATAACCCAAAAAAAACAACAGGCGCACGTCATGAAAATTGAAAGCACCAATATCTTTGTCGGGCCGAACCTGTTCGCCCGCTTTCCCGTAATCCGCCACGTTATTGATCTTGGCGAGTTGGAACACTGGCCAACCGGCCGCCTGGGTGATGCGTTCATAGAGCCGTTGCTCGAGCGTTTGCCGGGCCTGCACGAACACGGTTGCTCATATCGCGAGCCGGGTGGCTTTGTCCGTCGGCTGCGCGAAGGCGAGGGTACGTGGATGGGGCATGTCATGGAGCATGTCGCGCTCGAGCTGCAAAACGTCGCGGGCTCAGATGTGACCTTCGGGCGGACCCGCTCTATCGACGACCGTCCGGGCTTTTACAACATGGTGTTCCAGTACAAGGATGCCGCTGTCGGTCGCCGGGCGAGCAAGCTGGCGCAGTTGCTGCTACAGGATTTGCTCCCGGTCGAACTGCGCTCCGACGATGCACCGGGATCGGACTGGAATTTCGCCGAGGAGCGCGATCGATTTATCCGCTACGCGCAGCGTCGCGAATTCGGGCCGAGCACCGGATCGCTGGTCAAAGCGGCAGAGGAACGCAACATTCCCTGGCTGCGACTCAACCAATACAGCCTGGTGCAGTTTGGCCAGGGCCGTTACCAGCACAGAATTCAGGCAACGACGACCGGGCTCACCAGTAACATTGCAGTCGAATTGGCCGCAGATAAAGAAGAGACTAACGGTATTTTGCGCGATCTGGGCCTGCCGGTACCACGGCAGGAGCTGGTGCGCGGCAAACGGGACGCCGTGCGGGCGGCAGAGCGCATCGGCTATCCGGTCGTGCTGAAACCCCTGTCAGGCAATCATGGGCGCGGCGTGTCGATCAATCTACGGACGCCTGACGAAGTTCAGACCGGTTTTGAAAAAGCCAGCGAGCATGGCAGCACCATCGTGGTTGAAAGTTACATCGAGGGTTTCGATCATCGCCTGCTCGTCGTCAACGGTTCGCTGGTTGCTGCCGCCAAGCGCGTGCCAGGTCACGTCGTCGGTGATGGCAGGCACACAATCAAGGAACTTGTGGATACCGTCAACGATGATCCACGTCGTGGTGTCGGGCACGAAAAAGTACTGACGCGCCTGGAGTTCGATCACCAGGCTGAGCGGCTGCTTGCCAAACTCGGTTACGACCGGGACACGGTGCCGGCGACAGGCGAGACCGTGTACTTGCGATCGACGGCCAATCTTTCAACGGGCGGTACGGCAATCGACGTCACGGACACCATCCATCCCGACAATCGCGAGATGGCAATCCGTGCGATCAAGGCCATTGATCTCGATATCGGCGGTGTGGATTTCCTGACCGAAGACATTACCGAGTCCTACCGCGACGCCGGCGGAGGCATTTGTGAAGTAAACGCTGGTCCCGGTTTTCGCATGCACGTTGCGCCGAGCGAGGGTACACCGCGCGATGTCGCGGGACCCGTTATCGATATGCTGTTTCCACCGAGTACGCCGAGCCGCATTCCGATCGCGGCCGTTACCGGCACCAACGGCAAGACAACCACCTCGCGCATGCTCGCGCACATTCTCAAGATGTCGGGGTTTACCGTTGGACTGACGTCCACGGACGGCGTTTATATTGACGGCAAGCTCAGCGTGCCGGGCGACATGACCGGGCCGGTTTCGGCACAGATGATTCTGCGCGATCCTTCGGTCAGCGCTGCTGTTATGGAAACGGCACGTGGCGGCATGCTCCGTAGTGGCCTCGGTTTTCAAGAATGCAACGTTGCGGGTTGTCTCAATGTGTCATCCGACCATCTCGGCCTGCGCGGTATCAATACGCTAGAACAGCTCGCCGAAGTGAAGCGTGTACCGATCGAGATTGCGACCGACGCCGCCGTGCTGAACGCCGATGATCCGCTGTGCCTTCAAATGGCCGATTACACCGACGCGGAAAGACTGAGCTACGTCACGATGAATCCGGCGCATTCGCTGGTCAAACAACACATCAAGGCGGGCGGCCAGGCGTTCGTGCTCGAGCAGGGCATGAACGGCCATATGATCGCGATCTACGATAAAGAGACGCACACGCCGCTCTTGTGGACGCATCTGATTCCGGCAACCATCGAAGGTCGTGCCATGCACAACGTACAGAACGCGATGTTTGCCGCCGCGCTCGCCTACAACATGAGTATCGGCCTCGAGGATATCCGCCAGGGATTGCGCACCTTCGATTCGACGTTTTTCCAGGCACCGGGTCGCATGAACATATACGACGAACACCCGTTCCGCGTCATTCTCGACTATGCGCATAACCCGGCAGCTGTTACCGCGATGTGTGGTCTTGTCGATCGCTTCGAAGTTGACGGGCAGCGCATCGTCGTGCTGTCGGCGCCGGGCGATCGCCGTGACGAGGATGTTCGTGACATTGCCGAGGTGGCGGCGGGTCATTTCGATCATTTCATTTGTCGTTGCGATGACAATCGGCGCGGCCGCGGACACGACGAGGTGGCGGTGCTGATGAAGAACGTGCTGCTAGAGAAGGGAATCTCGGCAAACAGTATCGAGGTCATTCCTGACGAGCAGGAGGCGACGACGCGAGCGCTCGAGATGGCGCAGGTGGGCGATCTGATTCTAATACTGGGCGACAACACGACGCGGGCCTGGAAACAGATTATCTATTTCAATTCAGGATCCAGAATTGACAGTCCGGGCAAGAAAACAGCCGGTGCTATCGATCTCCCGGGCAGCCTCGACTTCGAAATCGCGGACGATCTCGAAATAATCAGCGACGAGCGCGGTGTGCGCATCGCCCGCGAAGAGGGCGACTGACGCCGCGTCATGGAGTTTCTCGATGCACGTAGACTGACGGGACCCAGCCTGCTCCTCGATGGGCCGGGCTCCGTTCTCGATGTCCGCTGCACGCGGGAGGACGCCGACCGGCTGATTCCAGTCTGGGCGAATAATGTGGCGCGCGTGCTCGAAGATCTGGATTGGCCCTCCGCACAGTTTTCGACGTTGCACCTGGTCGGCGGCGCGAGCCTCGCATTTACGGCACCGATAGACGCGCTCTATGCGGCCTCGGAAATCAACGAATGGGCGTGGGCGGCGAGCGCCTTTGAACTCGGCGTAACGACGGAAGAGCCCGATTTCGACGTGGCGGTCGCGGCGATCAAGGCGTCGGCGGAGGAGGAGTCCAACGCTGAGCTCATGTGGCTGCTGCACGAGGCCGCTGATCGTGGCAAGACCGTTCTGTGGGACGATGACGAAGTCTCCGTCGGGCTGGGCAAGGGTTCGGAGACCTGGCCGGTGCGTGAAATCCCCGATGCGCTGGATTGGGACAAGTTCGACGATGTACCGATTGGTGTCGTGACGGGCACCAACGGCAAGACCACGAGCGTTCGCCTGGCTGTGCATATCCTGCAGGGCGCGGGCCGGAACGTCGGTTGCAGTTCGACAGACTGGATCGCCGTTAACGATGAGGTGCTGGATCGCGGTGATTGGTCCGGACCCGGCGGTGCCCGGACAGTATTACGACAGCCAGGCGTTGACGTCGCGATACTCGAAACGGCGCGCGGTGGCCTGTTACGCCGCGGACTCGGTGTCGAGCGCGCCGATGTGGCGCTCATAACCAATATCAGCGAGGACCACCTCGGTGACTTTGGCTCACAGAATCTCGACGAGTTGCTGGCGATCAAATGGATCGTGAGTCGGGCGGTCGAGCAATCCGGACGGCTGATTCTAAATGCCGATGATCAATTGCTGCTCAAGCAATCGGAGAAGTACTCGGGCGAAGTCGTATGGTTCAGTCTCGATCCGGAGAACGAGACGATCGTGTCCCACAGTGACGGCGGTGGGCTGGCGTTTGTGCTCGATGGCGACGAACTCGTCAAGCTCGAGAGTGGTGGGCGTGTCGTGATTTGCCGCAGCCATGAGATTCCGATTACGTTGGGAGGTGCCGCGCGGCACAACGTCGCCAACGCGCTCAGTGCTGCAGCGCTGACGCATTCTCTGGGTGTGGCTCTCGAGGATATCCAGAAGGGTCTGACGACGATGGTGCAGGACGAGAACCCCGGCCGCTGCAATCTGTACGAGTTCGACGGCCGCAGTGTGCTCGTCGACTTCGCGCACAATCCCGCTGCCATGATGGCATTGTTCGACATGGCGCGAGCAGTGCCGGCAGAACGCCGGGTCTTGTGTTTTGGCCAGGCCGGTGATCGCACCGACGAACTGATTCGGGAGCTCGCGCGAGACGCATGGGCTATTGGGCTGGATCGCGTCGTCGTGTCAGAGCTGGCGGCCTACCACCGCGGCCGGCAGCACGGGGACGTGTTCGCAATCATTGTGGACGAGTTGCTGCGCGCCGGCGCCGATCGCTCGCAAATTGAGCACAACGAATCCGAGATGGAATCCTTCATGTCGGCAATCGAGTGGGCGCGCCCCGGCGATCTGGTAATCATGCTCGCGCTCGGCGGCGCGGCGCCGATCCAGGCGCGACTCAGGGAACTGGGCGCCCAATAAAGTCGACTATTGCTGTCGCGATCTCCTGCGTTTTCCCCGCCGACAAGATATCTCCTGCCAGTACGTGGTGACTTGGGTCACCCGGGTTCGTGATGGCGATCGCAGCTTTCTGTGGCGCCTCTGTTTGCGCAAAAACCGCGAGCGCCGCATCCGCGGAAATCACCGTGTCCTGCAGCGAGTAGAACATCAGCAGACGCTGCGGCATGGCCGCTGGCAGCTTGCGATTCGCTAGATCGACCAGGCGCATAACTTCGATCGGCGCCGACAACGGATAAGACGTCGACCAAAAACGCGCCTGCAATGCGTTATGCGGCTTCCAGCTGCGGGTGTCACCAACCAGCATGCGTGCGAGCAGCGGTCCGGCGGGTCGCGTTAGCCAGGCCGCATTGGCGTCTCGTGGCGCGAAGTTCGGCGACACCATGACGACTGTATCGACGGCGTTCATTGCAGGATGATCGAGCATTGCCGCCGCCAGCGTCGCGCCGGTTGACGTGCCGATAATGATGACGCGCTCGCCCAGTTGCCTGGCAACAGTCAGTGCCTCGGCCGCATCGGCAAGCCAGTCCTCAGCGCGGACTTCTGCGAGCGGCTCGCGCTCACGGCCATGACCGGTAAGACGTGTTTCGAACAGGTTCGCGCCCAAACTGCGAGCCACGATTTCGGCCAGTGGTGCAGTCTCCTGGCGCGTCGCCGAGAATCCGTGCAAATACAGGACCGAGTACGCCGTTGGTTGCTGTTCGTCGAACCAGGTGATGCGCTTTTCGACGCCGGCCACCAGGCCGTAGCGTTCGGCGGCTTCGTTCTCCGTTTCCAGCAGCCAGGCATTCAGGTCGCCCGGCAGCACGACCTCGGCGACTGCCGACTCGAGCTTTGCGGGAGTCAGGTACCAAAGAACTGCAACGATAACCAGGGTCGCAGTGGCGAGAGCGCGGGTCTTATTCAAGGCTCAAGATCTTGTTCCAGTGTTTCTTGCCCACGGGCATGATCGACAGGCGATTGCCTTTGCGTGTCAGGATCATGTCAGCGAGTGTCTTCTGTGCCTTTAGCTCCGTGAGCGTTATGTTTCGCGCGAGCTTGCGTACGAACTCGACGTCGACCAGGCACCAGCGCGGATCGTCCTTGCTGCTCTTCGCGTCGTGGTACCGGGATTTCTTGTCGAACTGCGTCGGGTCCGGATACGGTTCGCTGGCAACTCTGGCAACACCCACGATACCGGGCTCCTTGCAATTCGAGTGATAAAAGAAGACTTCGTCACCGATCTTCATATCGTCACGCATCATGTTGCGCGCCTGATAATTGCGAATGCCGTCCCACATTTCGCAGCGGTCGCGCTCCAGGTCGTCAATGCTGTAGGCGTCGGGTTCGGATTTCATCAACCAGTATGTCATGGCGCAGTTCCAGGGCTTGAATGAGTGCTTGCGGGCGGCGAATTCTAGCATCTTTGATCGCGGTTTTTTACGGTCGGCACTGTGCTAGGATTGTTCCCAGAAGAACGTTGCCCACACTCGATAAGGAAAACGTCGCATGGCTAATATGCTGGCCAATATTTTTGGCACGTCGCCGGTTAGGCCCCTTGAAAAGCACATGGAGATCGCGTTTCGCTGCGCGAAAAAGCTCCGTCCGTTTTTCGAAGCCGTTGTTGCCAGTAACTGGGATGCGGCATTGGAGGTTCGCGCTGAAATCGAGGCCCTCGAGCACGAGGCAGACAATGTCAAAAAAGAGATTCGACTGAATATGCCCAAGAGCCTGTTCATGCCGGTGCCTCGCGAGGATCTTCTGGAACTGTTGCTGGTCCAGGACAAGATTGCGAACCGTACCAAGGACGTATCGGGCGTCATCATCGGTCGCCGGATGGAAATTCCGGAGGCGATCGCTGACAAGTTTGTCGAATTTGTCAGTCGCAATGTCGATGCAGCGAAACAGGCACGCAAGAGTGTCCGTGAGCTCGACGAACTGTTTACTGCGGGTTTTAGAGGCGCCGAGGTGGTGCTGCTCACCGACATGATCGAAAAACTGGATCAGATCGAGACGCACACTGACGAGCAGCAGACTATTTTGCGTTCTGCTCTGTTTGAAATCGAAAAAACGCTGGACCCGGTTGACGCTATTTTTCTGTATGACGTCATTTCGTTGACGGGTGAGGTCGCCGACATGGCCGAACGCGTCGGTCGTCGGCTGGAATTACTGCTGTCGCACTAACAAGACGAAGCAAGAACGATAAACAAGAACAATAAATAAGACCTGCAGGGGCAATTGATGGAATATCAGACTGTCTATATCGGCCTTGCTGCCGCCTTTGGCCTGTTTATGGCCTGGGGTATCGGCGCCAACGATGTTGCCAACGCAATGGCGACGTCGGTAGGGTCCAAAGCACTGACGATCAAGCAGGCGATCCTCGTCGCCGCGGTTTTTGAATTCCTCGGTGCCGTGCTCGCCGGCGGGGCGGTCACCAGCACGATACGCAAAGGCATTGTCGATGCCGACTCGCTGTCGGGCTCACCCGATCTGTTCATTTACGGCATGCTGGCGGCGCTGCTCGCCGCGGGCACCTGGCTGGCGATTGCGTCCAAGAATGGCTGGCCGGTTTCGACCACGCATTCCATTGTGGGTGCAATCGTGGGCTTTGCGGCGGTTGGTATCGGCGTCGAAGCCGTCAATTGGGGCAAGGTCGGTACCATTGTGATGAGCTGGGTGATATCGCCCCTGACAGCGGGTTTCATCGCCTATTTGATCTATCTCAGCGTGCAAAAGCTGATACTGAGCCAGGACGATCCGCTGGCGAAAGCCAAGCGGTATGTTCCCGTCTACATGTTTCTTGCAGCATTCACGATGACGCTGGTAACGATCCTCAAGGGCCTGAAGCACGTCGGGCTGGATTTAAGCATCCGGGACAGTTATCTGCTGGCAACTGGCATTGCCATACTAATTGCGTTGATTGGCGCCTTCTTCATTAGAAAGATCGAGCCTAATCGCAAGGCCGATAAGAGCCAGCATTTCTATACGGTCGAGCGTGTTTTCGCTGTACTGATGGTAGTTACTGCTTGCGGGATGGCCTTTGCGCACGGCTCCAACGACGTCGCCAACGCGATCGGCCCGCTGGCTGCAGTTATCGGCACGGCCGCTACCGGCGAAATTGCTTCAAAGTCCGCGCTGCCAGTCTGGGTACTGATGCTCGGCGGCTTTGGCATCGTTGTCGGTCTGGCGACCTTCGGGCGGCATGTCATTGCGACGGTGGGCAAGAAAATTACGCAGCTGACGCCGAGCCGCGGTTTTGCGGCCGAGCTCGCCGCGGCAACCACGATTGTGATCGCGTCCGGTACCGGCATACCGATTTCCACAACTCACACACTGGTAGGCGCTGTTCTTGGTGTGGGTATGGCGCGCGGCATCGAGGCTATCGATCTCAGGGTGGTCGTCAGGATCCTCGTATCCTGGGTTGTGACGATTCCGGCCGGTGCTTTTCTTGCCATTCTTTTCTTCTACATCTTCAAAGTCATTTTGCCCTGAGGTTGCAACAATGCGGCATACGGTTTTCGCGATCAGCGCGCTTCTTTGGCTTACGCCAGCATTCGGTCAGGTCTCCAGCAGCGCGATCGTGCGCTACCAGGATTTGTCGCACCCCGTGTTCGGGGCCAACGGAATGGTTGCCGCACAAAACAGCCTTTCGTCGCAGGTGGGTGCAGACGTGCTCGCGGACGGTGGCAATGCGGTCGACGCAGCGATCGCTGTTGGTTTCTCACTAGCCGTAACGTTGCCTCGTGCGGGCAACCTTGGCGGTGGCGGCTTCATGCTGATTCATGATGCCGGCAGCGATACGGATTTAGCGATCGACTACCGCGAAATGGCGCCGCTGCGAGCGACTCGCGACATGTATCTCGATGAAAACGGCGATGTCGATCCGCGGCGTTCCAAGTTCAGCCATCTGGCCGCGGGTGTGCCGGGAACCGTGGCCGGCATGTACCTTGCGCACCAGAAATTCGGGCGTCTGCCGTGGAAACGCCTGCTCGAGCCGGCCATTCGGCAGGCCCGCGACGGCATCATTGTCAATTACGACCTCGCGGGATTGCTCAAAGCGCGCAAAGAGAGACTTTGCGCGAACGCGGCGGCTTGCCGTTATTTCTTCAAGGCGGGCGGAGTGCCGTACGAGGCGGGCGAGCGCCTGGTGCAGAAGGACCTGGCAAAAACGTTGCGCCTGATTGCAAAGCAAGGTCCTGAAGCCTTCTACCAGGGCAAGGTCGCGACCAAGATCGCCGCCGAAATGCTGCGCGGTGGCGGACTGGTCGACAAAGCATCACTGGCCGCCTACAAGCCGGTCATTCGCGAAGTCGTGCGCGGTACTTACCGTGGCTTTGATGTCGTTTCAATGCCCCCGCCGAGTTCCGGAGGGGTGCATGTTATTCAAATGCTGAACATCCTCGAAAACTTTCCGGTTGCTGAACTGGGAGCCGGTAGCGCCGACAACGTGCACCTGCTGGCCGAAGTGGCGCGGCTCGCTTACGCTGATCGTTCCAAGCACCTGGGCGATCCCGATTTCTACCCGGTGCCGGTGGACTGGTTGACGAGCAAGGCCTACGGGCGGCAACTGGCGGCGACCATTGATATGAACGTGGCACGCAAGTCAGAGGACGTTGCTCCCGGAGTTGCACCGGTCGAGGAGAGCCCGGACACGACGCATTATTCGGTGATGGATGCCGACGGCAACGTTGTCTCGAACACGTACACGCTGAATTTTTCGTACGGCTCCGGCATCGCGGTTGACGGTGCGGGATTCTTGCTCAACAACGAAATGGATGACTTCGTTTCCAAACCCGGAGTGCCAAACGCGTTCGGATTGCTGGGTGGCGAGGCCAACGCCGTCACTGCGCTGAAACGGCCCCTAAGCTCGATGACACCGACCATTGTTTTTGCCGATGGTAAACCGTGGTTTGCGACCGGCAGCCCCGGCGGCAGTCGCATTATTACGTCGGTGCTGCAAATGGTCGTCAACGTTCTCGATCACGGGATGAATCTGGCTGAGGCCAGCAGCGCGCCGCGCATGCATCACCAGTGGTTTCCGGACGTGCTGCAACTGGAATCCGGTTTCAGCCCCGATACGACTCGCATCCTCGAAGCGCGTGGTCATACGATTACGGAATCCAGCTACTCGATGGGTAGCCTGCAGACCGTCGGCGTAAAAGACGGTGTGTTTCGCGGCGCGTCGGATCCGCGGCGGCCAAATGCCGGTAGCCGCGCACCCGCCCACTAGCGCGACTTATACCGAACGCAGGTACCAGTCGTAATCCAGCTGGCTGATCGTGTTGTGGAACAGCCGACTTTCCTCGCGCCGATTCATCGCAAAGTACCTGCAATAGTCCTTGCCGAGATATTGCGGCAGTATCTTGCTCCGTTGAAACTTATCGATCGCGGCATCCCAGCGATTCGGAATTCTAAGGCGGGGCACCAGGTGTTCACCTTGCTGCACCATGACGCCGGGATCGCATTTGTTCTTCAGACCGTAATGCACGCTCGCAACGACGGCTGCAGTCACGAGGTACGGGTTCGCATCGGCACCGGCGACGCGGTGCTCGAAGCGCAGATTGTTGGCGTCGGCTTGCGGAATGCGAATGGCGACGACACGATGATTGACGCCCCAGTTGGGCTCCACCGGAGCGAACATGTCGGGGCGCAGCCGCCGATACGAGTTCGCGTTCGGCGCGCAAATGGCCGTGGCTTCCGGCATGGTCTTCAGCAGGCCACCGACGGCATGCCGCAATCGCGCAGAAAATGGCGGGTTCGCCAGGTTCTCACGACCGTGGGAAAAATAATTCTTCCCGTTACGATCCAGCAGGCTCATGTGAATGTGCAGTCCGTTGCCTGAGTCCTCCGCAAACGGTTTTGCCATGAAGCAGGCAACGAAACCGTGCTTGCGCGCTGCCGCTTTCACGGCGCGCTTCAGGAGGACCGCGTGGTCACAGGCCAGCACCGGATCGTCGATATGTTTGAGGTTGATTTCGAATTGTCCCTGCGAGTATTCGGCTGTCGCCGTGTCAGCTGGAATATTCTGCGCCGCGCAGAATTCATAAACGTCGTTCAGGAAAGGCTCGATCTCCCACAAGTCGTCAGGGTGATAGACCTGCGCGCCCGGCTGCAGGCGATCGCTGCCCGGCACGTGCGGCCCGGCGACCGTGGGAACCTCGGCATTTGCATCCAGCAGGTAAAACTCCAGCTCGGTGGCCATTACCGCTTGCAGGCCCATTGTCTGCAGCGGTGCGAGCGCGCGTTCAAGAACACTGCGCGGGTCGGCAAACATCGGTTCACCATCATCACCGTATAATCGAAACAGCGCCTGACCCATTGGACGCTCCGACCAGGGAACCGGCGCAATGCTTCCAGGCACCAGTTTTGCCATTACGTCGGGGTCGCCGTCGTCCTCGCCGAAAGGGATACCGGCAACGGTCTCGCCCAGGATCGTCAATAGCGGCGACCCGCCACAAAACCAGAAGCCGTTCTTGCAGGCGCTGGCAGCATCGTCCACGCGCACGCGCTTGCCTTTCAGCACGCCATTGAGGTCGGGTAGCAGCAGCTCGACAGATTCAAAAGCGCCGTGTTTTTTCTGTACGGCACGCAGCTCTGCGTTGAGTTGGTTGGCAGTCGATCGGGTCATGCAGGCACCTGTTGGTTCGGCAGAGCACGAGCATCGGCGATTTTCCCGAGCGCCGCAACATTCGGTCTGCTACCATAATATGAAATAACTAAGCATAATATGGAACAGCCGATGTCAGGCAAGGCAAGTCCCCAGGGTGCCCAGGCAGCGCTGCGCGCGATCCGGCTGCTGAAACTCTTCACGGCCGAACAGCCGGAACTGCGACTGGGCGAAATCTGTACTCGCGCAGGTCTCAACAAGACGACGACGCATCGCTTGCTGCAGGCGTTGTGCAGCGAATCGATGCTGGAGAAGAGTGCAGCGGATGGCAGTTATCGTCTCGGACCGGCGCTGATGGCGCTCGGTATACAGGCATTATCGAGTAATGATCTTCGTTTGCGGGCGAGACCGCTGCTTAAGCGCCTGGCTGAAGAGAGCGGTGAGACCGCGACGCTTGAGGTACCGATTGACGACACCATGCTGATTCTCGACGAAGCCACGAGCAGTCACTTTGTCGGTGCCGGGGGCAACGTCGGTACGCGCTGGCCGATGCATGCTACTTCGACAGGCAAGGTTTTGATCGCTTTTGAAGACCAGGGGCTGGACAGACTGACTCATGAGCTTGCGTCCCTGACGTCGAAAACAATCACAGAGCGGCGTGACCTCGAGGCGCAGCTGCCCGGGATTCGCGAGCGCGGATTCGCCGAAACCGTTGATGAGCTTGAATTCGGTTTTTCCGGCGTTGCGACCGTCATTCGCGGTGGTATGGGTCAGGTGCTCGGTGCGTTATCCATCTGCGGGCCGACGCAGCGTCTTTCGGATACTCGGCGTGCAAGTCTCGGCGCGTCTTTATGCACGGCCGCAGCGCGGCTGCAGCCAAATTTTTGAATCGGGACCGCGTGCTAGAATTTCGCGCAGCCTGCCGTTAACTTGTAATTGTCGTTTATGTCAGCAAAACCCATCATTGGCGTGCCTGCCGATCGTCGCATTCTGGAGCCGCATCCGTTCCAGATGGTCGGCGAGAAATACCTGGTGGCGATTACCGACGCGGCAGACGCGTTGCCGTTGATGACGCCGGTTATGCCTGACACGATCAGTATTGACGAGCTGCTGGCGAGTCTCGACGGCGTGTTCCTGACCGGCAGTTACTCCAATGTCGAACCGCATCATTATGCGGGCGAGCCCAGTGAGGCCGGCACACTGCACGATCCCCACCGGGATGCGGTCACGTTGCCGCTGGCGATGCGCGCGCTCGAAACCGGTGTGCCGCTGCTGGCGGTGTGTCGAGGGTTTCAGGAGTTGAACGTTGCTCTCGGTGGGACGCTGCATCAGAAAGTTCACGAGGTAAGCGGTTATCATAATCACCGCGAAAACAAGGATGACCCGCTGGATGTGCAGTACGGGCCGGCACATCCTGTGCACCTTGCTGACGGCGGTGTACTGCGTGAGCTCGCGGGAGCCGACACGGTCATGGTGAACTCTCTGCATGCGCAGGCCGTGGCAAAACTTGGCAACGGTGTCACCGTCGAGGCAATCGCCGATGACGGCTTGATCGAGGGATTCCGGGTCGACGACGGTCCCGGGTTCGCGCTGGCAGTGCAGTGGCACCCGGAATGGCAGGTCATGAAAAACGAATTCTCAAAAGCAATTTTCAAGGCGTTTGGCGACGCGTGCAGAGTGTATGCGCGTCAGCGACAGGTGTAACGTGGGTAACAACAACGATGTTTTTCAACATTGGTTTAAAGAACGCAGCATAGAAGACGTTGAGGCGTTTGTTCCGGACCTGGCGGGATCAGCCCGTGGCAAGGTGATGCCGGCAGACAAGTTCGGTGCCGGTGAGATGAAGATGCCAGAGGCCATTTTCTCGCAGACAATTTCCGGGGATTACATCGACGATGCGACGAATGTCGAAGATCGCGACATGCTTCTGGTGCCGGATCCGACGACACTGCGGCCGGTGCCTTGGGCGACCGACCCGGCGGCCTCCGTTTTTCTGGACTGCTATCACCGCGACGGCTCGCAGGTCGTGAAATCGCCGCGCAGCGTTCTGCGTGTTGTGCTGGCGAAATTTGAGGCGCGCGGCTGGATACCGGTGGTTGCGCCGGAAGTCGAGTTTTACCTCTTAAGTCCGCATTCCGATCCCAACGATGAGGCGGAGCCTCCCGAGGGTCGGCTGGGATGGACTGAGGGTGCGCGTCAGCCGTACAGCATCGACACGATGAACGACTTCGATCCATTCATTAATGATGTCTACGCCTACTGTGAAGAGCAGGGTATTCGCATCGATACGCTGTCACAGGAAATGGGGCCGGCGCAGTTCGAGATCAATTTCTTGCACGGTAACGCGCTCGACAACGCCGATCAGGTATTTCTGTTCAAGCGTACGATTCGCGAAGCTGCCATTGAGCACAAGATGCATGCGACGTTTCTCGCCAAGCCGATGGCCGAGGAGGCCGGCAGCGCGCTGCACGTGCACCAGAGTATTGTCGACAAGCAGGGCAAGAATATTTTTTCGAACGCGGACGGATCGGCAAGCGAACTTTTCTACTCGTATCTCGGCGGCCTGCAACGCTACATGCCAGAGGCGATGCTGTTGTTCGCCCCCTACGTAAATTCCTATCGTCGCTTCCTGAACCCGGACGCATCGCCCGTCAATCTGGCCTGGGCTGTCGACAATCGCACCGTCGGTTTGCGTGTACCGGATGCCGGGCCCGATGCACGTCGTGTCGAAAACCGACTGGCCGGTGCCGATGTGAACCCGTACCTGGTCATCGCTGCAACGTTGGCGTGCGGTTACCTCGGCATGGTCGAGGGGATCAAGCCGACGGCACCGACCGAAGGCAGTGCCTATGGCGGCGACTTTGAGCTGCACCGGCATATTTATTCGTCGATCGAGGCGCTGCGGGGCAGCAATGCGATGCGCAGCATGCTGGGCGACGAATTCGTAACAACGTATACGGCGGTCAAGGATGATGAGAATAGGGAGTTTCAGGAGATCATCACACCCTATGAGCGCGAGATACTGATGTTCAATGTCTGATCCGTTCGGGATCGACGCGAGGTTAATCATGGCAGCAATCGAAAAACGGTCCCGCGAAGACTGGCAGGAGCTCGACAAAGAGCATCATCTGCATCCGTTTACGGACCATAAAAGTCTGCACAAGAAGCGCTCACGAATCATCACGCGCGCACAGGGTGTGTACATCTATGATGCGGACGACAACAAGATCCTGGACGGTATGTCCGGGCTTTGGTGCGTGAATGCCGGTTACGGTCGGCAAGAGCTGATCGATGCTGCGACGGAACAGCTCAAGGAACTGCCGTACTACAACAACTTTTTTCAGTGCGCGCACCCGCCGGCGATCGAGCTTGCGAGCCTGCTGCAGGAAATCAGTCCGCCGCAATTTAATCGTGTGTTCTTTGCGGGCTCTGGTTCAGAGTCCAACGATACGATCGTGCGCATGGTACGAACCTACTGGGACCTGCTGGGACAGCCGGAACGCCATACGATAATCAGCCGCCACAATGCGTATCACGGTTCGACCGTGGCGGCAGCCAGCCTCGGCGGTATGAAGCCGATGCACAAGCAAAGCGGTCTCCCGATTCCCGGTATCGTGCATGTCGATCAGCCGTATTGGTTTGGCAGTGACCGCAGTCTGTCGCCGCATGAGTTTGGTCTGGCTGCTGCCCGCGCGATCGAAGAGAAGATCAAAGAGGTGGGCCCGGACAAGGTCGCGGCGTTCATTGGCGAACCGATTCAGGGTGCCGGCGGAGTCATCGTGCCGCCCGACAGCTACTGGCCGGAAGTGCAGCGCATCTGTGACGAGTACGGCATCTTGCTGATTTCCGACGAAGTGATCACGGGCTTCGGGCGTCTCGGGCAATGGTTCGGCGCCGATCATTTCGACACGCGCCCGGATTTTATGACGTTCGCCAAAGGCGTGAGCTCCGGGTACCTGCCACTCGGCGGCGTGTTCGTCAGCGATCGTGTCGCCGACGTGTTAATCGAGAAGGGCGGCGAGTTTTTCCATGGCTACACGTATTCCGGTCATCCGGTCGCCTGCGCCGTCGCCATTGCCAACGTCAGGTTGATCCGCAGGGAAAACCTGGTAGAGCGCATTCGCACGGACATTGGTCCCTACCTGCAACAGAAATGGCAGGCGTTGGGCGACCACGAGCTCGTCGGCGATACGCGCATGGTGGGTCTGATGGGGGCCTTTGAAATAGTGGAAAGCAAAGAGCCTCTGCAACGCTTCGACGAAAAACGCGGGGCCGGTTCCATCTTTCGCGATAGCCTGATGGAACTCGGTGTTTGCATGCGCGCGGTTGGCGATACGATTATCTGCGCGCCGCCATTCGTTCTATCGTATGCCGAAGCCGACGAACTGATCGACAAAGCCTGGCAGGCGCTGGATCAAACCCGACAAGCGCTGTCGACTTAAAACAAAAAATAGGGAGACAGGTTTTGAACAAGCATGACCTCGATTATGCAATTACGCGTGAGAGCCTGTATGGGACAACGCCGGAGCCAACCTATGCCGGCATTACTTCGTTCATGCGGCGCAAGTACACCAAGGACCTGACCGGCGTGGACGTCGCCGTTACCGGTGTGCCGCTTGACACGGCGACGACGAATCGTCCGGGCGCGCGTTTTGGTCCGCGGGCGATTCGAAACGCGTCGACCATCATGGCGTGGGAGCGACCCTATGGCATGGAGTTCGACCCATTCGACAAGCTGGCCGTTGCCGACGTTGGCGACTGCTTTTTCGATTTCGGACGGCCGGAGAAAGTACCCGAGCAGATCGAGGCGCACGCGTGGGACATTATCAAGGAGGGCCCCGGTCTCCTGAGCCTGGGCGGTGATCATTTCATCGCCTATCCACTGCTTAAAGCACACGCAAAAAAGCACGGAGCGCCGCTATCGTTATTGCATTTTGATGCGCACAGCGACACCTGGGCCGATCCACACGACCGCATCGATCACGGCACGATGTTCTATTGGGCCGTGAAGAACGGTCTCGTTGATCCGGCGACATCGGTGCAAATAGGACTGCGCACGAGCAATCCGGACACGCTTGGCTTCAACATTATTGATGCACCGCAGGTACACGCCACTGGTATAGAAACTGTCATCCAGCAGATCCGCAGCCACCTGGGTGACCACCCGGTTTACCTGACTTTCGATATTGACTGCCTGGACCCCAGTTATGCGCCCGGCACAGGCACGCCAGTCTGCGGTGGCCTGAGCAGTCATCAGGCGATGGCCATCTTGCGCGGACTCACGGGAATCAATGTGGTCGGCATGGATATCGTCGAGGTAGCGCCGGCCTATGACGTTGGCGAAATCACGGCACTCGCCGCAACGCACCTCGCGATGGAGATGCTGTACTTGTACGCCAGCCGTCCTGGCCAGTAGGCGACGCTCGTGCCTGCCCGGCACTGGCCGCGCGGCATGCTGTACTTTCGGCTGAAAGATCTGCTCTAGGCCGGTGCGGCCTCATGGGGACAGTCGCCTGGCAAAAATAGCCGCACAATCATGTCAGCTACCTCATCCAGCGTCTCGTCGTCATCAATATCGATACCGCTGGACAGCTTGAGTTCGTTGCCGAGTGCCAGCAGCCCTCCCGAGCAGAGGCGGATCATGTTGAAGAGCAGCTTCGGATTGCCGTTTGGCGCCACACCAGTGCGCTGCAAATCCTCGATCAGTTCGAACGCGTTGTCGAACAGCGGTTGCAGATGATTCTCGATGAGCCAGTCCAGCCGCGGGCTCGGGTAGCTCGCTTCGAGCATCATCACTTTGTGCAGCGCCGGCTGGCTGCGAGCGTAGTGCACGTAAGCACGAATCATCGCGGCCATGCGGGCTTTCGGTCCGTGCCTGGCCATCTGGTCAAACGTGACGGCCAGCGATTGCCTGAAATCGCCGAAAACCTTGTCGGCCGCGGCGTGCCACAGCCGATCCTTGTTCTTGAAGTGATAGGTAATTAGCGGATGATGCACGCCGGCCCGGTCCGCAATGTCACGGGTCGACGTGCCCTTGAAGCCGTTCTCGGAAAACGCGGCTATGGCCGCATCCAGCAGCTTATGCTGCGTAACGATGCTGCGATGCTGCTGCTTGCGGATCCGCTGACCGCGGCGCGGGACCATTTCCTGTGTCACATTCAGGGCCTGACAATAGACTGAAGTCAGAGACTAGCGGGATTTGCGAGGTCGATCCAGCGGCAAGTTGTAATCGTCCGGAGAACTCGATGGCGTACTGCAGACGCCTTAGTCGAGAGAGAACATCATGCGGACGGCAGCGCGTTTTTCGACAACGACACCGTCGCGCAAAACAGGCTCGAACTCCCATTGCTCGACGGCACGGGTTGCGGAGCCTGCAAACACGTCGCCAGGTTCCGAAGCACGCACTTCTACGTCCTTCACCGTACCTTCGGTCGATACCGTAAACTCGACATCAACCCAGCCAGACAGGTTGCGACGCAGAGCGTTGCGCGGGTACTTCGGCGGCACGTAGTTCGTGCGCACCAGTGAATTGACGGCGGCCGGAACGACATCGAGTGTCGGTTTTTCGTCTGCTACCGGCGAAGGTACCGGTTCAGTCGTGTCTGTCACAATGCTGTCGGGCGCGGCGTCACCGGCTGGTAGTTCCGTATCGCCCGCTTGCACAGCGGGCGCTATTGCGGCGACCGCCTCGTCCACGGGCTGGGCCAGCGGGCCTTCGTTCTCTTCGCTCGGCTCTGCCACATCGGCAGCTGCAAGTGTGGCCGCTGCTGCCTCGCGGGCTGCCTGCAAGGCGTTGGCCGTCGTGACCAGTTCGCTGTTTTTTGAATCGAGGGCCCGAGCGTCGTACAGCAACTCCTGAGCGACGTCGAAATTGCCATTATCGATCTCAGCGCGTGCCTGCAGCACCACGCGGTTTGCAATAGTACTCAGCCCTTGTTGCGCCGCCGCATTCTCCGGGTCGTTCGACAGCACCAGTTCGTAGTAATAGCGTGCGTTGTCGTTTGGCGGAGACAGCAGGGCCCCCGACAACAGGCTGGCGTTCGCGAGTGCCAATACTGCGTCAGCCTGTTGTTCGCTGCGCGCACTTTGCAGCTCTGCTGTTAGCGTCTCGACATCACTGCTGCCCGACACTGCAGCCAGAGATTGTGCTACCGACAGAGCGTCGGACGCATCTTCGAATCGGCCCTCGCGAATCGCTGCGCGAGCCTCGTTCAGGCTTAGACGCAGCTGGGCTTGTGCGAGCTGCGCGGTCAGGAATGGCAGCCGGGCATTGGCTGGATCCAGGGCGGTGACGCGCCGCAGGGCATCATCCGCATCCTGCAGGCGTGAGTCCAACAATGCTCTTTCCGCAACGTTGATCAGCGGTTCGACAGCCGGCGGTATGAATTCGATGTCGACTTCGGCGATCGCAGGCGCTGCGGCAGCCGGCTCGGTTGCCGTTTGTGGAGCCACATTCTCTTCGGACTGGCCGGCCAGGAAGAAAACGCCGACGGCAACCATCGCAAGGACAGCAGCAGCGGTGCCAATAACAGGTATTTTCCCGAATCGGCCTGTCGATCCGGACAACCTCGATTCGGCGGCAGCCAGTTCGGCCATGTGGAAGGCGCCGGTTTTCGACAGCGATTCTGTTGTCGTTGAATTGTCTGGTGCTTCTGGCTCGCGCGGCTCTTCGCCAGGCTCGCCGACTACCTCGTTGCTTGCCGGAGCATCAACTACTGGTTCACTGGCGATCTCCTTCGGCACGTCAGCAACATGGCTGGTTGATTCCGTGGCGGCAGGCGGCGGCTCGGTCGCGTCATCTCTGCTGGTAAATGCAGCGTCGGGCGCTTCGAGATGGTGCTTGACCGACGCCTCTACGGCAAGGCGCGCGCGGCCGGTCGACACCGGCTTGAGCAGGAAACGATAGACGTTGCCACGATGAATGAGATCCATCAGCATCTCACCGTCGTCACGTCGACCTGCAACGATGGAAACCAGTCGCGGCGTTTCCCGGCGCAGGTACTGTGTCAGGTGCTCGATTTTATCGCGCACAATGGCGGCATCAACAATGGCGACACCGACTTTGTGATTGCGCATGATCTCGTCGGCTTCAGGCAGCGTCGTCGTGCTATGGACTTTGTGCATTCCGCGTGATGATGACCGGATCGTTTCGAGAAATTCGGCGTCCGTCGTCAAGACGAGTACATCGACCGGCGAGACTGCTGCAAATGATCTCGGGTTGAGCGCGCGCAGGCGGACGCTGCTTTGGTTGATGATTGATGAGCCATCATCGGCCGTTTCCATGATGTTATGGTTCGGTTCGCTGTCTGCGTCTGCTGTCGTGTCGTTAGCGGATCTTGGGAGCATTGGCAATTGCATCTGCTGCGATGCGTTGTTCACCAGCTCGAAAAGCGCCTCTCCGGTGACATCGCCGCGGACGATCTGAAAAACCTCTTCTTCGCCGACGAAGGCTGCCCCTTCGTCAGCTGTTGCGTCGGTGAGCAGAATGCCGTGGGTCTGCGGCGAACGCTTTTTCGCTTCGCGCAATGCTTCGAGGCCGCTCATCCCCGGCAGGTCATTAGAAGAAACAAAAACGTCGATCGGAACTTCGGCGAGTGCCTTTAATGCCTGGCTGCCACTGGTTGCGTAGTGCACGGTATATCGAACATCAAACTCGGACCCAAGTTTGTCGAGAGTGCTCTGATTGCTGTGCAGCAACAAAATCTGTGTCTTGAATCCGTCCGGCGGCACTTCGTTCCCTCGATAAGATTATGTCGAATAATGAGGGAGTTCCCTCATCGTCGAAGTATATCCATGCGAGGATGCTAATCAGTCGGCAGCGGTCATCTGAGTGTCGAATCTGTGACGCGCAGCACAATCAATGTGCAGCCCACTTCACACGATGCCAATCAGGCGTGTTTGTCGATCTCGGCAAGCAGCGAGTCGATGGCTTCATCAAGCGCTACCGTCTCCTGTTTCTTGGAGCCCAGTCGGCGCACGGCAACCGTGCGATTTTCGAATTCGCGTTGCCCGATCGCAAACTGCACCGGGACTTTTGCAACGCTGTGCTCGCGCACCTTGTAAGAGATCTTCTCGTTGCGAAGATCTGCTTCGGCGCGAATGCCCCTGGCCTGTAACGCGGCCAGGACCTCACCGGCATAGTCGTCCGCGTCTGACGTAATCGTCAAAACCTTGACCTGCAGGGGTGCGAGCCACAGGGGCAGGTTACCTGCGTGGTGCTCGATCAGGATTGCTATGAATCGCTCGAGGGAGCCGAATATCGCGCGGTGCAACATGACGGGTACGTGCTTGTTGCCGTCCTCGCCGA
>CAZTQL010000020.1:5610-33958 GCA_964615665.1 uncultured Woeseiaceae bacterium | reverse complement strand
GGTTCGACCCCGATTACCGCGCGCCGATTACCCGCGATTACCCGATTACCCGACCCCGATTACCGCGAGGCATTGATTCAGTCGACGAAGATAGTTGCCTTTACTCTCGTAGTGCCTCCGCATGCTCCGTCCGTCAATTCGACAGGCGTCGTGCCGAATACCAGCCCATTATCGACAGATCTCGGATCGAACCAGATGTGCTGATTGTCCTCGTTACCGCTATCGTCCTCTATTAACCATCCTTTCAGCGCAAAACTCTCGCCAAAATCGGCTACGAACGTCATCGGTGCCCCACCAATCGCTTGCGTAACCCAGTAATCGAAGTTCGTGTCCCGGTGGTTGTTGGGATCCCTGCGAATCCAGGCACCTTGAGTGAAGAACTCTTCGGTGCCGAAATTGCTCTGATCCTGATAGCCGAGCTCCCAATCCCACTCTTCATTCGTGTTGTTGTCACAGTTCGTGTCTAGCCAGCCAAGTTCCGTGTAATCGATAGTAATACGTCGATCGGCCTGGGTCGGGTCTCTTGCCGGGGCTGTCATGTCGACCTCAATATTGTCGTAGGTCGAATCTTCATCCGTATCGGCGACCTTCGGATTCGTCAAGTTTTCTCTTTCCTGGTCGTCTGTCAGCTCATCCTCATCTGAATTCGCATCGAGCGGATCGGAAGTTACCGAGACGTTGCCGGAATTCACGACGATATTCCGTGGCGCAATCTCGAACGAGTCTGAAAGCCCGTCGAGGTCCGAATCTTCCTCGCTGGCATTGGTCCCGTACTGCCGTGCCCCCGCCGCCAACAAGCTCTGGTCGATGGCGGCGTTATTGCACACATTTGCAGCCGAGCATTTCGCCAGATATTCGAGGAAGGTGAATGTCAGATTTCCGGAGACCGGCTCTCGATCGAGCCACTTCACGCACACAGGAGTATCGAGGTCGTTCGGGTCGTCAGCGGTAGCGGTAATGCAAGCCTCGCCACCTGACTTGTATTCATTGTAATCGGCAATCCCGTCTCTGTCGGTATCAAATTCGGTCGGATTGCTGCCGATGTAGTATTCAAGCAGATCAGGCAACAGGTCATGGTCGGAGTCTGCGACGTTCGGGTTGGAGGTAAACTGCATTTCCAGACCGTTGACAGTCCGTGTCCAGGGACCGTAAGTCTCGATCCTGTTGGGGATTCCGTCGCCGTCATCATCGAGGAACGTCGGGCCATCTTCCGAATCATTCGGGTTCAGGCCGAGCAACAATTCGAGACCGTCATTCACCAGGTCACCATCCGTGTCTGCATTGAGCGGGTCGGTCGCAAATCCGTTCTCAGTGCACCCTGCAATGACATCGTGAGGGATTAATGCCGTGCCCTCTGGATATTCGCCGGCAACATCAGCCGGATCGTCATAAGGCGAAATCACGTAGACGATCGCGTTGGTGTCGTAATCGCGGCTGACCATCTGAGTAGGCTCGCCGTCAATGATCAGCATGCCATTGAGTTCCTCCCAGTCGGTCAGACCGTCAAGGTCCGTATCGCGCTGACGCGGATCCAGCCGACAGGCTTTTTCCTCGTGATCGCGCAGTTTGTCGCGGTCGGAATCACCCTGGTTCGGATTCGGGTAAACCCTGAGTCCCTGCGGTGAACTGCGCAGCTGAACTCGCCAGCCCTCCTGGATTTCCTCTTTATCCGTGAGCGTATCGCAGGGTTCCGGTGCCGGTGTCCTGTCGCAGCCGTCGGTATTCGACAACAAATCAGAGCTACCGTGCATAAACTCCTCGCGTGCCCAAACGCCGTCATCGTCCTTGTCCTGCACGTACGTGAAATCGAATTGCTCGCCCGCACGGATGACGTAGTTTTCGAGGTCGATGCCCCGGCGAGCCCTGGACTGGAACAGCGCCCAGAATCGCCTGGCATCTGCGTCCACAGCGACATCCCGGAAGCGCGTCAATACACGATGTTCGGGAACGCTGGCCGGAACAAGTACGTCATCTCCGCCCGGGACTGGCGTCGCTAGCAGTTGATCGACGCCGGCCGTGACAATCACCTGTCCTGGAACGACCGTGCTGCCGACCACGGCCTGCTGCACGTCGTCGCCAACAGCAGTGGTCTCTGCGATCCCATTGCCACCGTCACGAACGGAATCGACGTCGCGCTGCATGGTGGTCTCATAATCCGGCGGTACCCACTCATCATCGCCCTGGGCCGTGGAGGCCAACACGCCGTCGCCGCCGGCTTCGACGATGACGCTGCCGGGCTCTATCGCGCTGCCGACCGCAATGGTCGACTCATCGTCGCCGACAGCAACCGTCTCCACGATGCCATTCCCGCCGTCGCGGATCGTCGCATAGCGTTGCAAGCCAATAACATCGAACACGTACGCCATCGTAACGCCTGTCGGACGGCCGGTGCCGGGATCGTGCGAACTGGCCGTTGCCACACGGTAATTCTCGACGCGGCCGTCACCGAGGTCGAACGTAACGCCGGCGGTCCTGTCCAGCACCTCCTGGGACGTGAACGCGAAGTTATTACCCTCGTTGTCGGTGATGTCGAAGTTCGCCAGTTGCACGACGAGTCCGCGCGGGTTCTTCATCAATTCCTGAACCTGCTGTGGGAAGACCGACACGGTGTTGAAAACGAACGGCCCGCGCGACGGATCACCGAGCGCGCCGATATTGACCGAACCGAGTCCCTGGTTTTCGGGAACCATTGCGGCGACCGGGATCATCCGGCGCCGATCCAGCGGATCCTGAACCTGCGCGGAAAGTTCGAGGTTGCTGATCGTAAACGGAAGGTCTCCCACATTATCGATGGAAACATCCACTTTCATTGCCGCGTCAACGACCTCGCGGGTCATGGATTCGCGCACATCGCGAGCAGTCGTAGTGGACAGTGAATCGTGATAAGTCTCTTCGGACGACCGACTCGATTCCTCACCCACGGTAAACGTGTTGCCACGTTCCGAGCCCTGCTTGCTGCCAACCGTCGTTTGAATGTCGACGCCGTTGATGATTCCGGGCCCGGCGTTGAACGATGCCTGCAACTCCTGGCTGAATTCAAGCGTGCTCTTAGTGGAGTTTTCATTGCTCGTCGAGAACGTCTCGTCCTCACCGCGACTGATGCTGGATTCGAAAGATTTCTCCTCTTCAACCGATTCGCCGGTTTCGTTGGTGAACGAAAAACGCGTATCGAGTTGAAGATTGACATTACCGATGCTGATGCGGGGGCTTGGCAGATCGGCGATCAGCGGATTGCGATTGCCAGCAGTAACCTCGTCCGGATCGGAAAGCTGGTCGCCATCCGTATCGACCAGAATCGGTGACGTCCGTAATATCTTGTACTCGAAACCGTCTTCGAGTCCGTCACCATCGGTATCCTGGTTCAGCGCGTCACTATGGATGAAGTGCCATTCATCATAGTCGGTGAGCATATCGCCATCGCTGTCGGCCGTCCTCGGGTTCATGCCGCCCTGGTATTCACTGCTGTCAGAGAGCCCGTCACCGTCGGTGTCAGACATCGTCGGATCCGAAGTCACTTCGAATGTCATTTCCACGCCAGCCGTCGAAACTGAGATTACGACCCAGCCGCGCTGCTCGTCGGCATCGCTGAGGCCGTCACCGTCGGTATCTACAACTTCGTTACCGCTTGGCGGGGTACCCTGAAAGATCGCCGAACTCGGGTTGACGTCGCCATCCGGAGCCGCCATTGAGTTCCCGGCTAAATCGGTCGTATTAATGACGACTATTTCGTACTCGAGATCCGACTGCGACATCGTCGTGAGCCGAACGGTCTGCCGGTCCGGAAGTATGAGCTCTGCATCCGTAACGATGGCCTCCGGTTTTTCGGCAACGATATCGTCGCCCCTGCCGGTACCATCATCGGACGGTTTTTGATTAGTTTGAGAATCGCCGGCGATGGATTCCGTCGCCGTGATCCGATAGTGATCGGGGTTTTCCGCGCCCTCCATGCCGCCGCGCATGGCTTCGGAAAACGACACCAGGACCTCGGTGTTGCCAGTTGAACCGGCGCTTACGACTCTCGGGTGTATCGTGTCGTCGCTATCGGCAACGGCGTCGGCGACTGCCAGGCTAAAGCTGTGACTAACAGCCGTGCCTGCGGGCAGTCCACAACCAACGGTGACCTCGGTATCTCCGGCCCAGACACTTGAAACGTGCGTATGGGCATCACCACCGTGGAAACGCGGACTGTTCTTGGAGATGACGAGACGACCGGCCGTGGCATCGACGTCGGCAACCATTCCGGCGCCGGCGCGGCCGCCCGTTGCGTCCATGAGTGATACGGTCAGCACAGCGGTGTCCATACCGTCATTCTCGATGCTTGCCTTGTCCATCGACGTGTCAAAAAACAGGAACGCCGTCGGGCCGGCGGGCACCAGGTTCGCCAGCGCACCGGATCCAACGCCGCTAAAAGTTGCGGGAAAAACCCGATCGGTTTGATCCGCCGGGTTCATCATCATCGTGTCCAAGTCTCCGGCGGACGAGCTGAAGTTCAGTACCAGGTAACTTATGAGGTCATCAACCGCGGGGTTGTTCTGCGGCATCGAGATCAAGTTCAGATTTGCATCGACGCTGTTGTCAAAAAAGGCCAGGGACGTACCGTCGATCATTGGATTCTCGGACAGGCTGACACCGAGACTGGCTTCGACTTTCGCAATGACTGCGCTGGCATCGGATGACAATGGCGCGGTGCCGGATATTGTTGCGTCACGCTTCAATAGTTCGGCTGCCACGGAGCTGGGCACCGTCAGATGCTGCTCCATGCTGCTGCCTGCAGTACCGAGGGCCGACGTATCAGCAACGATGGCGGCGAGTCCGGGTGCCGCCTCGGCATTCATCGTTCCACCGGTTGTGGTGATTACAAGCGGCCCGCCACCGGCAAATAGGTCACTGACAGTGATTTCCGCCGCGTAGGAACCGTCCGCGCCGGTCTTGACCGGCGCATTGACAGCCGTGATCTCAGCCAGGCTGCCATCCGGTTCGAACTGAAAGACCCGGATGTCCGCGCCGTCTATCGCACTGTTCGCCGCAGTACCGGTGATACTGGATGTGGTCGGCGAAACCGGCTGGGGACTAACGCTTGACCCGCTGCTGCCGCTGCTGCAGCCCGCGACCAAAGCGATTACGAGAAAGAGACCCGTAAGAACTCCGAGTAGTTTCGACATTTTTGGCTACCTTGTAGTTGTACACCTAGTACAAGCATCGGCAGCCCGGCGGTCTTGGGGTCCCAAGTGCAAAAACCCACAAAGGAGGCGAGGATCCGTGGCATTGCGTCGCTGATTTTTATCAGGTTTGCCTTTGTCGAATGTCGGTTTCTTTATGCGCGCCTGTGTACGCGCCGTCAATGCGGAGAGCTCCTTATTGACCCGGCTCTTGATTTTTTAGACTGTAGGCCTCATCTAATGGGTGTGCGCTGGATGCTCACGGCTCCCTCGCAACAGACACAAACTTACTCGCACTCAAAACCTGCTCCCCATCCCACCGGTATGCCACCAGATTGCCACCGCTCTTTGCCGCCACGCTGTAATCCAGGCACGCAATGTTGGGCGCTAGTAACTCAGGCTCGCCGTCCAGCCAGTAATGCCCCATGAAGACGGGCGGATCGGTGTGCGAGTACTGCAGTAGATGGTCAGCGCCGATCGGGTCTCCGGGTATATGGCTGCGGGCTTCTTCCGGGCCGAGAAACGCCTGCTGGTACGTGCGGACGTTTGCATCAAACCAACGGATGCGAACGGCATGTCGCGGATGACCGTCCTTGTCGAGGAAACTGTGCCCTTTCGGCAGCTGTACCTCTTTGCCCTTCAACAAGGTCTCGATCGCTTCGTACTCGTTGCGGCCTTTGCGCGACGCTTTGACCAGCAGATCATCGTCCAGGTAGTCATTGATTGACGGGAAGCAGACCTGCAAATCCCGCATCAATTCACTGTCCCAGCAGGCGTGCACGACCCTCAGGCCTGGCAGGTCCAGCCACAGCGGCAACGTGCGAAACCAAACGATGAGTTCAGCGTAGTCAGGCCTGCCCTGGTACGCATCGAGAAAGGCCTGATGCTGCTTCTTGTGCTTGGCTAAATGCTCCCGTAAGAAATCCCCGGGCCTGTCGGGATCATCGGTGAAATACGCTATCGCGTTGAACTCGTGATTGCCCATCACGGAGAGTGCGGCGCCTGCGTCGATCATCGGTCGCACAATGTCGATGACGCCACGTTGATCGGGTCCCCGGTCGATGAAGTCGCCGAGGAAGATTACTTGCCTGTCGGCGTGCCGGTACACGCCATTCGATTTCACGTACCCGAGCTGTTGCAGCAACTCGACCAACGGCTCGCTATGGCCGTGAATATCGCCGATAAGATCGTAGCTCACGCGTCGATGTTACTCCGTTAACCGATTTGCGAAAACCGTGGTTCGACCCAGATTGCTATTTGAACTTAGTGCTTTTGAGCGCACTGCCGTACGCCTTGGCAACTGGGTACTTGCTTGCGTTGACCTCCAGCTTTTTCGTTACCGCGTCCTCAATGTCGACGCCAAGCTGATCGGCCAGTCGCGTCAGATAAATCTGAATGTCGGCAATCTCTTCAGCAACTTCGGATAACTCCTCAGCCTCTAAACTAGATGACTGATCCTCTGTAAGCCACTGAAAATGTTCAACTAACTCCGACACCTCAACGCTCAGGGCCATGGACAGGTTTTTCGGTGAATGGAACTGCTCCCAATCCCGTTCTTGTGCGAAGTCTCTTAGCTTCTGGGCTAGGCTCGAAAAGTCCATAACAAATTCCCTTCTTTGAAGGGGACAGACCCCTAAAGTACATCGATGATTATTTTACCGCGCGCGTGCCCTTCTTCGGAATACTCGACGGCCGCGGCAATTTCACTGAGAGGGTAGCGCCGGTCGATGACCGGGGCCACCGTACCGGCCGCAATCATGTTACCAATGATCGCCAGGTCTTCCTTGTTGAATTCCGCCAGGATCATGACGAACTGCTGGTCCACAAATTTCGAGTAGATCATCGCCTTGAGCGGACCTGCCAACGCGCCGAACCAGTTGCCGGTTGAGCCACCGACCATGACGAGGATGCCATCGGGTGTCAGCACTTGCCGGTTTTCACTCAGCGAATGATTGCCGACCATATCGATGATCAGGTCGTAGCGTTCACCGCTGTCCGTATAGTCAGCTTTCTTGTAGTCGATGACGTGATCGGCACCGATCGAACGCACCATGTCCACGTTGCGGGTGCTGCACACACCGGTTACCTCGGCGCCCATTGATTTCGCGATCTGCACGGCAAACGTGCCCACGCCGCCCGACGCGCCGTTGATCAGAACCTTCTGACCCGACTTCAATTGCCCTTTGTCGCGCAGGGCCTGCAGCGCCGTGAGTCCAGCCACGCCTGCGGTTGCTGCTTGTTCGAACGACACGTTGTCTGGTTTCGGCACACGCGGACCGTCTTCTCTTACGATGGCGTACTCTGCGTAAGCTCCGCTGCCGCCACCACCGAATACCTCGTCACCGGGCTTGAAGCGCGTCACGTTATTGCCCACGGCTTCGACCGTGCCGGCCAGGTCCACACCCAGGCCGGTGTCCGCCGGTTTACCCAGCCCCGACATCAACCGCATGAAATACGGCGTCCCACGCATGAAGTGCCAGTCGAGAGGATTGACGGCGGCTGAGTGAATCTTGATCAGGACTTCGTCGGCAGCCGGCGACGGTTTTTCGACATCGTCATACTCGAGGACATCGGTCGAACCGTAGCAATAATAGCGAACAGCTTTCATCGTTTGCTCACCACTAGCGACGGCCGGTGCCGGTTCGCAAGGAGCGTCGTAACTCAATGCTACGGCCAGGGAGAGGATTGCCACCCCAATGAGCAGCAGAAAACCATTCAGGATTTTGTAACGTAATTTCATTGCATGTGATCTCGGTATTTGGAGGCGCACGGTGCGACCGCAAGTGCGCAGCCTACACCCTGAAAAGACCCGCCAACAAAGAAATACGGCTATCGTGGCTTATACCCACCTGATTCGTGGAAAGACGGCCGTGCTTTGGCTGCTGTTTTGCGTAAGATTGCCATGCTAATCAAACCGTTGACCGCTACAGAGAACCCCATGGAACACCCAACCAAGACACCCAATCGGTGGCTCGTCGTCGCCGGCGCCATCCTGATCCAACTCGCACTGGGCGCGATCTATGCCTGGTCCGTTTTCACGGCACGACTCACCGATGCGGCTGGCTCATATGCGTTCAGCGCAAGCCAGACCGCCTGGGTATTTTCCACAGGCCTTGCGACGTTTGCCATCGTTATGGTGCTGGCCGGACGCGTGTTGCCGCGTGTGGGGCCCCGGCGGCTCTCAGTTCTCGGCGGCTTGCTGCTGGGCAGTGGCTATCTGCTGGGTGGCCTCTTTGGCGACAGCTTCCTGATGCAGTTGGCGTGCATCGGACTGGTCGGCGGCGCCGGTATCGGCCTTGCCTACGTAGTGCCGATCTCGGTTTGCGTCAAGTGGTTCCCCGACAAGAAGGGCCTGATCACCGGGCTCGCCGTTGCCGGTTTCGGATTCGGTGCCACCATCTGGGTAAAACTCGCCGGCTCCTGGTTCGGCGGCCTCTTGAACACCACCAGCGTGTTCGACCTGCCCGGTGTACAAAGCGTGTTCGTCATTTACGGGTTTGCATTAGCCGCACTCGTGCTGCTGGGCAGCATCGTTATGATTAATCCACCCGAGGGCTACCTGCCCGCTGGCTGGACGCCACCGGTGACGGAAAACAACGACCACGAGGGTGCCGTGGAATTTCGGGCACGCGACATGCTGCGCACGCCTCAATTCTACATGCTGTGGACCGTCTTCATGTTCGCCGGAATCTCGGGTTTGATGGTTATTTACTGCATCAAGCTCTTCGGAATCGACGCACTCGAGTATCACGGCATTGCCGGCGCGGGTGCAATCACCGGCACCGCCATGGCCTGGTACGCGATCTTCAACGGCCTGGGCCGCATCGCGTGGGGCAGCGTGTCCGACAGGATCGGTCGTAAAACGACGATCACGTTAATGGCAGTTCTGCAGGGCATCACCATGCTGGCGACTTACCACGTATTCATCAGCTTCGGCCTTGTGTACGGGTTCATCGTCGCGGCGGCGCTGATCGGCTTTAATTACGGCGGCAGTTTTGCCCTGTTCCCGGCGATCACCGCGGATTACTTCGGCAACAAGAACGTCGGTAGCAATTACGGCTGGATGTTCACGGCTTACGGTGTTGCGGGTCTCGCCGGACCTTTGCTCGCCGGCTATTTCAAGGATGCTGCGCAAGGTGCAGATCAGCCGAGCGTGTGGATGGCACCGTTCATCATTGCCGGCAGTGTCTGTCTGCTGGGAGCCGTCATCATGGCATTCACGAAACGGCCAACACGCATGCCGCAAGGGTCTCGCTCGACGGGCAGGAAGCTCGCCACCGAAACGACCTGACAGGTTACTTCGGCAGCGGAATAAACTCGGTTTCGCCGGGGATCGTTGCGTGACCGCTCCCCGGTGCTGCTCTATACTCAGCCGCTGCAAGAATCGGCCGACTCGCCGCACGGATAGAAATTGACAACAAAAAAACGCGGCAGTTCGCTGTAATGGCGAAACCCAATCTGTTAGACAGTCGAAACGGCCGCTTCATCGCGTTCGGTTTTCTTTATATTTCTGAGGGCATTCCCTACGGCTTTGCGACGACGGCCATGGTCATGTTTATGCGCCTCGAGGGTCTGTCGATCGAGCAGATCGGCGCGTTCGTCGCCGCCGTATTGTTACCGTGGGGCTTCAAGTGGGCGTGGGCACCACTCGTCGACGTCGTCCGGTTGACGCGCCTCGGCGGACGCAAAGGGTGGATCATGATCTGCACAACTATGATGATCATCACCCTGGTCATTATGGCCTTGGTTGATTTCCAGCAGCATTATCAGCTGCTGTTGTGGATGGTCATCCTCAACAATTTCTTTTGCGCGACGCAGGACGTTGCCATCGACTCGCTGGCTGTAAGCACGCTGAGAGATGATGAGCGCGGCACCGGCAACGGCTTCATGTTCGGCGGCCAGTATTTGGGCATAGCCATGGGCGGGGGCGGCGCGATCTATGTGTCCTCTTTCGCCGGCTTCAACGCGTCGCTAATTTACGTCAGTGCGATTCTCTTTGTGAGCTTGCTGTTCGTTATTTTCTTCATCAGGGACCCCTACGTCGCACCATTACAAACTGCCCGCACAGTCAGCGCCGTATCGCACTTTTTTGGATCGCTCGGTGCGTTTATCCGCAATCTTTACGAAGGCTTCATGCGCTCCGGTCGTGGCCCACGGCTTGGACTGCTGTACGCCGTGTTGCCTTGTGCCACGATGGCGCTCGCTTACGCGATTCTCGGCACGCTGCAAGTCGATTACGGTCTGGAGCAAGCGGATATCGCCAAGATCTCCGTGCTGAACACAATCGCCGCGGGCATCGGCTGTGTGATTGGCGGACTTTTGGGCGACCGCTTCGGTATCAAAAAGATGATGGCGGGATTCTATATCTTGACGGCGTTTCCGACCGTCTACCTGGCGATGCAGATTGCGACAGTGGGCCTCACCGCGATACCGGTCGAGCAGTTTTTCGGCATTATTATCCTGCACGGCCTGTTTTATGGCGGGTCTTACTCACTTAACGCCGCCATCTTCATGGGCATGACCAGCCCGCTTGTCGCTGCGACGCAGTTCACCGCTTACATGGCGCTGGGCAATATCGCCATCAGCGTCGGCAACCTGTGGCAAGGCATAGTTGCCGAACGCATTGGCTACTCAACCGCACTGTACATCGACGCGGCACTGATCCTTGTGCCCCTCGCGGTCCTGCCGTTTCTGAAGAACCGCGAGGTTAAGGACGACACTGCCGCACTCGAGCCGGCACTGGCGACGGATTAACGCGCCCGGCGATTCTATTCGGCAGCTGACTCGCTAATGTTCTCCGATTTCCACAGCATCGCCCTGTAGACACGATCGCGTCCACTGGGGTGATCGTAAAAAATGATGCGCTCCAGCGGGCCCGGGCTGATCTTGCGATATTCGCTGAGCCGCATCGCGGCGCGGGCGAAACCGTCAGGCTGGCGCGAGACATTGACGCCGTAGTTGTCTGCCTCGGCTTCGTGGGTGCGAATGATGCCGTTGGTAAACGGCGTTGCGGCCAGGAAGTAGATCGATAACAAGGCGCCAAATAATGGCAGGCCCGCGGTATCGCCGATGTCCCGCACGTCCCAGCTCTGCCCCCAGCGACTCAGGGCACGGTTGAATCCCCACGCCACGAACGCGAAACCAAAGACCAGGACCAGCGCGTACTCGGTCACGATCTTTCGTCCATGATTGAGCACGTAGTGCCCCATCTCGTGACCCATGACTGCTTCGATTTCTTCGGTCGACGTACGCTTCAACAAGTTGTCGTTAAGGCTGATGCGCATCGTGCCGAGAAAGCCACTGACATTGGCACTGATGCGCTTGCTCTGTCGCGATGCGTCGAACCAGTAGACATCATCGCTCGGAATGCCGTTGGCGTGCGCCATCGAGATGATCGAGTCTTTTAAAGGACCATCCTCGAGCGTCTTGTAATCATTAAATAACGGCGCGATGAAGACCGGTGCGATAAAGATGACGAACATCATCATTATGACCGACACGCCGGTGCCCCAGATCCACCAGGTCTTGGGTACCTTGCGAATGACGGCGTAGATCAGGGTCAGCAGGATACCGATAATAACGATGTTGACCAGCAGGCTTGTAAATTGGTCGCCGAACCACGAGCCGAACGTATGGTTTGACAACCCGTAGCTGTGTTCGCGAATAAACCCCTGGTAAACGCTAAGCGGGAACACCAGCAGCGTAGTAACAACGACATACTGCGCGCTGTAGAGCAATGTCTGCAACCAGCGCCAGCGACCGAAACGTTCTGAGAGATTACGCATCCGTGCCGACAGGCGCGTACCCAGCAACAGCCACGCCACGCCGAGGCCATACAGGAAGCCCCATAGCTGTAGCCAGTAGCCGCCTTCAAAATACGAGTCAGAGCTCTCACGTTGCTCTTCGCTTAGCAGGTTGATGTAGGCCTCGGTCGCGTTATCGACATTGAAGTTCGGACCAGCCATCGCACCGGCCGGAATATCGAGCGGTACCTCGTCCGTTTCCTGCGCGTTAACCGCCGGCAGCAAAGTGATCAGCAACATCAGAGTCGTGATACATAGATTGATTAACGCGTTCTTCTTCATGATATTCCCCCAGCCCAATTATTGTGCGCGCCCTATATTGGCACATTTGCAGGCCACCATCGGCTTACAGCTTCCGGATTCGGTCTAGCAGATCGATGCATTCGGTGGCCGCTTCGGCCATGTCGCCGGACTCGCGGGCCGCGATGACTTCCAACAGGTTGCGCGCTTCTTCTCCGCCGATGTCGGGCAACAATCGTATTAAGGGGACAGACCCCTTTTCGTCATTGACGTTGCTCTCGATCAGTCGCAACGAGCGCTGCCCGGCTTTGACCAGCGACATGCCCGCCAGCATGCGATTCTGTTCATCCTCTTCCGACATCGCCCGCAGTAACGTCGCCCCCGCGCGGCGCGAACCGAATAGTCGCCACGAAAGGCCAGCAGCAATAACCCTGCCCGCAGACATCTCCTTCTTCATCGGCCCGTCACAGGACGTCCCAGAGCCCATGCTCATCCCAGTATGTCGGCTCATGGGTGGAACCGTGATCGAACCACCCGTTGCGATGCGTTTCGATCTTGAATTTACGGCTCTTGAAGCGCTGCCGGCCAAAATCGAGCATGACGACAAGGTCCAGTCTTACGCGCACGTCAATGATGCGCTTTACGTTCGAAAAATCCGGGTACCACTTCTTGTGCACGGGCCAACCCATGAGGACCAACCGGTCGAACTCAACGCCCTGCCACGTCGCAAGATGTGCCACCGTGCCGCCGTGACTGTGCGCAAAAAAATCCGGCGGCGAAAAAGGGGTCTGTCCCCTATTTGAGAGCCCCTGGTCGGCGAGCCATTTCTGCAGCAGCGTGGCATCGGCTTGGCGCGCCTTGTCGGAATAAGCACCCGTCCAGCGAAAGCTCCGATCATGCAAGTGCAGATCTGGCCGATTCCTTTTTAGCGCCTCGTAAAAATCGCCGCCGGGACGATACCAGCGACCGTTCGCGGCAAACGTGCCATGCGTAATGACTGCTGTTTCAGATTGACGACGTCGCTTTCTCGAAACCGGCTGCCGCACAACTTTCTTGTCCGCCAATTCCTGCATCGGGCCGATGTGGCTGATCGCCGCCAGAGCGAGGCGCGATACCAGTGGATCCCTGCTCTTCGCCGCACTCTCCAGTGTTTCGCGAATCTTAGGGCGAAGCCGAGTCGTCTCACGCGCGCCGGCCGCTGCGGCGACTGCGACCAACGGATGCGGGCTGGTCAACGCGCCTTCAAATAATGCTGCAGCTGCTTCGATAGACGGATTCTTGTAGACCTCACTGACAACACGGCCCATTTCTTTTTCGATAGCTGGCGAGTCTTCCTGCAGTAACTCACGGTAACTGACGCCGAGATGATGGCACGCGTCTGCCACCTTCATGCGCCGCTCGCTGTGGAGTTTCTTCACATCGGGCAACTTGAAGCCACGAATACGTTCGGTCGTGGGCGTGTACCCCATGACGCCGGCGCGTACTGCGAGCAACAATGCGGCCTGCGATGCGGCGATCGAGTCCGCATCGACCGCGGCGGCGACTTGCGGCTCGCCTTTTTTCGTTTCGCGTGGCGTAACAGTAAAGGCATCACGCGGGTCAATCGGTGCGAATGTTCTGCGACTCATGTCTGCCTCTCCCAATTGGTTTAAGTAGCCATGATAATCCGTTATCAAGGTGCGATCACCTACCTTGCGCTCGCGATTCTCAGAAGTCTCGCGTATGCTCTTGCGACGCGAATGTCGCCTCAAACGGCATTCAGCTAAATACAAAAATCAATTATCAGGGGACACAATCAATGACAATTCACAAACTTATCGGCGCGCTCGTATTCATTGCTTTCACCGGTACCGCAGCGGCGGATCTCGAGCCGTGGAAGGATTACGATCTCAGCACGAATATTTCGAACGTAACAACGGTCAAAGTCGACTCGAATATGGTCGACAAATATCTCGAAGGCTTGCGCACAACGTGGGCACCTAGCAACGACGTCGCGAAGGAACTCGGGCAGATCGAAGACTATGCGATCTACGTAAGCCAGCTCGACAACAGCGGCGAATTCAACGTAATTCTCGTCGTAACGATGAAGGACGCGGCGGCAATGCAGCCCAGCAAAGAGCGCTACGATGCCTTCATGGCGAAGTGGACTGAAGAGAATCAGAAAAAATCCGAGAAAGTCGTCATGACCTACCCGGATATTCGTACGATTACTGGTGAATACCTGATGCGCCAAGTTACGTTCAAGTAACAACTATCAGCGCAAGGCCTTCCTGCCCGGCAGGAAGGCCTTTTTTAATGCCGGCAAAAAGAGATCAAACAGGCGTGACACCGCCGTAGCGCACGCCGGTGAGCTGGGCCATATCCGTCTTGAACGTCGTCAAATCGTCGCTGCTGAATTCACTCAGGTGACGATGCCCGGCTGCGCGCGACAGCACCTGCATGAGTTCCACCGACGCGGCAAAGAAGCGCGCCAGGCGATCGGCTGCGTCATCAACTGGCAGTCGTGCCCGCAAATGCGGTTGTTGTGTCGCGATACCCACCGGGCAGTTATTCGTATGACAGGCGCGCATGGCAAGGCAGCCGATCGCCTGGATCGCCGCGTTCGACACCGCAACACCGTCGGCACCCAGCGCCATCGCCTTGGCAAAATCGGCCGGATGCCTTAACCCGCCCGTTGCGATAAGCGTTACGCCGCCCACGTTACAGGCATCGAGATGCCGCCGTGCCCTCGCGAGGGCCGGTATCGTCGGTACTGAAATATTGTCGCGAAATATAAGCGGCGCGGCTCCGGTACCGCCGCCGCGACCGTCGAGAATAATGTAATCGACACCGATTTCGAGTGCCGCATCGATGTCCTTTTCAATGTGCTGGGCCGACAGTTTGAAGCCAACCGGTATACCGCCGGTTTTTTCGCGCACTTCGGTCGCGAAGTCACGATACTGACTGAGTTCGGTCCAGTCTGGAAAGCGCGCCGGTGAAATAGCAGTCACGCCTTCCTCGAGCTGCCGCACCTCGGCGATCTTGCCTTTAACTTTGTTGCCGGGAAGATGACCACCCGTGCCGGTCTTCGCGCCCTGCCCGCCTTTGAAATGAAACGCCTGCGTTTTTTGCACTTTGTCCCACGAAAATCCAAATCGTGCGGACGCCAGTTCATAGAAGTACCGTGAGTTCGCTGCCTGCTCTTCCGGCAGCATGCCGCCCTCACCTGAACAGATACCAGTACCCGCCAGTTCCGCACCTTTCGCGAGTGCAACTTTGGCTTCCTCGGACAGCGCGCCAAAACTCATGTCCGACACAAAGAGCGGAATGTCGAGACGCAACGGTTTTTTCGCGTTCGGTCCGATGACCAGATCCGTACCGACAGCTTCGTCATCCAACAACGGCAATTTGTGCAACTGGCCAACGACGAACTGCAGATCATCCCATGACGGCAGGCTGGACCGTGGCACGCCCATCGCGGCCGACGGACCGTGGTGGCCCATCTTCGAAAGTCCTTCGTCCGCGAGTTTTCGAATCAGCTTGACGTGCGGTTCGATCGGGATGCCGTGATGATCCTGGTAAAGACCCTGGTAGGTGTCACGGTTGTACGGCTGCGGATGCTGGTTCGCCCAGGCTTTCAATTCGACTTCGTCGACGAGCACCTCGCCGCCCTTAATCCACGACGAGAATCTCGGCAAGGTCTCCCGATTGTCGTACTCGCTGACACCAGTATCGAGGCGGTAGTCCCAACCGTGAACACCGCAAATGAGGTTGTCGCCGTCGACGTGGCCATCCGACATTAGTGCGCCGCGGTGAGCGCATCGGCCGTAGAGCACACTGACCGATTCGTCGTAGCGTACGACCACCAGATCGACACCGGCGACCAGCGCATAGGCCGGCTTGCGGTCTTCCAGCTCATTCCATTGCTTTATTGCTATTTTTTTCATTGGCTATCGCTCCTTTGCGACCGGAGTCTACCACCTCACACATAGCGGTTTGACCGGCGTCACAGTTCCAGTTTTATGTCCGTTTTATGGGTTAAGTCACTGTCGGACTTCTTTACAGTCTCAACAGGAGGTTTTTATAACTAATTGATAATAATACCTTTAATGTTCCGGCACACCGCTTGCATACCCTTACAGGTATGAAAATACTCAATATTGCAGTTCTCACCCTTATCGCTCTAATTATTGTCCTGCCCGCCTCCTCGGCACAGGCCGGTGACTTCAGCGCCATCATCAACGGCCGCTCTGTTCACGTCGGCGCGACTGAAGACTGGAACGAGAACAACCTGGGCCTTGGCCTCGAGTATCAGTTCTCCAGTGATTCGCGCTGGAAGAAACAGGTCATGTTCAACGGCTTCAAAGATAGCAACGACGATATGTCCTACATGGCCGGCGCCGGATTACACCGCACGCTATTTGCGACCGACCGCCTGAACGGCTTCTACGTGGATGCCGGCATCAATGCGTTCGTCATGACGCGTACCGATGTGAACAATAACCGGCCGTTTCCCGGTGCAGTTCCTAGCCTCACCCTTGGCAACCGTCATATGGGTTTCAATCTCACCTACCTGCCGGTCAAAGCTGTCGAGCGTATGTTCGACCTTCAGATGATGGACGACACCGTCAGCGGCATCTTCTTCGTGCAATTTAAGGTAAGTCTTAACCAGTTGTTGCCGAACGACTGAACGACACGCGGAAAAACATTGCGTACATGACCGGCACCACGAGCAGCGTCAGTGCGGTGGCGAACGCCAGACCGAATATGATCGTGATGGCCATCGGCTTAAACATAGCCGTGCCACCCCAGAGAAGCGGCGTCATACCAAGCACCGTGGTTGCGGTCGTCAACAGGATCGGTCGCATTCGCTGCTGACAAGCGATCATGATGGCCTCGGCCTCTGTGCGCCCAAAGTCGCGGATCTCGATTGCAATTCGATCGAGCAGCACGATCGCGTTGTTGATGATGATGCCGGACAGCGAAATCAAACCGAGGATCGTAAAGAATCCGAACGACGAATTAGCGACCAGCAGGCCGAACGTCACGCCCACCAGACCTAACGGGATTGTGGCCAGAATGATCACGGGCTTACGCAGCGAATTAAACTGCCAGACCAGCAGTAACAGGATGAGCATGCCCGCCATCGGCAACTCGGCCGCGATCGATGCGTTGGCATCACCGGACTCCTCGGTCTCACCACCAATCTCGAACGAATGACCGGCGGGCCAGCTTGATGCCGCTTCCTCCAGCCACGGGACCAATACTGCAACAACTTCGGCCGCCGTGGCGCCAGGACGCAGCTGCACATTCAACGACAGGGTTCGATCCCGGTCGCGTCGCTCGATAATGCCGGGCTCAAACGTCAGCTCGACGTTGGCCACTTGTTTCAGCGGCACGTTGGCACCGGTACTCTGCGAATAAACGGTGAGGCCATCCAGTTTGCTGAAATCCTGGCGGTCGGCCGCAACCGTGCGTAGGGTCACCGGTATCAGTTCATCGCCCTCACGATACTGCGTGAGATCGATGCCGGTGAGACCTGCCTGCAGCGAGTAAGCAACATCCTCACTGGTGACGCCCGAGCGTCGTGCCAGTTCCTGATCAACATCGACCGTTAGCTTCTTCGTCTGTAGACCCCAGGAATTCTTGGCATCCGATACCTGCGGCACGCTGTAGAGAAAACCAGTCACCTGATCGGCGATCGAATACAGGGCATCGAAATTACTACCTGCAATACGTACGATGATCGGGTAGTCCACCGGTGGTCCGTTTTCGAGCCGCTTAACCTGGGCCGCGAGATCGGGATGATTGTCGTGCACGTATTCTTCGATACCCGCAATTACTGCATCGACGTCTTTCCCATCGACAGTATTCGCGATCAAGAAGGTGTTAGCCGGGTTCGGGTTCGGCGGATTGAGACTCAGCTGAAAACGCGGGCCACCTTCGCCGATAAAAGTCAGCCAGTTGCGAATGCGCGGCTCACCAGTCGCCGGAGCGTAGTAAGTATCACGAATGAATGTATCCACTTCGGCGACGACTTGCTGGCTGGTTTCGATCGACGTACCCAGCGGCAGCTCGAGTTTGGCCGAAAACACCGGGTCTTCGGATGGCGCAATAAACTCTTGCCGCACCATTCCAAGCCCTACGACGGCGAGCACGAACAAGCCGATGATGACGGTAAAGAAGCGAAACCGACAGCGCAAGGACGCGCCCAGGAGATTGCGGTAAAACGCGTACCAGCGCCCCTCAAACGAATCGTCGCCTTTGTTTTCATTCGGCTTCAGCTTCAGCGCGACCGTCGTCAGCATCGGCACGAACGTCATCGCCAGCACCCACGATGTCAGCAAGGCAATGCCCACAACGTAGAAAATATCAGACGTGTATTCGCCCACCGCGGACTTGGCCATGCCGATCGGCATGAATGCTGCCGCTGTGGTCAATGACGAAATCAGCAGGGGCGTACTGAGTTCCTTACCAGACCGGATGGCCGCGGTGACCGCGTCCTGGCCCTTTTCCCGCCTTACCAGGATCGACTCGACAATGACGATGGCATTGTCCACCAGCAAGCCCAACGCGATGATCAACGCGGTCAGTGAGATCTGGTTAATCGAAATATCGAAGATCTTCATCATGAAGACCGATGCGATCATCGTGGTCGGAATTAGCGCGCTAACGACGAGGCCGGTGCGCAACCCCAGGAACCCGACCATTACAATAATGACAATGAGGATTGCCTGCCCAAGGCTCGACGAAAAGGTCTTAACAACATTCTCGACGAGGTCCGCCTGGAACCAGACCTTCTCGATCTCGATACCCCATGGATAGCGGGCAACCAGGTCCGGCATCAGGACGTCGAGCCGCTCACCCAGCTTCAGGATGTCGCCGCCATCGCGCATCGACACAGCGATGGCCAACGTCGGCTCGCCATTGGCGCGGCTAATGCTTTGCGGTGGATCTTTGTAACCACGATAGATTTCAACGATATCTTCAAGGTAAACGAGGGCCCCGCCCGGCAGCTGAATCACGGTGCGTCGCAAGTCCTCGATGGATTCGAAGTTGCCGCTTGGCTCCAGTGTGATTCGTTCGCGACCACTGAGAATATCCCCACCCGAGGACAGTATATTGACAGCCGTCAGCGAGGCCGACAGCTGCTGTGGCGACAATCCAAGCTCCGACAACCGCGCGTTGTTGTATTCAACGAAGATGACTTCCTGCTGCTCACCATGAATGGAGACCTTGGCGATGTCCGGCTCTTTCAGGAGCTCGTCGCGCAGCTCATCGGCAACAGACTTTAGCTCCGCGTAGGAAAAACCGTCGCCGGACAGCGTGTAAACGCTGCCGAATACGTCGCCAAATTCATCGTTGACCTCCGGCACTTGCGTGCCCTGCGGTAAGTCCGCTGTCACCGTATCAACCTTGCGACGAAGGTCGTCGAAAATCGGCCGCATGACCTTGTAGCTTTCCTTGAAGTTCGCGTAGATCAAAGAGATGCCGTTACGTGATTCACTGGTGATCGAGTCGATTTCCGGCATCTCCTGGATCTTCTTCTCGATCTTGTCAGTAACCAGCAATTCAACGCGTTCGGGACTCGCCCCGGGGAACCGAGTTGTGATGACCGCGGTACGGACGATGAAGCCCGGATCCTGCGCTTTCGGCAGGCTCTGAAACGCGAACAGGCCGGCGATAACCACCAACGCAACAATCGTCAGCGTGACGCGGTTTCTATCAATGGCTGCGGCAGTGAGATTCACGAGATTCGCCGCTCCTAGTTGGACTCTGGAACCAGGACGCGCTGTCCATCACGAATAACCGAGATTCCCGCCGTAATGACTCGATCGCCCACAGCCAGGCCCTCGGCGATCTCAATACCTGACTGGGTCAACTCACCCAGAGTGACGTTACGACGACGTACCACCGCCTCGTCCGCAGCTTCACCCGGCTCCGCCAAATACACGAACGTACCGCTTGGATCATAAATGACCGAATTGACCGGCAGCACGTAGCCACCACCTTGAGAAGCCGCCGAGTCGAACTTGAACGTCACGTCGGCGGCGAGTCCTGAGCGTAACGACGGGTGGCTGCCAATTATCTTGATAACGACAGGAAACGCCGCGTTGCCCGCGCCCGACGAAACCGCAATTTCCGATATCTCGCCGCTGAACTCCGCCTCAGGGATGGCACCAAATCGAACGGTAACCGGAGTGAATTCATCGACACTACCGATGAGGCTCTCTGGCAAGTCCAGCGTCACTTCGTAGGCATCGCCGCAACTCACGGCCGCAACCTGCTGGCCGGAAGCAACATTTTCATTGACCTCGATGTTCAGCGAAGCGATGGAGCAGTCCGAGTCCGCGGTCAGCTTGGTATAAGACACATTCAGTCTGGCTATCTCCAGCGCTTTGCTCGCCGCCCCCACGACAGCGCTGGCTGATTCTGCCTGCGCGCGTGCCGATTCCAGGTCATTGAGCGACGCATTGCTGTTTGCATACAGCCCTTTCGTACGTTCGTAGTTCGCCGTGGCGCGGCGATCGTTCGCCTGCGCTTCGACGAGCGTCGCCTGTGCCTGTTGCGCCTGCAACACGTAACTAGCTGCGTCTATTTCGGCAATCAGGTCCCCGGATTTCAGGCGCTGGCCTATCTGCACAGGCAAGTTCTTGATGGTCCCCGATACTTTGAAACTCAAACGCGATTCACGGCTCGACTTCGAGATACCCGAAAAGCTGCGGTTTTGAAAATCGCTGGCGTCACTGACGGTCACAAAGCGGACCGGTCGCAAGCGCTCTTCCATGGGGACGTCGGGCCCGCCGCAAGCACCAAGAACCAAAGCAGCGGCAAGGAATATGCAAACGCCAATCTTCATCATCTTGTTCCCGTCAAAGTCATGCGATATTCGGCCGCCAGCTGTTCCCTGGCTTCCGGCGGCAGCAGGTAGTCATAGCTGCCGATTGCCCGTTGCATAGACATAATGGTTATCAAAAAGTTATACAACGATTCCGCCGCCGCCGCCGAAGCGGCCAGACTTGTATCCTGCGCATCGAGCAATTCGATAATGTTGACCGTGCCGCGCGCATAAGCGTCGCTGACCAGCTCGAAGTTCTTGCGTGAAGCCTCGGCAGCGGTGGCGGACAATGGGATCTGACCGTATGCCGCATAGGCAGCATGTAGCTGATTGCGCACGGTCTCCTCGACCCTTGTCGCCGTCGATGCTCTAAGCGATTCCAGCTGCCGCAGCTCGAAGTTCGCCCGCGATACGTTAGCCTTCTTTAGCCCGCCGGAAAACAGCGGCAAGGTTGCCTGGATACCCACGCTCCAGTCGTTCATGTCCTGGCCTGCCGGCGGCCCGGCACCCAACCCCGATTGATCGAGATTGTCGGTGTAACTTCCGCCGATGGAGAAATCTGGTAACCAGTACGCACGCTTTTGACTGACAAATTCTCGGCGTTTAGCCGCAATCTGCGCGTCCAGCTGTTCGAGTTCCGGTGCCTGACGCAAAGCGCGATCGATGTAAAAGCGTGAAAAGCGAGCGTAGTCGTCAGGGCTTCGCACCATCTGGTCGAATTCCTGGCGGCTCATCACGAACGGTTCGTCATAGCTCGCCTGTTTCAAAGCGATACGCCCACCCAGGGGTTTTCGCAGGATACGGTTAAGCGTTTCCCACGACTGTCTTAACGAAGCCCTGGTATTCAGCACCAGGATTTGCGCCCGAGCGAGTTCAGCTTGCCAACGATAGACATCGGCACTTGTCGACGTGCCAATACGCACGCGGTCCTCAGCCAGTTCCAGATTGGCCCGCGTTATCCGCAGGTTGTTCTCCTGAACAGCGAGCTGCGAGCGCGCATTCAAAACCGTGTAATAAGTCGTCGTTGCCGCCTGAACAACATCGAGCTCGAACTCTTTCAGACTGGCGAGTCGCGCTCGCTGCAGCTCTTTTTGAATCTTCAGGTTGGCACTGGCTGAGTCCGAATACAGCAGCTGATCGAGACTAATCGCCGCGTCGCGTGAACGCTCAGCAAACAGGCCGGCGGATACTAACGGCGAGTCCTTACGTTGCGTCTGCACCAGCGACGCTCCGACCTGCGGCAACAGGTTCGCTCGAGCTCTCGCAATCTCCTGCATTCCGGCACGTACACCGAAGACTTCGGCTTGCAGATCGAGGTTCTGATCAATCGCCAGCTTCGCGATTTCGACCAAACCGTACTGCTCGCCTGCCACCTCCACGTCCTGATTCAGCAAGACAGCATTATTCAAAAGGTCAAACGTCGGTGACAGTGCGATCAGTCGTGCCGTCGCCATGTTGATGGTGAGCTGTTCCTTGCGTAACGAAGCAATCGGCTGCTCTTCGGCGCGCCCGCCCAGCATGACGGCCTGCATGTTGAGTGCGTTCAGGCGCGCCTGTCGATCGATATCGCTCGGCTCTGAGTTAGTAACCAGCAGTCCGCGCGCGACGTCGCGCACACCGATGAAGCTGTAGCTCGGAAGACCTGCTGCGTTAATGGCCGTGGTCAGGCGACCAAAATCCGCTTCCGGCATACGCGGCAATCCGGCGACAAAAACCGCATCCGTTTCCGCCGGGACCTGATTCATGAGGTTATGATCGATGCCGTCGTGAGTGACCAGGATCAGATTAATGCCTCGTTCGGCGCTGGCAGCGTATGCCCGATCCTGGAGCGCCTGGACCGCGGAAGCTAATCCGGCATCAACAAACAACACGAGATCGCGATACGCAATAAACCTGGATAACGTATCGAGGTCCTCGCCAAAATCGGCGTAGGCCGTCAGGTAGTTCAGATTGCGCACGCCGGAACGGCCTGCGGCTTCATCTCGTTCGATCAGGGCAGTGTCGATAATCTGCGGAAGAAATGTCGGTTTCGAGTAGATCTTTCGGATCGCGGCGATCTGGTTCGAAATAAAACCCGTGACCAGCACCAGGTCGACGTCGGGATCTGCGTAGGTTTGGTCAAGTACGAGAGTAATCGAATCGCGGTTCCAGTCACCCGATCGACGACGAATCTGCACGTCGAATTCGCTGGACGTAAGGGCCAGGAGCTCATCGATGTACTTCTGATGCTCATTCTCGAATCGATCCGACGGACCGTCGGTGACCACCGCGACGACGAACTGCTGTTGTGCAACGACCGGTGTTGCAAACAACATCACCACGCACAAGAGAAATCCGGTATTCCATCGGCAGCGCATTCCTGCAGACAACGACATGCAAAACTCCGTTCTTTCAGTGCCTTATTGCAGCATCTTCTTCAGCTCGGCCACTTCAGACTCGAGCTGCGCTACCCGTTCCGCCAACTCTGCCACAGTCGAGCGTTCCACAGTACCGGCAGGCGCAGCCGACCTGGCAGTACTGGCGTATGCCTCAAGATCGATCGGGCCACCAAATAGATGCATGTACTCGGCGTCCTTGCGACCTGGCGTCCTTGGTAGTTTCACCAGACTAGGAGCGCCTTCACGTTCAATTAAACGCGTTAGCGTCGCGACCACTTCATCGTTATCAGCAAAGGTGTGCAGTCGGCCACTGCGCGCGCGCAACTCACCGGGCGTCTGCGGCCCGCGCAACAGCAATAGCGTTACGACTGCGAGTTCGGCCGGGTCAAACTGGAAATCGCTGTAACGCGTGTTGCAAAAGCGCTGCACGTATTTCTCGGTACGGCTCTTGAAATTTTCCTCGATGCGAACCAGGTGTTTGGCTTCGAGCACGCGGATCGTGTGCTGCACTTCGCCCTTCTGCAGTGCCATCGCCGGGTCGCGTGCCGATTTCTGGTTACACGCATTGGTCAGCGCGTTCAGCGTCAACGGGTACATATCCGGCGTAACCACGGATTTCTCGATCAGACTACCGATGATGCGAATTTCGACGTCTTCCAGGGCTTGCAGCACTTAAGCTTCCTCTTTGCCAGTCCAGGCTTCGGGTGCCGTACTGTGGCGCATCCAACCCCCGGGAGCAAGCCACATCATATATTTGCCTATTGCGTGATTACTCATGTACTTGTTATGCTTCAGGCATGAATATGAAAATAACGAAAGAGCAGACTCTGGCTTTGGCTTTCGCATCAGGCTGGGGCCGGGTCGAAAAACGCCTCGATCACAGCCTTGGTGCCATTCGCGGTATCAGTCTCGCCGAGTATCGTCTGCTGCACGCGCTGGGCTCGGCACCGAACGCCCAGGCCAGCCGGGTCGACCTGGCGCAGGCGGTGGGCCTGACTCCGTCCGGCGTTACGCGGGCCTTGCGGCCTATGGAAAAGCTCGGTGTTGTTTCGACGTTGAAGAGCAAACGGGACGCGCGCCTTGCGATCGCGGCACTCACGCCGGCCGGTCGTGAGGTACTTAGCGATGCCTCCGGAGTTGTCGATGACGCGATGAAAGACATCTTGAGGCGCGCACCTGCGGCAGCATCGAAAGCGGACGATCTTATCCAGTTGTTCGACGACATCGGGCGCTGACGGCATTAGCGGCGGCGTGCAAAAGGGCTGGTAGACTCTCAGCCGTGCTCAGCCTCACCAACATCAGCCTTCGCCGCGGGCGCAAGGTACTCATCGAAAACGTCAGCTTCCAGGTGCATGCCGGGCAGCGAATGGGTTTGATTGGGGCGAACGGCAGCGGCAAGTCGTCATTGTTCGCCATGTTGCTCGGCGAGCTGGAGCCTGACGACGGCGAGCTTGGACTGCAAGCCAAAGACGAAATTGCCCACGTCGCCCAGGAAAGCCCGCACGGCACCGGCTCTGCGGTCGATTACGTTTTGGACGGTGACACGGAACTACGTGAAGTCCAGGCCGCCATCGCAGCCAGTGAGGCGCAGGAACACGGCGCCGCCCCGCACGCGCTATACGAGCGCATGGAGGCCATTGACGGTTTCAGCGCCGAGGCCCGTGCCTCAAGGCTGTTGCACGGACTGGGCTTCGCGGATAACGAGTTGCAGAAGCCGGTCGACGCGTTTTCCGGCGGCTGGCGCATGCGCCTCAACCTTGCTCGGGCGCTCATGTGCCGTTCCGACATTCTGCTTCTTGACGAGCCCACCAATCACCTCGACCTGCCCGCCATACTGTGGCTCGAGCGCTGGTTGCAGCGATACGAAGGTATTTTGCTGGTCGTCTCGCATGACCGGGATTTCCTGGACGAAGTCTGTACGCGCGTCGCCCACATCGAGAACCAGCAGATTAACTTGTTCACTGGTAACTACAGCCAGTTCGAAGCGCAGCGCGCCGAACAGCTTGCACAGCAGCAATCCCTGTATGTGCGCCAACAGAAAGACATCAAGCACATTCAAAGTTACGTGGATCGTTTCCGTTACAAAGCGTCGAAAGCACGTCAGGCACAAAGTCGCCTGAAGATGCTCGAACGCATGCAAAAAATCGCGCCCGCACACGTCGATTCGCCATTTCGCTTTCATTTTTTTGAACCGAAGAAACAACCGCAACATTTGCTGGGCCTGATGGACGCTGTACTCGGCTACGAAGGCAGCGACGAAGGGCCGATACTCAGCGACGTAACCCTCAACCTCTCGGCGGGTGACCGTATCGGACTATTGGGCGTGAATGGTGCCGGCAAATCCACGCTCGTAAAAGCGTTAGCCAGCGGCAGCACGTTATTGGATGGTGAGCGCGTACTCAGCAAGGATACGAAGATCGGCTACTTTGCCCAGCACCAGCTGGAGCTGCTCAAGCCCGAGAAAAGCCCGATCGATCATCTGCGCGGTTACGCCGCCGATGACCGCGAGCAGGACCATCGTAATTACCTGGGCCGCTTCGGCTTCGGCGGTGAGCGTATTTTCGAGCCGGTGGCGCCATTTTCGGGCGGCGAAAAGGCAAGGCTGGTGTTGGCGCTGATGATTCGCCAACAGCCTAACCTGTTGCTTCTCGACGAGCCGACCAATCATCTCGATCTCGAGATGCGTCAGGCCTTAAGCGTTGCACTCATCGAATACACGGGCGCTTTGGTCGTTATCTCGCATGACCGCCACCTGCTCAGAAGCGTCTGCGATGAACTTTTGATCGTGCACGACGGCATTGTCGATCGTTTCAAACGCAGCCTCGACGAGTACCCGACCTGGCTCAAGGAGCGGGAACTGGCGCAGAGCAAAGCTGATAACGCGAAGATCGGAACACCGCCCGAACAAATCAGCAGGAAACAGCAGCGCCAGGAGCAGGCACAACGTCGCCAACGCCTCAAACCAATGTACGACAAGGTCCGCAATATTGAAAAGCAGCTTGCTGACAGCCGCGTGGAACTGGAGGCGCTGGATGAGCGCCTCGCCGATCAGTCTATTTATACGGATCACGAGCGTAAATCCGAGCTGACCCAACTGGTTCAGGATCAAGCGGCGAAAAAAACCGAGATTCAGACGTTGGAGTGGAACTGGTTGGAAGCCAGCGAAGCGCTGGAAGCGGCTGAGTAGCTGTGCCGCACGTCGAGCCGCTAGAATCTGCGATCGGAGGTACTGATCCCGATTTTATGTCAAGTGGTTACTGGCTTGCCCGCACGATTGTGCTACGTTAAGAAGAACAATAACGACTCGTATTGTCAGGGGACAAATATGAAGGGTCGAACGGTGTTTGCTGGCACGGTGCTGGCGACCGCACTTACAGTGCTGGGATACTTGCTTGCGACTGGCAAGCCATTCACGCATGAAATTATTTACATGGCCGTTCTGGCAGGTTTCGTCGTGTCCGACCGATCGTTCTGGCCAAGACGCAAAAGCTAGTTTTTATTCCTTTCTATTTCGACCGCCGCCACTTGTTCGACCGTCCCGTTCGGGCTGATGGACACGCGTGAAACGCGCGTGTTTCGCATCTTGTCAAACAATTCCGGTGACAGCGAATAATGCTCCGCGATTTGTTCGTCCGAGACATTTTCAACAGATTGCCGTCTGTCTATGCCCGCGAATCGGTAACGATTGATCGACGACCAGATGGTCACGACGAGAATTATGCACACGAGCACAATGCCGTAGAAAGTCAGCACATTCACGAGGCCTTTCGCGCCACCCGCCCGCACCATCACATCGTAGGCGAATTCGATACCAAGCAGCCAGGCCAGCAGGCTGACAAACGGCGCCCAAAGGTAAGAATAGATCACCCACATTATTGCCGTCATCAAGGTATCGGAGAAACGCCGCCGATTTGTCACAAGGTGCGACGCATCGATATGCACATTGCTGTCTACAGCAGCCATCTCAGTCTTCCATGCCCGGGCGAATACCGCGGTCGGGACTGACCCAGATCGCCCGGGTGCCGCGGCGCTTGATTATCGCCCGAGGTACGGCAAAGACGCTCGCTGCCGCATGAATGACCCAGTAGGCCATCGGGTACCAGATTATCCAGTAGTAGAATCGACCCAGCTGCCGTGATTCATAACGACTGTCGATAATCAGGCTAAGCCCGAACTGGATGAGACACGTCGCGCCTAGTATGACCCCGGGCCACCCCGGCAGAACCGTCGATACCTGCAGTTCTTGCGGCAGATCCATGTACAGGCCGAGTATCCAGGTAATGAAAATCATCGCCATCACATAGGCCCAGAACTCACTGATCAAAAGTTCGATCGCTACCAGCCACATGCGCCGGGCCCGCCAGCTGAGTAGCTCCCGGAAGTGACGCATTAGAACTTCTATACCGCCCTGCGCCCAGCGCACACGCTGCTGCCAGAGTCCCTGCAGGGTCTCCGGCATCAGGATGTAACACAGCGCATTCGGCTCATAGCGAACATCCCATCGATTGAGCTGGAGACTCCAGCTGATGTCGATGTCCTCAGTCACCATATCGAGATTCCAGTAACCAACGGAGTGCAACGCCGAACGCCGGAACGCTGCGACAACACCAGAGACCGTGAAAACCCGGCCGTAGATTCGCTGCGCCCGCTTTATCAACCCGATAATCGAAGAGAACTCGCCCACCTGAATCTTTGCTAGCAAGGTCGTTCGATTGCGCACGCGCGGATTGCCCGTGACAGCCCCGACCCGTGGCGAATTCAGTAATGGTAAGACCAGCCACCGCGCAGCATGGCGGTCGAGTATTGCGTCGCCGTCAATACAAATCAGAATTTCATTTTTTGCTGCGATAGCCCCGACTCGCAGACCCATCGCTTTGCCCTGATTCGTTTCCAGGTGAATGACGCGCAAACGATCCGATTCGCCTGCCATCTCCTCAAGAATCACGCCGG
>CAZTQL010000020.1:0-5510 GCA_964615665.1 uncultured Woeseiaceae bacterium | reverse complement strand
TGAATGACGCGCAAACGATCCGATTCGCCTGCCATCTCCTCAAGAATCACGCCGGTATCGTCCGTGCTCGCATCATTGATGGCTATGACTTCAAAACCCGGATAGTCCTGATCAAGCAGGGCATCGACTGTCTCCCTGACATTCCTGCCCTCGTTATGACAGGGGACGATGAAAGTAACATCCGGCGTGTCGGCTAGCGTGGGAGGGTCATCCAGCGGTCGGGTGTTCAGCCTCTCCCAGTAGAAGAAATAGTAGGCTGCGCCGGTCATCCACAGGTACGACATGAACAACGGATAGTAAAAGGCGAACTCGAACAGCGCCTTGATGATGGCCTCGATATTCACCGTAGCCCGCTCGCGAAATCGTTTGCCAGTGACATGCCCAGTCGAAGCTCGTGGATTTCCGGGCGTCCGTCGATGAAATCGTCCGGGTAGTAGCCCAGGTTGCGGACGCCGAGTGATTGCAGCCATCGCATCGTCAAGCGCAGCTCATCGTCCGGGATCGGCGTGGAATGTGACCAGTCGACGGTCTGCAATTCGAAAATCGTGCGTTCGAGACCTTCGTCTCGCCGACGCACTTCATCGGCAAGAACTTCGAAAAACCGCCGGTCATCTTGCGCGCCCTCCATCGAAGGCATCGCCATTAGTACGACAAAATCGTAGGTTTCCAGGAACGAATCAAAATCCTGGGCGAGGTAATCCGGGCCTGTGTCATCCAGCAATGCGCTCGCGAAGATATTCCTCGCGGACTTCGTTTCTGGATGGTAATGCCGTACGCGCGCCAGCAATTCGCCGCTGAATTGAAGTAGTTCCTGCGATTTAAGTTCGGTCCATCGCTGGCGAAGATCGGCGTCGCTTGCCAGAATTTCTGGCCTAATTTCCCGACCGAATTCAATTTCATAACGGGCGAAAGCCGCCTCGCTAAAGTCCTCGAGATCGCTGAGTCGTCCGTCGTCGTGAAAGAGGATTCCGGCGAAATGCGAATGGGCCGCAAGGTCTTCGTATACGTCGGCGATGCGCTCGCGCGCTTGTTCGTTGAACGGCGACAGCCGCGGTTCGGAATTCGGGTCCGGTGCGATAACTCCGTCTCGATTCTCAAGCACGCGCCAGTCGGGGTCGAAAGCTTCCCCAACAAAACTCAACATCGGCAGCCACGCATACACAGACACGTTGGCGCGTGTTCTGAGCTGCCACGCGACGTAGCTGAATAAGTCGGCTCGCATCGGGAGGTGGCGATTCGGAAAATAGACTGCGCTCGCGCCTCCGTCGGCATCGGCATCGGCGAAGGCCTGCAGAAAAACATGACTGATCTCCAGCGCCTTGATGCGATCCAGCAGCCGATCCAGGTTGCGGCTTTGCTGCATTTGATCGTCGTCATAGACATAGTCGAGATCTATTTGTGCGACGCGCACGATTGGGTGCGGCTTCTCGAGCAGCAACTCTGCACTGAAGTCGCCGAGATCGGGATTCGCCGTTATCAGGTATCGACCGAGGCGAATTGTTTTTTTGTCGCTTTTGGAAGCCGAACTCAACGTCATGTTAATGCGCATATTCTGCTCGGCGGCGACCGCCTCTGATAAGCTGTTATATGCGCCATACGGCCAGACAATGACTCTTGGCTTGCGCCCCAGCGCCTCGCTAATCGCCGCGACGCTGCGCTCCAGATCGACGCCGATACGACGTTGAAACTCGACTTCGCTTTCGTACTTCGAACCGTCGAAACGACGGGTTTTGCCGGCAGGCTGCAAGTTGCCCTGCGGATTGCCGCGAATGCCTTTGTGCAAGTCGTGCGAGTGCGATGCGAATTCAACCAGTCCCGATGCCTGCATCTCGCGCATCTGCTCCCAGCTCAGGAAGCCGTCCGCCCCCCTTTTTCGGCCGGCGTACTCGACAACCGTGTCTGATTCGATCCAGCTCGTTACCACACTGACAATCGCCGGGTAGTCGAACAGTTTCAGGAGCGGAAATGCGTGTGTGTAAGTGCTCGCAAGGCCATCGTCGAAGGTCAGTAAAACCGATTTTTCCGGCAGGGCCTGCCGTCCCTGCCGCGCTGCGATGATCTGATCGAGACTGACTGCGTGGAAGCCGTTCTCCCGCAGCCATGTAAACTGGTCAATCAGGCTGGCCGTCGACACTGCAAACTGGTCTGGATCGTAATCTGCCGTGACGTGGTCTCGCACATCGTGGTATGCAATGACCCGATACGGTAGTTCCCCGGCCAGAGCGGGCAATGCGAAGAACGCCAGTAAGGGCAGCAGGCGCTTCAGAATTTCCACTGGACGCCTCCCAGCACGAAGGTCGCGTACTCCCGGCTACCGTCATAGACGTTGCTGCGCCGGCTGATGCCGATGTTCATATTCAGCCGATCGTTCAGGTCTGCCTGAAACCGGTAACTGAAAGACCAGATGTCGTCCGCCTCGAATCCCGACTGGTCGTATCGACCCGTCATTCCCGACAGCGTATGAGTGAGGCCGAAGTCGTATCGACGCATCATCATCCAGTCCAAACGCAGTCCGGCGGCTAAAGTTTGACTGCGTTTGGGGCTGAAATAAGACACGTTATCCAGCTTGTGGTTGTCAATGCCGGCTTCGCCGTTCAGCACCAGTCTGACGCGCGGCCCGCCGAACAACTTTTGCTGAGCGAGGAGCAAGAATGAAAACCCGGAGTTCTCATCGGAAAAGTCCTGGTATCTCAACTGCGCCCGAACGTTGGCGGACTCATTTCGTGCATATGCAGCGCTCACGCCGACAAGATCGCTGCTGACACCCACGCGCTGCCCACGCAGGGGCGTTGCATCGCTCTCGGTCTCGACAAGCGCCCCGAAATTCCACGAATCGCTGAAGCGGTAGTTAGCAGCGCCGCGAAGACCCAACGCTCCACCGTCTCTCGGTGCCGAGAGGCGCGCGGTGGCCAGCCAGCGCCTGTGACGGAGTTCAACACCGGCACCGATACGCTTGCGATGTTCCTCGCCTTCCGTGAAGTCCGCATACGCATCGTGTGTGAACGCAATGACGCGGTATCGGCGGGCAAGCGGTTTCGAGTACCAGCTAACATCGACATTGTATTGTTCGTTGCCGAATGTCGACCCGCTACTTTCTCCAGTCTGTATGTCAGTAACCAGTTCCTGGCTGTTGTGCAGCTGCCATCGATCGACGAGTTTTTTCACCATCGGCTCATCGGCGTAAAATTCACCCAGCGACTGCAGTTCCCGCTCGACCGTTGCGTAATCGCGATTGTCCAGGCGTGCATGGGCCTGGCCAACGCGGGCCGCCATCAACTCCGGCTCTACCGCCAGGACCTGTCCGTACTCGGAGAGTGACCGATCCAGCCAGCCGCGCCAGCGATACACGTTCGCCAGTTCATGGCGAATATCCGTGTTGTGCGGAATCCGGGACAGCAGGTTTTCGAAGTATTCCTGCGACTGGTCGAGCTGATCGAAGTACGCCCTTGCGAGCCCGAACATTATGGCCGCGCGCAGGTAATGCTCATTGCCCTTGACTACCCGGGAACCGGGGAGCCGGTTGACCTCGGGGAGCGTCGCCATCAGTTCTTCGGCAAGGCCCATTGCACGATTGGCATTTTGCAGGTCCGCATAGGCGAAAAACAGTTGAAACTTTATGTGAAAATTGTCGGGCTGTTTTCTGAGCGCCAATTCCAGCAGGTCGCGTGCCGTCTCCGGCTGTCGTTCACTCAGATAGGCCCTGCCCGCAGCCGCCAGCGCATAGGCCGGCACTGTCGAGACATCCTCATTAAGCGTCTCGAATTCCTCGATCGCTGCGGACATATGCAGGCGATTGGTCAACGCAACGATGCGATCGTAACGAAGGCGCGATCGCGTCATTGGATCGAGATCATCACGTTCCAGTAGAGCATTCACCTTGGCCAGAGCGCTATCGGTGCCTTCGTGTCGTCGGGACGCAGGATAATACGATTGCGCCGCATGGCGAACCTGCACGGCTGCTACGTCCGCCTCGAGATGCAGGATCTCCGCGCTGCTGAGAATATCCGGGTACTCTCGCGCAAGTGCCAGTGCTTGCCGCGGCATCAAGACGGCGCGCAGCATGAGTGCTTCACCCCTCAGAGCCGCTCTGTTGTCCGGTTGCATCTCGGCAACTCTCTGATAGCTGGCTAAAGCCTCGAGGAATCGTTGCTCGCGCTCGTATAGATAGGCCTGTGTCAGGATCAGGGCGACGTCGTTGCGCTGCTCCTCAGGGGCCTTTTCGATCGTCGACCATCCGCGATCAAAGCTTCCCGCATCCGCATGAGTCTGTGCGAGCCCTCGTCGTGCGTCGAGGTTGCCGACGTCCCGGTCCAGCAGCATCCCGTACCAACGCACCGCGTCATCGAGCTCGCCGATGTTCCGCGCGGCCCTTGCCACGGCATTGATGACAAAGTCTGGCGCAGTCCGGAATTCGATCAGTCGCGAATTCTCAAACGCTTCGAGATCGCGCCCCGCCCACCCCAGTACGACCGTCTCATCGTGCAAACTTAGTGGGTTCAAAGGATCGACATCGCGCAGAGCCCCGAGACCCCCGAGTGCCTCGTCGAAGTTTCCGCCGCGAGCAAGCTCGACGGCCGCTTCCCGCGCGGCGCGCTCGGAGATCGACTCGGACGCTGTCGAGACGCCGCAAGCGAGGCTCGTGGCGACCAACAACAAAAAATAGCAAGAAACACGCATGTGTTATGTCAAATTGCCACGCATAAATCACCGCCGCCGCTGCGGCGGTGGCGTTTCGCGGCAATGCCCACCGCTCCTTTTCGTAAACGAATGAAAAGTTTAGGTTTTAAGCGGCTCGCGGGACAGGAAGGGAATCACAGTTTTGCCGCTGAACCAGGCGGTTCTACTTACCGCTTTTTGATGAAACAGCCGCGACAAGGCGATATCACTATCCGTTGGGCAACTTCATATACGAAGACAGATATTTTTCAGTCATTGCATCAGCCGTGAAGTCACGCGAGAGCTCCCCCCCATTGGCGCCAAGCCGGCTGGCTAGCGCGCGGGCGTCGTAATGTTTCAGGATTGCGTCCTCTAACTGGTCAGGACTGCGCGCATCGACGAGTATCCGGCATGGCTCAAGGAGCGGGTGAAGGGAATCGAACCCTCATTCTCAGCTTGGGAAGCTGATGTTCTACCGTTGAACTGCCCCCACAAGATGCATGGTTTTCGGCGATTCTAAAGTCGAACGGTGTGACGAGTCACCGCGATTCGCATGGCGTTGTTTTGGGCGATACGCAAGCCGCCGTGCGACATTGTCAAACGGGTCACCCTAACAGGCATTGCGCGTAAATGGCCTCGTGGCTATCGATCGAACTTGCCATGGAAAAGGTCTTGCTCACGTAGTCTCGACCCGTCTCACCACGGGTTCTCCAAGTGTCGTTTTCCAGCATCAGCGCCAGTGCAGTTGCAAAGTCATCGTCGGTAACATGCATACCGAACTGTGCTGAGAAATCGTCGGGGTTTACCGAACTGACGATGGCGCAACCATGGGCGGCACTTTCAAGAAAGGCATT